>NZ_VSZO01000005.1 GCF_008312935.1 Roseiconus lacunae | reverse complement strand
GGTTGCCGATCAGTGAGGCGGGGAAGATAGGGGCGGCGAGTGTCGCCGTCAACCTGTCTTCGCGAGAATTTCAAAATTGTTTTTTGAAGCTCTCACAGTCGCCCGCGAACGGCCAACTCTCCCACTGTTTGTGGGCCTTCACAAGGTCTGCTCCGAGACACTGCTCCTTTGCGGAAGCTCACGCGATCGGGCGTTCCCTTGGTCGGGGGCGGGGAAGATAGAGGCCGCGATGTTTGTCGTCAACGCCTCCGGGAAAGTTTTATCAGAATTGTTTCTTCGGCACACACAATCCTCGCACCCATCTTGCGCAAATTACCCAGGCAGACGCTAAAACGCTGTCTGGGTCAATGAAAGCGAAGACGCAAACCGCTGCGCAGGCCGACCCGAACGGAGCTGCACGCCTAAGTGTCCTCGATGCGCGAAGGAAAACCCAAACCAATAGCCGATGCTACGTGACAAGGAACTCGGTATTCGGCTTTAGTCCGAGTGCACGGTGCGAATCGTCAGTGAACAAATGCGACTGACGTCATCACCGACGGAAAAACGCCCGACGGCTAATGGGGTGAGCAGTTTCGCCGCTTCGTGGCGTTCTAGCGGAAATTCATTCGCTGACATCCAGTCGGCAGCAACCGAAATCGAACACGGATTCCCTGGATTGATCGTCCGATCGCAAGATCTCTTCGCTGAGCGAGTAATAGATAAATTTACCTTCTCGCCGCGTTCGCACGATCTTGGCGTGGTAAAGCACCCGCAGGTGATGTGACACCGTGCCGACTTCCTGCTCGAGCAATTCGGCGAGATCGGAAACGCTGAGCGGGCCTACCTGCAGCGCCCTCAGCACTCGCAGACGCAATGGGTCGGCGACTGCCTTGAGGTAAGCCGCACATCGCTCGTCTTCACGCAAATCGCGGTCCATGTCTTGTTCCTCGTCCCCGAGTGGTCCTCATGTGCAAAGCAGCGTCTGTGCAGCCGGCAAGCGCCCGGCTTGACAACAACATTACCTGCAAAGCAAACGGATTTGAAGCACACGATTACTGCAGGCCGCTGCTTGCTGAACCCTCGCAATTGGCACCGCCTAGCGATTCAAGCTCAGCGATTCAAGCTCCAGGACCAACATACCGGCGGCAAGCCGTTGGTCTCGACGGAGCACCAGAGCATTAGTTTATCCGCGCGGCTGTTTTTCAATGACTTCGTAAAGATCCGTTCGACGATCATTCCAGTTTCGCACCGATCCGCTGACTCGGTGCCGCCGCAACAATTCCAAGTCGACGTCGTGAATCACCACCGATTCAATGTTCTCGTTCGCCTGGGCGCCGATTCCATCACGAGCGAACGTGACGTCGCAAGGGGTCAGAATGGATGATTGGGCATAGTGGATGTCAGCATTTTCGACGAATGGTAGATTGCCCGTGCATCCGGCGATCGCCACGTAAACTTCGTTTTCAATACACCGCGCCGCCGCGCAGTGGCGAACCCGAAGGTACCCGTTTCGCGTGTCGGTGTTGAACGGCACGAAAATCAGATTGGCCCCCTGCTGAACGGCGAGTCGACTGAGTTCGGGAAATTCGACGTCATAACAAATTTGGATCGAGATTTTTCCGCAATCGGTATCAAAGACGTCCAATCGATCGCCTGGCTCCACGCCCCACCAACGACGCTCGGCGGGCGTAATATGCAGCTTGTATTGCTTGTCGATCCGGCCGTCTCGATGGCAGAGATACGCGACATTGAACAGACGCTCGTTCTCGACCACCAGATGTGATCCGCCGATCAAGTTTACGTCATACGCGACCGCAAGTTCGGCGAGCAATTCGAGCAGCTGGGGCGTGAACTCGGCCAAGCGACGTGCCCCCTCGCCGGGTCGCATGTTGGGCAACGTTGACAAGAGTTGGACTGAGAACAACTCTGGAAAAAGCACAAAGTCGCACTTGTAGTCGCCGGCGACATCGACAAAGTACTTCACTTGTTTGGCCAGGTCGTCGAAGTCATCGATCGCGCGCATCTCGTACTGCACTGCTCCGATACGCACGGAGTCAACGATACGCCGCAGGGTCCGTTTGGACTTAGGCATAAAATCTAGATTTCGCCATTCCAAATAGGTCGCATAGCCACAGCTTTCGACATCCGATGGCAGGTAGTTCGGGATCAAGCCTTGCAGAGAAAACCCGTTGGCGATTTGTGCGGTCAGCACAGGATCATAAATCGCTTTATTCATCACCCGATCCACGTACTCACTCGCTTTCATCGCGTCGGCATGTTTGTGGTACCCCGGCAGGCGTCCGCCGACGATCATGCGGCGAATGTTATGGACGACGCAGTATTCTTTGCGGGCGTCGTACAAACGGCGTGACAATCGCATCCCTCGGTAGTCCGGATCGACCATGATTTCGATCCCATAGAGCACATCACCGTCGGGCTGATGGTTGCGAATATACCCTCCATCGGCTGACTTCTTCCAATCATGCCATTCTTGGTGATCGTCATAATTGAGCCGCAAGCTGGACGAGGAAGCGACGACCACGCC
Source organism: Roseiconus lacunae (assembly GCF_008312935.1). Lineage (NCBI taxonomy): Bacteria > Pseudomonadati > Planctomycetota > Planctomycetia > Pirellulales > Pirellulaceae > Roseiconus > Roseiconus lacunae. The sequence continues at coordinate 368,833 of NZ_VSZO01000005.1, read as the reverse complement.
GTCAATTTCGACCACCACTTGGCCTTCAGGAAACCGCTCCAATTGGCTTTCGATCTGATCACGTCCCCACGGCTGCATGGCCGGAAAACACTTGCGTTGCATTTCGACGAGCCTTTCAAAGTCGTCAATTTTCATCGGCCGGACGACGAGCTGCGTTTCGTATTCGTTTAAATCGATCGTTTGATTCATGGATAGGTTGTTCGAAGAAAAGAAGCCGGGCGAGGCAGCGTAGGAAGGGATCAAGGAACGAGAAACGAGTGACCGGACTGAAGACAATGTGCCAGTCGCCGATACACCCAATCTATCCGATTGGCCAAGCTAACCGAATCGACTTGACTGGCATGCAATGATCGGCGGATCCGCTTTGATAACGTGCCTTCGCGTAGGATGACGTCCAACGGGTCATACAAACGTTCGAGAGCGTGGTCTTCGCTTTTTGCGTCGGCCAACAGTCGATTCCAGAATTCTGACATCGTTACTGCCGAGTCCTCGATTCCGAAACAGGCGAGGTATTCGGGCCACCGGATGATCGCGTCTTCGCCGTCCAGGATGCTTTGATCGAGTAGCAGACGCAGTGATCGTGTGTCGAGGCTGTTCTGCTCGGAGACCGATCGCCATCGCTGATCGACCAAGCGACGTAACACCGCGATGACGGCAGCACAGATCGCTACGTCAGCACGTGGGTGCTCCTGGACGTCCATCAAGCGGATCTCGATCGATCCGCGGTCGAAACGGGCGATCGCCCCTCGCGCATTGAGAAACTCCGGTTTCATCCAGTCCTGCCAGTTTCGTCGCTGAGATTCGCGGGCGATCGGTTCAAAGACACGATGGTTGTATTCCTCTTGGGTGGTCATCGGATCCGGAATCACATCGCCGATCAAACAAGGGACAACATCACAGTGCGTAACGTAATAGACCAAGCGAGTCGAGGCGCTCCGAGACTCCGTGCCGTCGGCGACCGGAGAACTGGCCGCCAACCCGGGTAGGACCGGCAACAACAGCCGAATCGCTGCGTGCAGAGCGGCGAACTCCCGGTCGCCTTGGAAAGGCAAATTCAGATGAACGCTTTGCACGTTGCCCCAACCATGTGACCGACAGTCGAACACGGCGTCGAACTGTTGATAGACGTCAACACCTTCATGAGGCCAAAGCTGAACTTCGTCTTGCGGTTTCATTGTCGGGTGCATTGCCGTTGGTAGCAGCGCCGCGCCGCAACTTTGAAGGCTCGCCTGTGCGTCAACAATCGCATTTTGAAATCGTTCGGCAAGTCCAACGAGATCCGCCGTTGGCTCGGATACCTTTAGCTCGATGACGTGTCTTGCCAACTCGTTCGACCACGTTAGATCACGACACGTCACGTCGCTCAGGGGTGCCCCGACGTTCGCAGAAAGTTGTGATAAGAAACAGTCGGCGACCGAACGTACCGCTAGTGTTGTCGGGTCAACAAGCATGTACTCCAGCTCGATTCCATAGGCTTCAAAAAGCGATCGTGGCATCAGTGATGACGTTGAGAAAAAGTATTGATTCGGAAGGTGTGGGGGCGGATGGCATTAACGAGATTGTTGATTTCGGTGGTGACCGCGTCCGGGCTAGGGCTCAAGCCGCCTTGAGTTCTCGATTCGCCGGATCAATGTGCGAATGATCCGGCGATAGACTTCCCGGCCTAACACCTTGTCTTCGACTCCGGCATCGAGGTTAGGATTGTCGTTGACTTCGATCACATAGAACTGGTCACCGCTCTGTTTGATATCGACACCATAGAAGCCACGGCCGATTAACTCCGACGCCTTCTTTGCCAGCGCGACACATTTTTTCGGAGCAGATTCAACCGGCATGGTTTCACATTTTCCGAACCGAGGCGTTTTGGAATCTGCCGAATGTTTTGCGATTTGCCAGTGACCGCGGGCCATGTGGTACTTACATGCGAACAGTGGTTCGCCATCGATCAGTCCGATCCGCCAATCGAAGTCTGTCGGCAGAAATGGCTGAGCAATCAACAACTCCGAGTCTTCGAAGTAGTTCTCCAAGAGAAGACGCAGTTGTGACTCATTTTCCGCTTTCGCGACGCCTTGGGAAAACGCACTGTCGGGTCGCTTGATCACACAGGGCAACTCAGGAAGCTGCCGCTCGAATTGCTCGTCACCACGCTGCAATATCATCGTCGGCGGCGCTGGGATTTTCGCCCGCGACAACAATTCTGCTAAATAGACTTTGTTACTACATCTAAGAATCGACGTCGGGTCATCGATCACGACCATACCCGCGGCCTCGGCACGCCGAGCCATCCGATAGGTGTGATGATTGACCGATGTTGTCTCTCGAATCAGCAACGCATCAAACTCGAACAGGCGTCCTGCGTCAGCGGCGGTGATCAACTCCGCTCGCACACTTTCATCTTCAGCCACTTTGACGAACTGACGCAGTGCTTTCGGACAGGAGGGAGCCAGGTCACCTTCATCGGGATTTTGCAAGATGGCGAGGTCATACCGCGGCGGACGGTAACTCGGACGACTGACCGAACCTCGCCCAAGATGTTGACGTGCGACCTCGGCAACAAACTCGCGGTGGTTTTCAGGAACGTCCGCGATTGAGATAGCCGATACGCTTTGAATTCGCCAACGCTTTCGCCGCTTGAAACAGCATCGAATCAGGGGCGCGTTGAATTGCGACTGGATCGCTCGTGCCAATCGCTGATAGCGCTTGGCCAAGTTCTCACCGAAATAGACGCTCAACACAAACTCATCTGACGTCAGCGGCGATAACGCCTTTTCGATGATGGCTTCGAGCGATGGCGGTACCATTCGGACGCTTCGAGAAAGCGAAATGTCGCCGATCGTCAAGACATCTGGATACGCGCGGTGCCCACGAGCTTCGGCCAACAACGAAACGTAGTAGCCTGTCGATTGATAGCGATAGGAACGACAAAGATTGCAGACTCGAATCGAACGCGGTAACCCCTCGATTGATTCACTCAAATACTCCCCAGGCGAAACGACACGCGTCTCCGTTTGATCTCGCAACCAAGACTCGGTAATCCAATCGTCTTCTGGCTGCAGTACAATCAGCGTTTTCACAAGCGATCCCCTTCCGGCACAATCACCAACAAGTTGGCATCAAAAGTTACGATCCCAAGCAAAATCGCGGCGGCAAGTTGCCGGAACGGCGCATGATAGTAGTGACAGTCCGACAGGGGGTTATCGTGCAGCGGATCCGCAATTTGCACTTGGGCAGTCGTCGCGTCAAATCCGCAAAGCACCACGAAGTGGCCCGCCGGGTAGCCGCCGACGTCGTCGCTTTTGTATCGCCATGAAGAGTCGCTACCTTCGCGTTCCCGGGCTTCTTGATACAGATACGTGGCGCTCAAACCACAGAGGATCGGCCAGCCTTTGGAGATAGGGGCTTCAATCAATCGTTCGCTCAGCGGTCGCATCTGAACACGTCCCCCGAGTCGGAGGTAGTCGATGTACGCTTCGGTCGAACATTCGAAGCGATGCAGATCGTAACAACCGTCGTTTGCCTTGCGCGCGAACTGTCGCTCCAGTTTGTCAATCAAGAAGTCCGCAAAGTGCGAGTCCTCTTGGTCACGAAACCACGTCGGATCAAAAAGCTGCAAGTTGAATGTGGTAATCGTCGTGGCCATGCCGCGTTGGAGCGCATCGATGGCAAGCTGAACCGCCAAGGTTCCACCTGATTCGAGCTGCTTGACGGAATCCAACGGGTGTAAACCGATGACGGGAATATCCCAGTAGCGGTAGACTGCATCGAGACAACTCGGTCCACAGGCCGTCTCATTCGGCTGGGCAAAAATTTCAATCGGGATCGAAACGGACACTTAATCGGCCAGGTGGTATGGAACGCAAAAACTCGCGATCAAATCAGATCGTGTTTTGAACAATGGCACGCGGTGTGCCAATTAGATCAGAATCGCTGGCGTGGTCCATTTTCGGGCTTCTGACAGCGTGAACGAGCCTTCGCTGGAAAAGTACCTCCCGTCCGTGGAAAGAAGCTTTCCAATGAATTCGAGTTCGAAACACTATTTGCGAAGCGGTTTGGATCTCGATTCAATTCGCCTCGCTTCCACTCCTTTCCAGCCTTAATGGCATGCGAGACCGATGACACGCGAGAACAAACGCAACCAGTTGCGAAAGTTCAATTTGAAGAAAAACGACGATCAACGCGAGCGGCGCGAACGCTGCCGAGATCGTGACTACCCGCGACAAAAACATTGGAGTGACGACGACACGGACGATGACAGCGGCGCGGTCGACGTCGCAAATGAATGATCAGTTGCGATCGCTTGAGTCGTTGAGAAGAACTTGTCGTGCCGGCGTCAGTCGGTAACCCGTCGGACGGCAAGTTGGCGGTCGGTGATCGATTAGCCGAAGGTTTCGTCGGCTCAGCCGTGGCGGCCCTTGCCGCGACACGCCGGCGTTCGCGGGACCAGCTGATGGCGGTTGGCGCGAACGGTTCGGCACCGAAAACAATTCGGGACACCGGCTGGTTCGTTGACGCCTAGCGAAGAGCAACCGAGTGCTTCGTCGACCACCGAAACTAGGATGAGCCGATTGGCGTTAGCCACGGTTTCTTTGCAGCAACCCGGACGAACGCCGATCGGCTGATGTGTCGCCCTTGGACAAGTCGTCTTAACGGAGCGTTAGTCGATCAGTAGATCTTCGAGTAGGCGGATCATGGAATCGACCGCCGTGCGATTGGCCGTTTCTGATTGAGTGTGATAGGCGGTGGTCGGCAGCTGGATAGTCGTTCCCTGAACGGAATTCCCCAGTGCACTGATCACACGTCCGAGTTCGGTGCGACCAAGCGAAAGTGGTTTCTCGCGACTGCGATTGAGCTGTTCGATGTAAGCATCTTTGAAACAGAATCGTATGCCAAGCTGTTTACATCGATCGGCGATGGACTGCGTCAGCGATCGATTGAACGCACCGTTGGCGTCTTTCCAACGCAGAACCACGTCTTGCTTGCCGACTTCATCCAAGTCCGGGAAGGGGCTGGTATCGAGCACCAACAATCGATCGGTGGAACGATCTGATCGCTGAAACCATTCTGCTAAGTACCGCCAGCTGCGGCCGCCTTCTTCGCCTGCCGTGAAAAACGCGGTGCCCTGATAGCCACGCCGGAACAAGTCGATCGCCATTGCTACGCTGACCACATTGTCAAGCTGCGCCGCGATCGTTGCCTCGGTGACTTCTAGTCGATCCACGAAGGAAATTGGCGTGCCGGGCTGAAGGTATTCCAACCCGTCGAGCTTGAAGATCAAGTTTCGCCGCCGTGAGCAAATCGACGCATCAAGAATTTCCGCCTGCCCTAGGTAGGCTCCCGAGCGTGGCGAATGAGCCTGAACGCGAGCACCGCGAAAGCGCCCGGCGATCGTGTCCATAAACTGTTCGGAGATAGAATCACCGTTCAATTCGCCGCGATTTCCTGCGATAAATGCGGCGTATTGAAACTCATTCGGTCCCGTACACAGCAATCCGTTGCGATCAACGTGCGCCGAGATATACCCACGTTCTGGGTTGGCCCCGGTGGCAACTAACACTCCCATGTACTGAGTGACGGAAATCGAAAGGTCTTCGAGTTCACGACGAACGATTTGGAAGAAACCGTCTTCCAGACCAACCACGGCCGGCTCGCGGACGAGTTGACGTAGCAATGAATAAAAGTCGTGCAAAGCAGGCCCGTTCTAAAAACAAGTCATTGTGAACAACAACGTCAGCAAACCAACGACATCCCTTCATAGCACACGCGATCCCGTGTGCACTATGTCAAACGCGACAACATCACCGTCGCCAAACCGAGCACAAGAAAAAAGCCACACATGTCGGTCACCGTGGTCAGCAAGGGACCACTGGCAACCGCCGGATCAAATCCAAATCGCTTCAAGAGCAGCGGTACCACGCCACCGATAGAAACCGCGATCAACGTGTTCAGACAAAGCGCCACACCGACGACGACTCCAAGGTAAGGGTTGCCATCAAACAACACCGCCACCACCGCGATCAGTCCACCGAGGACCGATCCATTGATCAGTCCGACGGTGAATTCCTTCCACCAAACTCGGAAGAACTCCGTCGGACGAATGATCCCCAGTGAAAGCTCGCGCATGCTGACGGCGACGGCCTGGTTGCCACTGCAACCGCTCATGTCGCTGATGATGGGCAAAAACACAGCCAGCGCGATCACGCTTTCCAGTGTTTCTTGAAAGTAAGCGATGACTGCGGCGGCACCGAGATTCAGAAAGATATTGATGCTCAACCAACTGAGCCGTCGACGCGATCGAAGCCAAACCGGCATCGTCCGTAATTCTTCTCCTCCGACGATCCCCTGACTTTTTAGGTAATCGTTTTCTGCCGCGCGAACCTCTTCGTATTGAACGGCTTCTCGGTGCAACACGCCTTTTAAAACGCCGTCGTCATCAACAACCGGTACGCCCAAATACACGTGGCTTTCAAAAAACTCCGCCAGTTCCTCCAGCGGCGCCGTCGTCCGGACTGAAAGCGGATCCTTGATCATGATCTCGCCAAGCTTTCGATACCGTTTGACAAACAATAGGTTTTGCATCGGCAAGACACCGACCAAACGGCCTTCATCGTCACAGACATAGGCGTACCGCACGTCCAAATCGGTGTAGTGCTCGGCTCCACGGTTGATTTCGTCGATGACTTCGGCAACCGTCATTTCGCTTCGAAATCGAAGCATCTCCACCACCATCATGCCGCCGGCAACATTATCCGGGTATGCCGTCAATTCGCGAACATTGTCGGCATTCTGCTGGGGAAGTTCCTGCAGAATGGCCTCGGCCTCTTTCTCTGGCAAGTCGCCGATGACGTCCGCCTGTTCGTCAATCGGCATCTCCTGCAAGATCGTCGCGGCGGCCTGCGACTCCAAGAGCTGGATCATCCGTGCCGCTTCACTTTCATTGAAGTGGCCGATCAAATCCGCGGCGTCTTCTGCAGGTAGACGACGAAGCACGACCGCTTCGGCGTCGTCCTCCATGTGTGAAAACACATACGCTTGCTCGGCAACCGACATCGAATCGAGCAACTCAGACAATTCCTCGACCGAACCTTCGTTGGCGACCCGGACGACTTCTTCCCAGGGGCGGTCGTTTTCAGTGATTGGGTCGGTAACAACATCGTTCATTGGAAACTTCCTGTTCGCGTGCAAGCATTAAAACCGGTCGTTGCAAAACCGTTTCGACGGGATGGCCGAGAGGATGATAGCAAGAGTGAAAAGAATTTGACGCTCTGGAAAAAACGTTACCGCGTTGGCTACTCCATTGAAAGTGCCAGCAGAGAACGGCTCGCCCCCCTTTTTGCATTCCCCCGCCTATCCTGTTGAAAACGGGGCCACGCTTTCTCATGAGACGACACCAGGGGACGGATCGGCAACGGTGTCGACCGGTGGTCAGTGTCCCGGTAACATCCGTAAGATGGAGTTGCCGACAGGCGTTTGCCGCGGCTGAGCTGTGATAGCCGAGGCGAACATCCGTCGGCTGCTGCGTCGAAGCCAAACACTTGATCTTGGCGGAGCCCTATCGGCCAAGGGCGTCGAGACAGACCACCAAGCCAAGATGCCCAAGACCGATCGCTGACAGCCTTTGGGTGAACGCGTCTTTCGGTAAACGCCCGTTCGTTCGCGACAGGGTCATGTTCGCGGCAGCAATCTTGAAAGCAACGCGACGAGAATCGGCGTGGCGATGGCGAGCTGATTGCTAAAATTCCACCTGCCTTTCCGCGGCGAAGATCCGATTAGGATGCCTGTTCCGACCGAGATATCGTTGCTCGATTGAAGCTGCGGCGTTTCGCAATGATGCGACATCACCGGACCGACCGGCACGCTCGGCCTGGTCCGCCATCAGACGCAATTCGCTAGCCTGACGGGCATCGGCTTCCAACTTTTGGAGCCATTTGGCCGCATCCCGCCACTGCTGGGCTTCCTCGCCACGGGTCGCCGACGCCGCCAGCAACGCTTGGCAACTACGGATCCCCTGTAAGTTCAGCTTTAACGGGCCGAATTCAGTTTCCCAATCACAACCCGTCCATGGTTGCATATCGTTGGTAGATGCTTGAAGCTTCGTTTTTGATCCCATCATCAACTCAAAACAGATAGTAAACCTCGCCGTGGAGGCTACACTCCTCGACCGTTGTTTCTGCATACTGAATTGTCGAGATGCAAACTTCGTTCCGAACGCACCATCGGCGACCACATCATCAGATTTCATTTTGACAGCCTGCCGAATTTTGCGAACCAGAACCTGATCGAGCGGTCCACCGCTGAGATGCCCAGCCGACGTGAACGAAAGCTGACATTTTGACAAAATGATTGAATCCCTTTTGCTGCCCTCGCCTCCCAGTCGACTACGCCATTGTTCTTCCAGCTATATCGCCGCTTGTTACGCCCTGGCACCCGGTGGCAACCGCCGTGGTGGTTGCTTGCGATCTTAGCCATCAACTTCAGCTACTGCGCCGTATCCGTCGTGATCGCCATCGGTAGGGAACGGATAGGAACATCGTCGGTGGTGATTCAAAGCCTGCTGATTGTCGGGCCAATGATTATCGCGGGTCTGACGGGAATCGTCCTAGCCTTGGTTCGTTGCGAGGACGTCGTTGCCCCGCAAAACAATGCCGTCCGGGCTGAGCCTGCGGACGTCGAGGAGCAACCGCCCACCGGGCTGATTGACCGACGTCGCCAAAGACTCGAATCGTTGGGAACCCTTGCGAGTGGAATCGCGCATGACCTGAACAACCTGCTGACGCCAATCCTGATGAGTTGCCGAATGCTTCAGCGGGATCAGGCATCGGTGAATCGAGCGGCTTTATTGGAAACGATAGAGCAAGCCGCGACCCGTGGAGCAAGTTTGATTGCACAATTGCTGACGTTTGCGCGAGGCGGGAAGGGCGAACGAGTCGACCAGGATCTCGCACCGGTATTGCATGACTTGGCGACGATCCTAAACCGTACCATCCCCGAACAGATTGAACTGGAGATGGACGTGCCATCGAATCTGCCACTGGTTTGCGCCGATGAAACTGAGATCAGTCAGATGGTGATGAACCTTGCGATCAATGCGCGAGATTCGATGTCCGATGGCGGTACGTTGCGAATCTCTGCTAAAACGATTCGGATCGCGGAAACGAAACCGTGTTCCTTCACACGACTCCCACCGGGCGACTACATTCGGCTTTCAGTGACGGACACTGGCTGTGGAATATCGACTGAGGTTAAAGACCGAATTTTCGACCCCTTTTTTTCCACAAAGTCACGTGGGCAAGGCACCGGCCTGGGTCTTTCGACATCACTGGGAATCATCAAAAGTCATCAGGGCGGCGTGGAGGTCGACTCGATCCTCGGCGAGGGCACCCAAGTGCGTGTCTACCTGCCGATCAGCACGAACGCGACGCAGCAGATCAGTCCCATAGAATTCGAATGACCCCATCAACGCTTCTCGTCATCGACGACGACCCACTGATTCTTCAGTGCATGCAGCTCTGCCTGCCCGAGCCGGAGTATCGAGTCCTAACGGCCAATACCGCCGAACGAGGCATCGAGGTTTTCACTCGACAGCACCCCGATGCGGTGCTGTGTGACATCCAACTGCCCGACCGCAGTGGACTTGCCGTCGCGAGTCAACTTCGTGAGCTTGATCGCCGCACCCCCGTCATTTTGATCACAGGACAGGGGACCGCAGAAACCGCGATCACGGCGATGAGCAATGGCGCGTTTGACTATGTCACCAAACCGTTCGATCCCGATGAGATCTTACCGCTGATTGATTCTGCGCTCGAAACTGGCCGGATGGCTAAACGCCCGGCGGTCTTGCCAGGCGAGTCCAAACTATCGGCGCATCCATCGAGTCATCATACCGGAGCGGTGGACACGATCCTGGGGCAGTGTCCTTCGATGGTCGAAGTCTTTCGTTCCATCGGACGGGTCGCGTCGCGAGACGTTGCCGTATTGATTCTTGGCGAGACCGGAACGGGTAAAGAAGTCGTCGCCCGCGCGATCTACCAACATAGCTCGAGACACGATCAGATTTTCCATGCGATCAACTGTGCCGCGATTCCCGAAACGCTACTTGAAAGCGAGTTATTTGGTCACGAAAAAGGCGCGTTCACCGGCGCAGATCAACGACGGATCGGTAAGTTCGAGGTCTGCGATAAAGGGACGCTGTTCCTAGACGAGATCGGTGATATGTCACCGGTGATGCAAACCAAGCTACTCCGGGTACTGCAAGAAAAAGAGTTCGAACGTGTGGGGGGTTCCAAACCGATCAAAACCGATGTTCGGATTTTGGCGGCGACGCATCGTAACTTGCAAACGGCGATCGCCGACGGCGCCTTTCGCAGCGACCTGTACTATCGATTGAACGAATTCACCATCCACTTGCCGGCGTTGCGTGACCGCGGAAGCGATTTGCCGCAGATGATCGACTACTTCTTTGAGAGCTTCGCGCGGCAACTGGGCAAAGATTTTTTAGCGGTCGCACCGGAAACGTTACGACTATTGCTCGAACATGATTGGCCGGGAAACGTTCGCGAGCTTCAAGGAACGATCAAGCAGACGTTACTGAAAGCTAGTGGTGCCGTGATCGTCCCCACGTTTCTACCGGCAAACTTTCGGTCTGCCGAACGTCGAACGGCCGCAACCCCAGGGGCGGCGTCTGCGTGGCAGGATCAGTTGCGATCGGACATTGAATCGAAACTTCAATCCGGTTCGATGACGATTAGCGACGACATCCACAACGAAGTCGACCGAATTTTGGTCACCCAAGCACTCCAAGCCTGCGGGGGTAACCTAAGCGAAACGAGCCTTCGTCTGGGGATCAGTCGCCCCACGCTGCGGTCTCGGATGCGTCAACTCGGGCTGGGGGAAAGACCGGACGACAAATAGCCGGAAGCGACGTTTTACGCCTTCCTGGATTGAGACCTCGAAGATAGACTCTGCGGAAGTATCGCGAGTTGCCTGAGCTTAAGTCTGGCGGTGGAAGTTGATTCAGTCCCGCCCAATTGATGCAAACCGACGAGTTTGCCATCTTTCCTGCACCATCGAAGTGCACGTCTAAGACCCGGGTTCATCGACTGCGCTAAATGATCGGGTCCTTTTCCGGTGTGTTAATTCGCCGGTCGTTGCTGCGCGACGAATTGCCCGATCGATCTACGAACGAAGGTTTTAGCAAGAGATAGGAATGTCAAACGAGTTGGAATTGATGGATGAAGCTGCGCGCACCGAGATCGAAAACGTCACGGTCCAAAGCGGCGACGAACAGGTCACGGTAAACGAAGACACGGTAGACCAAAACACTGTTAACCAAGACCTAGCGCCCACCGAAGAAGCACCGAAATCGGACGAAGCCCTCGCGGCTGCCGCACAAACGGTCGCCCCTGAACCTGAAGTATCAGAGCCTGAAGGCGAGCCCGTAAACGAAGCGGAAGACGTCGAGACCGCCGTCGAAGCGAGTGCCGATAACGCCGCGGCGTCTTCGCCGAATGCGTCGTCTGAAACGCAACCGTCCGAATCGCAACCGGCAGTCGTCTCCCCTAGACCGGCTGAGGAAAATTCCGAAAAGAACGAAGGTGCTTCGGAAGTCATCGCCAACGCGAAGACCGTCACCGAGCCGGCACCGAAAAAAGAAGAATCGGACGAACCGCGGGAACACCGATTCCGTGATTTCGACTTGAGCAGCGACGTGCAGCTTGCGATCGATGTCTCGGGTTATGCGACGCCAACCGAAGTCCAACGTCGTATCATCCCTCATATCCTTGAGGGTCAAGACGTCTTGGCGCAGTCCCAAACCGGAACCGGTAAAACGGCTGCATTCGCGCTGCCGCTGCTTTCGAAGATCCGTCGACGCGCCAAATTACCTCAGATCTTGGTCCTAGCTCCGACGCGTGAATTGGCAACCCAGGTTGCAAAATCGTTCGAAACCTACGGCGCGAACATTCCCAAACTGCGCATCGTCGCACTCTATGGTGGCGCTGACTACGATCCGCAACTCCGAGCGTTGCATCGTGGCGTTCATGTCGTTGTCGGAACCCCCGGACGTGTGATCGATCACATCAAACGGGGTGCATTAAAACTTGACGCACTCGACGCGGTCGTTCTGGACGAAGCAGATGAGATGCTGAACCTGGGATTTATCGAAGACGTCGAGTGGATCCTTCAGCAGACGCCCGAGCAAAAACAAACGGCGTTGTTTTCGGCGACCATGCCCGGACCGATCCGCCGCGTTGCCGATCAATATCTGAATGATCCCGCGGTCATCACGGTCCGCAAAAAAACGCTGACCGCCGATACGATCGAACAACGCTGCGTGATTATCCAAGAACGTAGTAAACGAGAACTGCTGTGTCGCCTGATCGAAGTCGAGGACACCGACGGCGTCTTGGTATTTACCAAAACCAAGGATTCAACCGTCGCGGTTGCCGATCACCTAACCACCTTGGGCTTGCGAGCAGCCGCGCTCAATGGCGACCTGCCGCAAGCTCGGCGACAGAAAACCGTTGACCAACTCAAGTCCGGAAAGCTTGATATCCTGGTCGCGACCGATGTCGCCGCCCGTGGTTTGGATGTGCAACGCATCAGTCACGTCTTCAATTATGACCTGCCGCATGACTCGGAATCATACGTTCACCGAATCGGTCGAACCGGGCGAGCGGGCCGTAAAGGGGTCGCGTATATCTTTCTGACACCGCGGCAACGCAATAAGCTGCGTCTGATCGAAAAGGCTACCAAACAGCGCATCGAAGTGTTTGATCCGCCTAGCAAGGATCAGTTGACCGACGTCCGCATCGAGCGATTCAAAAGTGAGATCGGCAAGGCGATGAGCAGCCCAGACCAGGCTTTGTTCAAGAAGATCCTCGCCGACTATGCCGAGCAATCCGGCACTGAGATGTTGGACATCGCCGCGGCACTCGGTGTACTCAGCCGCGGTGGACAACCGCTGGTCGCGAAAGATCTAGCCCCCAGCCACGAACCTCGTAAACCGCGTGACCGAGATCGAGACCGTGACGACGATGGTGGGTCGCGCCGTCGGCGATCACGTTTTGGCGAACGTCCTGAAAGTGGGATGGATCGCTACTGGATCGGTGTCGGGCATTCCGACGGCGTCCGCCCCGGTAACATTGTCGGCGCGATTGCGAACGAAGTTGGCATCCCCGGATCGGACATCGGACCGATCTCGATCAACGAAACATTCTCCACCGTCGATCTACCTGCCGGTTTGCCCGGTGACGTGATCGAGTACTTGCAGAATACCTGGGTGGCCGGACGACAGCTTCGCATTCGGCCGTTTACGGAGAAACCGCCACGCGACGGAAATGGTGGCGGTAAGGGTCGCTACAAGAAGGGATTCAAAGGCGGCAAACCGGGTAAGAAATTCGGACGATCATCCTCGGAAATGTCTGACCGAGGCGGCTCTGGTCGCTCCGGTGGAAAACCGGGCGGCAAATCTGGTGGTCGCCCCTTCGGCAAGAAGTTCAAATCCAAAAAGAAATTCGACCGCGGTTAGTCGATCGTCTTGCTCAGAATCGAGGTAGCGAAACTCGCCCAGAGTTTCGCTCGATAAAGCAAAGCCGAGAAAGTCTCGGCGGCTTGTCGATACTATCGGCGTTTCGATAGACAAGGCATCAGATCGCGTGAAACGTTTGTTGCGGTACTGCTTGTATTCGAACGGAAGCGGCAAGATCAACTGGTAGGAGTGGGAAGCCGGCTACGACGAGCCCCGCGATCAATCGCAGCATGTCGCCCGGTTGAAGCTTCTCAACCGCTTTCCAAGGTGTAACACCAATTTCCTGATCCGTTTTCTGCGAATCAGGCAGTAGCTACGATTTGCGAATCGATTTCGAATCAGCCCAGGACTTGCAGCATGCCGCGGCAGAAGTCGGGTAGGTCATCCGGCTTGCGACTGGACACAAAGTGGCGGTCGATGACCACCGGAGAGTCTTCCCAGATTGCACCAGCGTTGATTAAGTCGTCTTTGATTCCTGGCGACCCGGTCACTCGTACGCCCTCGTAGACTTTCGCGGAAATGGGGATCCATCCGCCATGACAGATCGCCGCGACAAGTTTGCTCGAATCAGCAAAATCTCGGACCAACTGTAAGACAGCGGGATCGCGTCGTAGTTTGTCCGGCATGAACCCGCCCGGGACAACCAGACCATCAAACTCGGCAGCTTTCATTTCTGCGATCGAAACATCTGACTGGCACGGGTACCCGTTTTTCCCCGCGTAGACCGTTCCGGCTTCCGGTCCCGCCACAACGACCTCAGCCCCCGCTTCGATCAGCCGCAACTTTGGATACCACAACTCCAGGTCTTCATAGATGTCGCCGACAAACGTCAGCACTCGCTTTCCAGACAATTCCAGTCCCGCCATCAGCTTCTCCCAGGTGTTTCGCCTGTTACCCCTAATTGATCTTCAGGCCACCAGTTTTAACAGAAAGCGAGTTCCAAGCGAGGTGCATTCTCTGACAGGTTCGAAACGGCTTTCGCAATAGGCGTATTGATGACAACCACGAAAGGAATGAAAAACGCGAATGGGGCGATACCTCACTGCAAGCGATTTCCTCACTCATCTCCTCTCGCATCTTTGGCGTCTATCGCGATTGCAATCGCTTTTCACTTCCACACACATCCGTATCATCACAATCCAAGGTCACCTCTTAAGTGCCTTCAATTTCCAGTCGCGTTTTGCAAAGGTAGCTGAACAATTTGATTTCGAATCTCTGCCAGCAGCGCAACGTCAACATCAGTAAAACCTGTCGCCATACATTTCTTACCGCTGTCGTGTCGATCGTCGCCCAAACCGGCTGACTGAGATTGCCGTGCCTTGTCCATGATGCAGTCTCGTAATTCTGACGCATTGGCCAGGCCGACCATGATTCCCTGGTGAGGCTGCCCATGCGATTGGCCTTCGGCGGAAGCTCCGCCGCCTGCTGTTTCCACGACCAGGTTGGCGAAACCAAAGTAACGCTCGATTGGTCCTTGAGTCAGTCTCACGTTTTGGATGTTTTCGAACGTGATCGTTGTTTCGTGAATCACCCAGATGCCTCGGCGGATCCGCATTGATCGATCGGATAGCACGTACCACATTGTGTCGAACTTTAGGTGGATGGCAACGTAGGCAACGATATCGGGAACGATCATGACGAACAGCATTAGCGGTGTGATCAATACGCCAACCAGCGGACTCGCAACGGCAATCACAATCCAAAGGATGGCCAATCCGATATCAACTGCCACGCAACCGATCCAAAAGAAGAGCTTCAAATAGCGAAGGTAATTGTCCGATGGTCGAAATGAGGTAACGACGGTATCGTCTGCAACTGGAAGCGTCGGTGGTTGCCTTGGTACACGAAACCAGTTCGTCAGCATCGACCAAACGCCTTCGTAACACCATGTGCAAGCCGCGTGGATCGATTCATTCATTGCTGATCTTCCGGGAGTCGGTTAATGCGTGCCAAATGATCGCGAATCTCCCGTAGCAGTTCGGTCGTGTTCGTCCCGTGCCCGAGTGAAACAGGCTTGCCCGATGCATCGTTCGGCAACTCCGGTTCGCCGCGCGCTCCTCGCATCTGTTGATACAAGAAATCTCGCAATGGTTCAGCTTCAAGGATTCCCTCGATCGACATTTCCGGTCCAGCACTTCCCGATGCCGTCTGAATTCCGACGGTCGCCAAACCGAACCAACGCTGCACGAGATTGCGAGTCAAGTGGATATCCTGGATCCGCCGATACGTCAGCAGAATCTCCTTTCGAAATAGCAGCCCCCACCGCATCGACACACCTTCATGGTCGAAGGTGTATCGCAGCGTTAAGAATCGGAACCAGAGCAGAGGTAAAGCGAGAAACAGCGATGGCACTGAAACTAAAACGTAATACGTCAATAACACCGGCGCCGGCCGTGTGATTTTGGTCGCATCAAAAGCGGAATC
The DNA here is from genome assembly GCF_008312935.1 of Roseiconus lacunae. Taxonomy (NCBI): domain Bacteria; kingdom Pseudomonadati; phylum Planctomycetota; class Planctomycetia; order Pirellulales; family Pirellulaceae; genus Roseiconus; species Roseiconus lacunae. Next base: position 352,884 of record NZ_VSZO01000005.1, on the reverse strand, counting down.
GTTCTGGGTTTCAGGCATCGACAGCACCGACACGAAAGACATTGTCCAGTTGCAAAAACAGCAAGGTCACCGGTCATCATTCGTGGTGAAGTCAAGGATCTTGGGGGCCTTGTTCGACTCCCACGAAATTTTTCGGCAGCGTCCTTTGGGCGTCAAAGTTGAACACTACAGAGTGTTCAAGTGCACCATCAGTCGGCATTTCGATGACGCGCCAGTGCTGCGTTCCAAATCGATGTGGGGGTAGCGGAACTCGCCCACGGCCTGTTGATTTAATCAGCCACAAACGCGATAGCGTGCGGTTCTCTCGCGCAAACTTGGGCTGAAGCCCGTCGGCTGATCGTCGATTCTCTCAATTCGGTTAAATCAACGAGCCGTCCAGAGATTCGCTCGGTAAAGCAAAGCCACGAAAGCCGTCGGCGGCTTCCGCTACTGATAGAAGTGCGACGCCGATGGCTTCGCGGCGGCAGGTTTATTCTTTAAATCGGTAACCGACGCCACGAACGGTTTCGATCAAATCGGCCGCGCCACCCATTTTCTTTCGCAAGGCACGGACGTGGACGTCAATCGTTCGATCGAGAACGACGGTGTCTTCTCCCAACGCTGCATCAACAAGTTCGCTTCGCCCGAAGGCCCGACCGGGCTGGCGGATCAAGGTGTCGAGCAATCGGAATTCGCTCTTGGTCAGCTTCAGCGGTAACTCGTCAATGGTCACGACGAAACGGCGACGGTCGACGGTAACGTTCTGATGGGAGACGGAATCATGGTCCTCAAGCACCGGCTCGCGTCGCCGCAGCAGCGCTTTGATTCGCTGCAGCAATACCTTATAGCTTTCAACCGGTTTGACAACGTAATCGTCTGCGCCGACGGCGAAGCCGACAACTTGATCGGATTCTTCGCCCATCGCGCTGAGCATAAGGATCAGCGTCTCACGAGTTTTCGGATCGGCTCGCAAGTGCTTGCAAACTTCGACGCCGTTGAGGATCGGTAGGTCGATGTCGAGTACGATCAGGTCGGGAAGATAAAGCTTCGCCTGATCGACCCCCTCCTTACCATCGCCGGCACGGTAAACTTCGTAGCCAGTTCGCTTCAACTGGTACTCGAGAGTCTCGGCCAAAGGGCCGTAGTCCTCGACGATCAGGATCTTGTTATTAGACATGCGTCGATGCTTGCCAGTGTTTCAAACAGTCGATCAATCGACATCTGGAATGGGAATCTCAATCCAGGACCACTCCCGGTTAGAAAACGATCCGCGGACTGAGTTTTGGTTGTCGACAGTGTTGAAGCAATCCGCGGAAATGTACAGTCTACCCCCGCCGCTGGAGCGATAAATGTTTGATGAAGACTTTATTTCGAAATTGCGGAACGCAGCCAAACCTCGAAAGTCGCACCATTTCCGGGGCTGCTGATGACGCCGATTCTCCCCCCCAATGCGCGGCTGAGGTTTTTGACGATCGACAATCCGATCCCGGTCCCCCCGTCGTGTGCTTTTCGCGTACGATCCACCCGGTAGAAACGCTCGAAAATGCGTTCCTGGTACTCTTCGGCGATCCCAACACCGTCATCCTGGACCGCCATCACCCAACCATCGCCATCCTTCCGGAACGAGACGACGACGTGACCACCCGCGTTGGTGTGTCGAATCGCGTTACTGATCAAGTTCTGTGCGATCGTGAGCGCGGCTTCCTCGTCGGCCAGCACATGCACGGGTTGGTCGCTGGGAACGACACTCAGATCGATTTGCTTCGCTCCGGCAACCGGTAAAAACGAACTCATCGCTTGATTGATCACTTTTTCCAAGTCCAACGCTTGGATCACCAACGTGCCTTTGCCGGACTGTGCTCGGGCGAGCTTCATCATGTCCGCGATCAGAGCCTCCAATCGATCACACTGCTTGCCGATCTGCGCGATGAAATGGGCTGCCGATTCAGGGTCATCTTGGATGGCAAGTTCCACCGTTTCGGCGTAGCCTTTGATTGCCGCCAACGGTGTTTTCAGTTCATGTGAGACGTTAGCAATAAACTCCCGCCGAATCGCCTCGACTCGGTGAGCCTCCGTTTCGTCGCTCAAGATCAGCAACAAGTGCGGCGGCTCGGTCTCAAGGATCCGACTGACGCGGACCGCAACCGGGCGAACGACAGATCCGTCGACCACCTCGACCGCGACATTTTCATCGATCTTTCCGCTACCGGCGCGATCCACTGCCGATACGATGTCCGGGATACGAACGATCTCGGAAATTTTTCGCCCCAGGTATTGCCCTCCCGACGATAACGCCAGCAGTCTTCTCGCGGCCTCGTTGATCAAAACGATCTCAGTCTTGGGTGATAACATCACCACGCCATCGGTCATGTGTGACAAGGCCGATGTCGTCCGCTGAAATTCAGACTGTAAGTTCTCGAAACGCAGATTCCAAAGCTCCGCAGCGGTTCGCTCACGTTCGTACGCCGCTTCCGCATTTTCCCAACGAAGTACGGTGTAAATCACCTGCACCACACCGACGATCACGCACATTCCGGTGGTCACCAATAGAATGCCGACCGGTTGCAGCGACAACATCATGGTCAGCCAGACCGTCAATGCGATCGCTACGAGGGGACCGACAACCATTCCCAACCGCGGACGGAATGCCGCGTACTCAATCGGACGAGGCGCGATCGACTTACCAGACGTTGCCGAAACACGCGGTGCGATGGAGACCCCACCTCCGGAGTGGCTGTCGCCGGAATAGGCCGTTGACGGGCCAGGGGATTCCGGTGGGTTCGACTCCGTTAAAAGCGTGTTGCTCATGTCGTCAAATTAATCCGCCGGTGTTTCGCCTGGTGTCGACGGTTCCGATTCGGATTCCAGTGGTGGGGGAGAAACATCAACGGCGCGTCTTCGAGCTATCCAGGACCGCGCGGATCGAAACGATTGCCCGATGAACTGAATCAGAGCCTCGGCAGGGACCTTTCGCCGAAACCCCTTTTTGTCGACCTGAATGCACTCGTCGGTTCCGACGTTCATCGCCGTCAGATAACCGTGGCCGAAGCAATACGTGTCCATACAAACGAGATGCCCGAGATCGAGTATCATTCCGTTTGCTTGTGGGGTGTGCCCAACATACACCCGCTTGCCACTACAGTGTGGCTGGGGTGCTCGAACCAAGTGGGTCCAGTAGCGGACATCATCCGGCTGCGCTTCCATCGGCAAATCGGGATCATAGTTTGCATGGACAAAGATCGCATTCTGCGTCTCGTAGTACGGCAGTAATCCTCGCAAGAACTTCACATGCGACGCCGGAATTTTTTTAAGCGACCCGCCGTAACTGGTCACCGTCGCGTTTCCACCGGAGTTAAGCCACATCTCTGCGGGCCGATCACCGAATGCCACCCCACAGAGCATGATCTCGTGGTTCCCGCGCAGCGCAACGACTTGGCAGCGTGATTGCAGATCGACGAGTTGGTCAATCACCCCGCGACTATCGGGCCCGCGATCGACGTAGTCTCCGAGGAACACCAATTCGTCCTCCGGAGTCGGAGAGATCGTATCGATCAGCGTCCGTAGCGCCTTGGAACAACCATGAATATCACCGATCACGAAACGACGCATGAAACGAACCAAATTCAGTTCACCGATGGATCACTAAACTGTAATCCAGGCGAAATCGAAGAAAGGATTTCGTGACCGCAACGCTTGACGGCGGATTCCCAAATTTGATCCGGATCGGAAAACACCGTTTTGGCATCCGCCCGACCAACCAACCAGCCCCCGGATCGCATTTCCGTGTCAAGCTGGCCCGGCCCCCAACCAGAATACTGGGCGACAAATCGCACCTTTGCATCGGTTCGTTGAAGCAGCAACCGAAGTTGGTCTTCGTCGCCGGTTAGCCAAACCCCAGAGCCTTCTTCGTCAATCGGCGCTCCGATATCACTGAGATCGTGGATCGCGAGCAGCGGCCCCTCGACGGGTCCACCTTCAAAGATAAAGTCGTCTTCGCGAATCGCACCCGACGGCATCGATAGCTCAATCACCTCGCTCAATCGTTTCGCGGTCGGCCGCGTCAATGTCAAACCGAACGCACCTTCATCGTCATGATTGACAATCAAGACTACGGTCCGCATGAAATTGGGATCGCTCAGGTAGGGAGACGCAATCAGTAGTCTCCCGCTTAATGATTCAGACATCCCCGATAGCCCTCATGCCAGGTGGGTACGGCCAAGACAGTGCATTTCGATCGATCGAAACTCGATCCCTCGCTGACGGTTGTTGACGTTGTTCTCTCGCATTCACCTTCCCCGACGCGGAAGATGGATCTGTACCGTGTTTTCGTTTTGCAGTGTTTTCGTTTTGCAGTGTTGCCACTTCGGACGCACACCACTTCGCGGCGACACAGATCAAGTAGGGTACAGCCTTCACGAAACTCCCTACCGCATTGTCTGTCCCTGGGTTTGTTTTGGCCCAGTTGCGAGCGCTGCGGAATCGCCCACGGACAGCCGCCGCCTCGGAAATCAAGTGGTCACCTTAGACCGCCTTCGTCCGGCCCCACACGTCTTTCCACAAACATCCGGCCCAGGAAAGTCCGACGCCGAAACCTACCAGCATGTTAACGGATTCCGCGTCTAACCGACCAGTCTGTCGTAACTGATCGATCAGGATCGGCAGTGTACACGAAACGGTATTCCCGACGTCGGATAACTCGATTGGGATTTTTCCCGGTTCGACTTCCATTCGCTGTCGCAACTGGTCAAGCATCTTCCAGGTCGCCTGATGCATTAGATACATCGAGACATCCGAATCGGACAGTGCGTTTTCCTGCAAAATCTGATCAATCATTCGAGGAACCGCATCAACGGTGAAATTGATCAAACTCGGCCCGTCCATATACAGCCGACTTTTCCAACGTTTCCGGTGACGTGGACGGATCGCATCGCTCTCCGGTCGGGAGCCTCCATCACCAACGCAGAGCATGTCGCCGCCGCTTCCATCGCTGCCAAATTTGAACCCCCACATCGACCGTTCGTCAGAGGCGGTGATCAGCGTCGCGGCCGCCGCGTCACCAAAAATTGTCCGCAAGCTTCGATCAGCGTCGTCGATGTACTTGGTGTACGTTTCCGCGGTCAGAAACAGGATCCGTTGGGCGACGCCGCTTTGGATCAAACCGTCCGCGATCCCCAAGCCATAGACAAACCCACTGCACCCCAAATTGAAATCGAGCGCTCCACACGACGTCGGCAGCGACAACCGATCCTGAATAAGACAGCTCGTCGTCGGTAGCGGATAATCCGGAGTCTGAGTGCAAAAAAGAACAAAATCGATCGAACCGCGATCGATATCGTGATCGGCAAACAACTTTTCGGAAGCCGCGACAGCCAGGTCGCTCGATGTTTCCGATTCCGCCGCGATATGCCGCTGCCTAATCCCCGTTTTTTCTTCGATCAGTGACAAATCCCAGTTCGGAAAGCTTTCTTGCAGTTGCTCGTTCGTTTCGACACGTTCGGGCAAATGAACTGAGATGGGGCCAAGGCAGGCGTGGGGCACTTTCAGCATCCAAAGAGTAGGCGGAAGCGACACTGGTTCTATGCCGCCAAAGGGTACCAATCTTGCCTTGCGGCGCGGACCCCCAGGAAAAGCTTGACGCGAACGCCGAATGGTGATGGGAGCTTCGTTTCAATCGGAAAAAAGTCGGGTGTGATGAATCAACCGCGATGCTCTCGCCCCCAAGGACGAAAACTCGTGACGAAAACGCAACCGTGGCTAACGGCGTAAGGCTAATCCGATAATCGATTGAACACCTCGCTCAAGGTGGGCGACGGGACACCAACCAGCCCATCTAAACATCAAAGGCCGAACAAATCGGGGACGGACGATTATCGGCAACGCAGCAATCGCGTCTCGGTCACCAGCCAATCCATCTGCACGTCGTGATCATCCGTCGGCACGCGTTCAACGATCTGACGCTCAAACAACAAGCCCGCTTTGTCGACCTCCGGGCGTAAATGACTGAGCATTCGGTCATAAAATCCACGTCCATATCCCAACCGCCGCCCCGACAAATCGAACGCTAGCCCAGGAACGACGACGAAGTCAATCGCAGACGGATCGAGAATTCGTGCCGGAGTTCCCCGCAGCTCTACCGCTGGCTCTCGGATTCCAAAGGCACCAGGGCGAAGTTCGTCGACCGCCAGCAGCTCAAACAGACACAGATCATCCCCCTCACAATAGGGCACAACGACGCGTTTGTGATTTCGCGTCGGTCCCAAGCATTCCGTTTGATCCTGCAGTTGATGTGAGATGCATTCGATGGTCGAAACCTCATCGCGCGCTCCCACGTACCACAAAACGGTCACTGCGTTTTGAAAGCTCTCGATCTCATTCAACCGCTGGCAAATGACTTCGCTCGTCCGCTCTCGATCGGGCTGGGTTTGGCGAGCCTGACGGGCTGATTGTCGCAGACGATCTTTTTCAGACTGAACGCTCATCGCACGTAGCTCCTTTGATGCATCAACGAAGCGAACCCGGTTTACGCCGACGCACCGTGACCGGCTAGCTCTACGAACCGCGCCGCGGGACCGTCCCACCGGTCAGGGTTTTCCGGCTGATAGGTTTGCACTGCAAAGCTCTCACGAACAATCCCACGTGCCATTCGAATCGTCGCAGATAGATCAGCATCGCTCTTGATAACCTCGGTCCCAATCATCTGCATGACGAGGTTGCCGATCGCGGTCGCTTCGACAGGTCCCGCCACAACGGTTCGATTGCATGCGTCGGCCGTCATTTGGCAAAGCAACGCATTCATCGTCCCGCCGCCGACGATGTGAATCGTTTCGATTCGGCTTCCGACAAGTGTTTCAAGGTCTCCTAAGCAGACCCGATAACGAAGGGCCAGACCCTCCAGTGCCGCTCGATAAAACGCACCGTTGGATTCAGGTACTGGTTGTCCCGTCTCGCTGGCAAACGCTTTGATCGCAGTCAGCATATCTTGCGGGGCGACGAAAGCACGATGGTCGGGGTCAAGCAGCAATTCGAATTCGCTAGCTTCGCTTGCTTGCTGTACCATCTGTTCCCACGACACATCGCTACCCTGCCGTTGGACTGACTTTCGCAACTGTTGAAAGATCCACAACCCGCCGATGTTCTTCAGCAGCCGTGTGCTTTCGGCGACGCCGCCTTCGTTGGTAAAGTTCAGCTGTGAACAAACTTCGTTGACGCGAGGACTCGCTAGCTCGCAGCCCATCAAGGACCACGTTCCCGAACTGATGTAACACCAACTCGGTTGCTCTGGGGCAAAGTCATCGACGGGAACTGAAATGACCGCCGATCCAGTATCATGGGTTGCCGGCACAACGACCGGTACGTCCTTTAGTCCCGTTGCTTCGGCGACCGAGGCTTGGACAGGGCCAAGAATCGTTCCCGGCTGCACCGTCGGCTCAAACAGACGCGTCGGAATGCCAAGCTGCTCCAACATCGACGTTTGCCACTGTCCCGTCGCAGGATCGACCATCTGAGTCGTTGACGCGTTTGTCGCTTCGATGCTTCGCTTGCCAGAAAGCAGCCAGTGAAAGAAATCACCCATCATCAAAAAGTGATCGGCGATCTCTAGCGACCGCTCACCGTGTTCGGCGGCAGCAAAAAGTTGATACAGCGTGTTGATTTCCATGAACTGAAGGCCAGTCGCGGCAAAGATCGCCGCTCGTCCGGCCTCGCCTCCACCCATTCGTTCGCACGCGCGAGACAACATGCCCTGTGTTCGTGAATCACGATAGTTTCGCACCGGACCGGCGAGCTGCCCGTTGCGATCGATCAACACGTAATCGACTCCCCAAGTGTCGACGCCGACCGAACGGATCGCTTGGTACTTCCCCGCTGCAACTCGCAAGCCTTCGCGAATTTCGGCCCATAGCGAATGCACATTCCACTGAAGCGAATCCTGGATCAGTACCGGATCATTGGCGAAGCGGTGGACTTCTTCTAGCGATAACTTTCCACCGTCAAGCCAACCCGCGATCACACGCCCGCTGCTAGCTCCAAGATCGACGGCGAGATGGACAGATTTTTCAGTCATGGCGATGGGTCGCGTTTCTATCGGTGTTCTTCGCAAATAATTCAGCGACAGATCATAGCAGAACGGCGCGTCACGACAGGAGCACGTGACCGTCATTCACATGATTGTGGCTCAACAAAAGGCCTCGTCGGTAACTCTCCGGAAACCGATGAATGCCGACATACTCAGCCGATAGCGGTGGCCTCGGGTCCTGCTTTCTATATGGTTTCACCACACCCTCAACGCCAACGGATTGGGCCCACGGGTGTGTTGGAGATCGTTTAACACAACGACGTGACGAACGGCGGTGTCAAACAGCACGATCGCCTGCCTACTGCTGATCCTTTTTGCGTTGCCGCATGTGCGGCAGTGCACGCCCCTGAGATTGGGCAATGTCGAGTTGCTCGTCCATTTCTTGCAGGCTGAGCGGATCGATCGGTATCGTCATTAACGTTTCTGGATCGATTTCGCTACTCGCGTTCCGCTTTGCCAAGCGATCCACTTCTTCTTCTAAAGCGGCGAGCCACGCGGGCACGTCCAACCCGGCGCCAGTTGGCGTTCGCGAAAGCAGTTCGGCCTCGGCCTCCAGCAACTCAAACCTCGACGAATCAATTCCTGATTCTGCGTCTTGCATTGCCGGTAGGACCAACGCTTTCATACGGGCGATCGTCATTGGTTGAACAAACCGTTCGAGTATTCGGTCGGCGACCGTCGGCATCCGCATCGAATAGCTTTTTTGCATCATTCGCAAACGATCGACGAACTTGTCAGCTTCGGCGCCGATGCGTTCGCTCAGACTGCGCCGCCACATCATCGCGGCATTTTCCAACCCTTCTCCGACGAGGACTTCGTGAGCCCACATCACCGGTTTTAAATTCCACGCGATCCGCTCGTAACCTGCTCGCAGTCGCAGGAAATCGAGAAACATGTAAACCAAATCGCCCCGGTCACTCTGCGTCGTCGTGCTGTTGTAGTCTTGGTATTCCGAATGGTGATCGATCAATGACTCATAGACCAACGTGATCCAGCGTTGCGCCCGCTCCATTCGTAATTCCCCGCTTTCCAAATCTTGGAATAGCCGCATTTCGGCAACCTGCGGATCATCTTCTTCGAGTACACGTTGCAACCAATCGGCGACACCCTGGTGCAGGATCGCTCGCACGTGTCCAAGCTGCAAAAATACTTGCGTGAAGATCGGATCGCCGTACACCCTGATGAATGCGACCAAACGATCCCACTGAAGACGGTCTGTCACGGTTTCCAGTGGCGACAATCGCAGCGTTTGACTGTGGGCCAACCAGGAGCCGAGCATGGTTTCGGTCAACCGCTCGATCAATGGGATCAAGACATCTCCGGCGGTATCCTCGTCCTGCACGCGCCGACGGGAAGTTTTCGCGAGCGATTTGCCGGTTGGGTTTTCCGGTTCGGATTCCGCAACCTCATCGGTCTCCGGTTGCGTTCCGACTTCGTGCCGCACCGACTCGATCACGGCCCCCACGATCGCTCGAAAGCCATCGCAGAACAAGCTATCGAACTCGGTGACCGCACCAATACCGACGCTATTTTGTTGCTCCATCAACCGCGACACTTCGATCAGCCGGCAAGCCTCGCTGACCAGGCCGCGGCGTGGCAACCAATGCATCAGGTGACGTAGAACTCGCTGACGTAGCCGGGCGACAAAAATTTTGACCGGGTCGCCGCCTCGAGACAACGGTATATAAAGCAAGTTCTCGCGACTGATCGCTTCAATGTATTCCGGAAAAAGACTGCGTGTGGTTTCCTTATTTCCAGAGATAAGCGAAGCATACAATCGGACCGCTTGAACGTCATCGGCGGACATCTCGTCTAGTCCCGCTTCCTGGGACCCGAGTTCGCTGTCGCTCTGTTCACGCTGCAAAACTTCATGCCGGTCGACATGCGCAATGATCGCACCACAAATCAGCCGTCGTGCGTCGCTGATCTCAACCGCCGTCCCAATAATTCGCTCCATCAACGAATCACGAAGCACACGGCTGCGATCGTACTCGCGCATCGAATCTCGGTCGCTGCCGGCGGCGGCGATCTTATACGCACGCACTGCGTCGAGTAATTCCAACAGACCGATTCGGTTTTGCTTCGCGCATTCGGCCCATTCACGGAGCGCATCAAGCTGGTCGGTTGCCCGTTTTTCGTCATCGGTCACCTGATCGGTCATCACGATGTCCGCTGCGACGGCCCACATGCGCGCCAAAGACTGCAGAAAAGCGAGGCGGTCAATCAGCCGTTTCCATTCGGCCTCTAATTCGGTGTGGCTTCCCGAATCGCCTCCGCCTTCAAAGACGGACCCTTCCACACCGTCGTCGGTGGTGTCTTGATAGGTAACGTTTTCGTAAGCAGCGCTGAAGACATCGTCTTCCGACTCGTCATCCATCTCACCGGCGAGTTCTCGATCCCAGTCGCGCGGCGTTTCTGGTTGATCGACCAGTGAAAAACGTGGGGCGTGGTAAAAATCTTCGGCGTTGGCCTGTAAGTAATCGAAGCACTTTCGGGCCATCGGCCAGACTTGCTCCGGGGCGAGCGTCGAAGGTACCAAGTCCCCCGCCGATAGTTCGTCATCGGTGCCGCGCAATTTCATCAGCCAACGTTCGGCCAACCGCGGCAACGAATTACCACCTTGCCGCAGTCCGATCTCTCCGGCGTTGCCAAGCCAATGAATCAACAGCGCCATCGAAGGCAAGAAGTCATTGCGTTCAAGCAGTGCCGTCACTACCAACGCGTAAGCCCGTGGTGAATCGAAAAAGTCCGCATGGGGCGCCCAGAACTTGACGTCGCCTGCCGCCGCACCGCCTTCGTGCCAAATCCGCAGTGCCCGCGCGACCATCTTTGCACTGTCATAGGACTCCAACGGGTCGGCCGCCTCAAGCGATTCGACGGTGTGGGCACCAAAGTTTCGCCACCACTGGGCGACGTCTCGGTACAGCGTGCTGACCGCTTCGTAGCACTCCATGTTGTTGCTTGCCGCCGACTCACTCCACACGCGCGCCATGTAACTGAACAGTTGATCGATCAGATACAAAAGATCGTCGACACGTGAATCATGGACACTGCAGTCGGGACTGGGGTGCAGACTGAATTGCCCCGCGAATCCGATTAAGTCCCAGGGATCCGCCAAAGCTCCGCATTCAATGGCCCGATGAATCAGATCATAAACACGCGGCGCGACTTCAAGCGCCACGTCTAGCTTTCCGGAACGTAACGCTCGCAATCCAAGCGTAATCTCGCAATCGATGCGGCAGATCATGCGCGCCGATGCTGCGGGGACGACATCAATTTGACGCGTCGCCGCATCGGGATAACCCATCCGCGCGTAAAGTCGGGCCAGTTGAACGTGCTGAACCTGGGCCGCCCTTCGCTCGGCCAATGCCGCGTTTAAATGTTGACGTGCGGCCCCGAACGGTTGCTTTCGAACCTGCTGTTCTTCCCCCAATCGTTCATGATGTTCGCCACGAAGCCGGTTGAGACGATCGAGATAGAACGCATCGCGATATTCTGCGATCGGCTTCATCAATTTGCCGAGCGTAACGTCGGCCGAGTACGCGGCCGGCCCCCAACCACTGATCCCGCTGGCCATCAGAATGGTTCCCGCCAGGACTGTCGCGGCCTCGGTCAATAACTCGTCTTCACTGTAACCTTGCTGCGAAACGAGATCGAACTCAGTCACCCGCGCTAAAAGCGAATCGAGCGTGACTTGGCGAAGCACGAACCGACTGTAGTAGCCCTCTTCGGTGACGCTCCGCTCATCCCAACCACCGAAATGATAGTTTGGCCGGCGGTTGACGGGATGGTCGAAATCGTAGGCCCGTGGATCGAGCGATAACTCGGCGAGTTCATCAAACTCAAACGATGCCGACCGCAGTATTGAAGCATCGGTGTCGTTGAGGATCTCTACCGCTCGAGTGATCAACTGATAATACGGCCCCGCCGAGACGCCGGCGCCGCGGACATACAACGGGATCGGACGAACGAATTCGTGCTCGTAAGGTTGGCAACGTCGATTTTCTAAGATCGCGACCGGCCGATAGCCCACATAATCGTTGAGCAACAAGATCGCTTCGTGCACCATCGCAGCGCCGACGCCGGATTCCAACACCGACTGGTCGTCATCGGTTTCGGATCGGTGCTCGCTGTACAGATTTAATAAGATCTCCGACGCGCGGGCGAAGAAGAATCCGTTGAATAAGACTTCCGGCTCTTGGTGAAATAACAGGTCACGGTGGTAATCCATGTACGCCGGCAAGAGCTGGCTGAGCAACAGTCGTGACACGTCGGATGCTTGCGATGTGTCCTCGAACCCGGCAGAGCTAAGCGACAACCGCTCCAGCGTCTGTTCGATCCAGTTATGAAGCACCAACCATGCCGGTGTACCGGTTAACGGATTCCCCTGACTGGCATGATGATATGCCTCGTTCCACAGCGACGCGATGGCCGGGTCACTGCTCCCGCCGGAAAAGTTCAGATACCCCGCTAACCGCCGAAGAGAATCATCGAGCGACTCTGGTGGGGGAACGATGGACATAGCGGCGAATGGTTACCGTAAGGATTGAGTCGACCGCGAAAGCTCAGGCCTTGAATGTTCGATCAAGACCAATCAGTGTCTCTACCTCAAGAGTCGTTGCCCGCTTCACAGCGACCCAACAACGCCCAAGCTTCATGTCGATAGGTGGGATAGGTCCAGTGCTTTGTCTAAACCAAGCTGACTGATACAGCTCGTCAGCGACGGGTTTGATCCCCGTCCACTGCGGCACATCGGTGGCGATCGCCATTCGACGAATCGCAAAATCACAATGAAACAAAGCACCGGAAACATCGTCTCAAAATGAAGGCCGATCGCAAAGTGGGCGAACCGAATCGCGAAGTGATTTGTGCCCCGCAGTTGCGTTTCGGCAGAGCCTTACTTTTTGGCTTTCTTTTTCTTCGTCGCCTTCTTCTTAGCAGCTTTTTTCGTAGTTTTCTTTGCCGCTACCTTCTTCGTTGCCTTTTTCTTGGCCGCCTTTTTGGTGGTCTTTTTCTTGGTGCTTTTCTTCTTTGCGCCTCCAAAAATGTCGTCCCAGTTATTGGAGTACTTTTCGTTGGTTCCTACGCGGAGAATCGTCATGTTTCCGAAAGTGAATGCGAGTAACGAATCACCACCGCTCCTGCAGTGGCCTGGCTCCGAGGACGAAGCCATGAAGTGCCGGCTCTATCCGGCATGAATGCTTTTGTAACGAGCTTGCTTGACGGCATCGGGATCTTCGCCCAACCGTTCCCGCAAGTTTCGCTCGTAAACTTCGAAGTTTCCTTCACACCAATACACTTTCCCGTCGCCTTCGAAGGCCAGGATGTGCGTCGCGAGGCGATCGAGGAACCAGCGGTCGTGCGATGTCACGACGACACAGCCGGCAAAGCTCATGATCGCTTCTTCGAGGGCACGCAAGGTATCGACATCAAGGTCGTTGGTCGGTTCGTCCAAAAGCAAGACGTTGCAACCACGCCGGAGGAGCTTGGCAAGGTGAACGCGATTTCGTTCACCACCGGAAAGCTTTCCGACTTTCTTTTCCTGATCAGGGCCACGGAAATTGAAACGCGACACGTATGCTCGCGCGTTCACACTCCGTCCGCCAAGATCAATGGTTTCGTGTCCGCCGCTGATTTCTTCAAATACGGTGTTGTCGTCTTGAAGTGAATCGCGGCTTTGGTCGACGTAGCCGAGGTCGACCGTGTCACCGACCCTGAACTCACCCGAATCCGGGGGTTCTTGGCCGGTGAACATTTTAAACAGAGTCGTTTTACCTGCGCCGTTGGGCCCGATCACTCCGACGATTCCACCGGCCGGCAAACGGAACGACAGGTCTTTGACGAGGACTTTTTCGCCGAACGCTTTATCGACGTTTTTAGCTTCGATGACCAAATCGCCGAGGTGACGATTGGAGGGAATTTGAATTTCCAGTTCGTCGGGGCGATCCTCGAACGTCTGTGACGCAAGATCTTCGTAAGCTTTGATCCGCGCCTTGCTTTTCGCCTGGCGGGCTTTCGGGCTCATGCGAATCCAATCCAGCTCGCGGCTCAACGTTCGTTCGCGAGCCTTCGCCTGCCGCTGCTCCAACTCCATCCGTTTCTTACGGGCTTCCAACCAAGCGGTGTAGTTGCCTTCGAAAGGAATGCCTTGCCCGCGGTCAATTTCCAAAATCCACTTCGCCACGTTGTCCAGGAAGTAACGATCGTGCGTCACAGCGACGACCGTCCCCGGATACTTGTCCAGGTGCTGCTCCAACCAAGACACCGACTCGGCGTCAAGGTGGTTGGTCGGCTCATCGAGCAGCAACAAATCGGGTTGGCGAATCAGCAGTTGACACAACGCGACGCGACGTCGCTCACCACCGGAAAGCTTGGTCACGTCCGCATCACCGGGAGGCAGATTCATGACCGCCATCGACATCTCGACTTGGCGATCTAGCTCCCAAAGGTTGTACGTATCGATCGTGTCCTGCAGCGATGCCATTTCGTCACAGAGCTTCTGCATCTCGTCGTCGTCGGTGACGTCGCCGAGCAACATGCTGATTTCGTTAAAACGATCGACGATCGCGCGACGTTCGGCCACGGCCGTTTGGACGTTTTCAAAAACCGTCTTTGTTTCGTCCAGCGGAGGCTCTTGTTCCAGATAGCCGACGGTGAAACCTTTGCTCAGACGCGCGGTCCCATCGTACTCGGTGTCCTGACCGGCCATGATTCGCATCAGCGTTGACTTACCGGCCCCGTTGGGCCCGAGAACGCCGATTTTCGCTCCCGGGTAAAACGCCAAGTGAACATCATCGAGCACGACCTTTTGGCCATGCTTCTTTGTCAGCCCTTCGATTTGGTAGATAAATTGACGACCCATAGAAATCCTATTCCCATTCGATTGTCGCAGGAGGCTTGCTGCTAATGTCATAGCAGACTCGGTTCACACCCTGGACTTCATTGATAATCCGTGTACTCATTCGGGCCAGCAGATCATACGGCAACCGGCTCCAATCGGCAGTCATAAAGTCGTCCGTATTGACGCTCCGAATTGCGATCGCGTTGTCATAAGTTCTCGCATCGCCCATCACACCGACGCTTTGTACCGGTAACAACACCGCGAACGTCTGGCTGGTATCGCGATACAATCCCGCGGCTTCGATTTCTTCGATCACGATCGCATCGGCCGCCCGCAAAACGACCAGTTTATCGCGAGTCACCTCGCCCAAACATCGTACCGCCAGCCCAGGGCCGGGGAACGGGTGACGCCACACCAGCTTTTCAGGCAAGCCCAATTCCAACCCAAGTCGCCGCACTTCGTCTTTGAACAAATCTCGCAATGGTTCGATCAGCTCGAACCCAAGTTCCTCGGGCAATCCGCCGACGTTGTGATGCAACTTGATGGTCGCCGCCGGGCCGTCGGGATCGGCGCCACTTTCGATCACGTCCGGGTACAACGTCCCCTGAGCAAGAAAGTGAGCGTTCTCGATCTGCTCCGCCTCGGCTTTAAAACACTCAATGAAATCGTGACCGATTCGGCGGCGTTTCTCTTGTGGCTCGGTGATTCCGGCCAGCGACGCCAGGAACCGATCTTCTGCGTTGACGACGTGCAAATCCGTCTTAAAGTGATTGGAGAACTCGTCGATGACCAATGACTGTTCGTTCTTTCGGAGCAGGCCGTTGTCGATCAAAATGCATGTCAGCTGGCTTCCGATCGCTTTGTAGAGCAGGGCCGCGACGACGGACGAGTCAACTCCACCGCTCAACCCACAGATCACGCGTCGATCGCCGACTTGCTTGCGAATCTGCTCGATCGTCAGTTCCGCGAAGTCACTTAGGTGCCAGTTCGGTTCGCACTTGCAGATCCCTCGGACGAAGTTGGCGAGCACCTTTCCACCCAGCGGCGTGTGCGTGACCTCGGGGTGAAACTGCATCCCGTAAACGGGCAAATCGTTGTGAACAATCGCCGCGTACGGACAAGTACTCGTCTTCGCCAAAGCCGAAAATGATTCCGTAATCGACGACACCTGATCGCCGTGGCTCATCCACACGTCGATTTCACCGGGAAGATCTTCGAACAGCCCTTCGCCGCTGACGATTTTACACTTGGCGTGCCCGTACTCGCGAGTCGTCGTGCTGTCGACCTGTCCGCCCAGCGCCTTGCAGGCCAATTGCATGCCATAGCAAATCCCCAGCACCGGGATGCCTAACTTGAACAACTCTGGATCACACTGCGGCGCGCCGTCCTGATAAACACTCGAAGGACCGCCGGAAAGAATGATGCCCTTCGGGGCGAGTTCGGCAATCCGCGCGGCCGACAAATCGTGTCGCAGGATCTGGCAGTAAACGTTCTGCTCACGGACTCGGCGGGCGATCAACTGGGCATATTGCGATCCAAAATCCAGGACAACAATTCGCTGGTCGGTCAGTGCCGAGCTATTCGTCGTCGCCGAAGGATCTTGGGCGTGCGAAACACTCATGCGGGCGTCAGTTGGGTTAAGGAAACCGAAGCGGCATCGTCAATGCCAAAGGTGGAGTTTAGAAAATGCTTCGAAAATACCCAAGGGGCTAACCACCAAGGTTTCTCCCTGTTCGGCCGAAAGTCATCGATTGGCGCTACGGGGCAAGTCAGTCACCGTACCAGCCAGCCTTTTCACCACCCTCGCGATCGCGACAATCTGGACGTGCGAAATGAGCGGCGGATCAACACCGTCCAGACCGAATTCGCCGGCGATCGCTCGAACGGGATGTTTCGTCTCGGTCGGCAGGAAGTCGTCCCATTGGTATCCGATCCGTCGCCCTACGTTTTCCCTCGCAAACAACTCTTTACTAACCACCAAGCTTTCTTGCCACCACCATCATGCGAATTCTATTGACCAACGATGACGGGGTATTTGCCCCAGGCCTCGCCGCTCTCGAACAACAATTGCGGCATCTCGGCGAAGTGATCGTGATCGCGCCGGCGACCGAACAATCCGGCGTCGGGCACTCAATCACCTATCTGACGCCGCTGGTCGGCAAATCGATTCACCGCGACGGTCGCCATTGGGCTTGGGCCGTCGAAGGTAGTCCGGCCGACTGTGTTAAACTCGCGATCGCCGAACTTCTACGAGATGATCCGGTTGACCTCGTCGTCAGTGGAATCAACAGCGGACTGAATGCGGGTATCAACGTGCTCTACAGCGGCACCGTTGCCGCGGCGATCGAGGGCGCGTTTTTCGGGACCACCAGCGTCGCGGTTTCTTTGGAGTACGATCCCGATGCAGATTTTCAGTCGGCAGCGGTGATCGCCAAAAACGTGATTAGCGGCATCGCAAAGAACCCCGACGCCCAGGGAAAACTCTTCAATTTGAATATTCCAACCCAAGCGACCGAATCGCCGACCGAGCTATCGATCGTTCCGATGGGATTGGCACAATACGGCAACCGCTACGAAAAACGCCAAGATCCCGGTGGTCGCGATTACTACTGGGCACTCTGGCAGGAACCCGACGAACCACCGAAAGAACAAACCGACGTCACCGAACTACGTCGTGGCAACGTCACGCTTTCGTGCTTGCAGTTCGACATGACCGATCACGGTGCCACCGAAGAAATGAAAGCCTGGGATTTGAAGATCTAGACCGCATCTTGCGCTACGAACTCTCTTGATTTTGGATTTGAGTATTAATCCATCGCGACAGTTGTGCCGCGGTACACGCGTCCCACGCCTATGGCTGATGATCACAACCCGAGTTCAAATCGATACAATAAACTCTCGATTCGTCTTCTTTTCAGGTAGCGGAGCAAGCGTTTGAGCATCGGTTAGTCCTCTCGAACTGCAACGCCCTCTGCGACGTGCCGCTTACCCCCGAGGTACGCGACCGTTGCCGCTACGGCCCGACACTTCACCACCGCCTTGACCCGATCTTCTCTTCCGGAGCCGACCATGACGGAGTCCCCCACGCCACTCAGGGATGCGTTCGATGCACTCCGCCAAGGCGAGCAACGGCGAGCCGAACAGATTTGCGAGACTGTACTTGCCGACAGTCCCGACCACGCACCGGCTTGGTACCTGCGTGGTATCTTACACGCCCAGTCCGGCGACCTTGAAACAGCGTTGCCTTGTTTTGAGCGTGCGATTGAGCTGCAACCCAACTCGGCGACCTACCGCTACAACCATGGACTGCTGCTGAGCAACCTCGAACGAACCGGCGAAGCGATCGATGCCTACCGAGCCGCTCTGGCGATCGAACCGGACATGCTCGAAGCACTCAACAATCTCGGCAACTGTCTCGTCCTCGAAGAACAAACCGATGAGGCGGCGGAGCACTTTCGGGAGGTTGCCGAGCGTTTCCCCGACGAAGCGATCGTACAATTCAATTTTGCCAACGTGCTGGAGGATATCGGCGACTACAAAGCCTGCATCGCCGCTTTCGAAAAGGCGATCGAACTGGAACCAAACTTCAGTTCGGCGCGTGATAACTTGGGCCGCACGTTTGCCGGCCTCACCGAATACGACGATGCCCTCCGCGTCTGGCGGGAGTGGCTCGAACACGAGCCCGATAATCCGATCCCGCGGCATATGATCGCGGGAATCACGGGCGAACATGTCCCTCCGCGGTGTGACGACGACTATGTTCTCAATACGTTTGATGAAACCTTTGCATCCTCTTACGAAAAACAACTTCGTCGGATTAGGTACGGTGTTCCCGAGTTGATTCGCCAAGCGATCGAGTCAAACGAATACGAACCGGATGGCAGCTCTATCGTTCTCGACGCCGGTTGCGGGACTGGGTTGTGCGCTCCGGTGCTTCGCCCCTTCGCCAAGTCTCTTACCGGCATCGACCTGTCGCCCGACATGTTAAAACTGGCTGACCAAACGGGTCTGTATGATCGTTTGGTCGAAAGCGAACTGACAGCATTTCTAAAGTCGATTGACGATCATTTCGATCTGATCGCGATCGGCGACACGCTCTGCTATTTTGGCGACCTCAACGAGGTGCTCGTTGCTGCCGCGGGATGTTGCAGCCCTACCGGAACATTGGTGTTCACGGCTGAAAACCTAGCCCTCGTTCACGAAGACGAACAAGCCAACCTTGATCACGATTATCGGCTACTGCCCAACGGTCGCTACCAACACAACGAAGTGTACGTCGAATCGGCCGTCACACAGGCCGGGCTTCGAGTAACGAGCATCGTCAAAGACACTCTCAGAATGGAACGTGGCCGAGCGGTTGAAGGCCTGATCGTGACTGCACGACCTCAGTGAGGCGTTCAGTGCAACAGATAAACAGCTGCTATTTAAAACAGCTTCGTTCGCTCGACTGGCCGACGTTAGCTCTTCAATCTCGTCCGCACACCCGCTGCGATTACGATCACGATTGTCGAGACCGGCGTCGCAGTACAACAACGACGCCGCCACTGACCAGCGCCGCCAATGCAGAAGGCTCAGGGATCGCGACCGCAGAAACTCGAAAAGTCATCGAGTAGTCAAAATCCTCTAAGTCCGTCTCGCGTATCCACACCGAATAATCGCCTGCCCCAAGCGGTCCCGGGGGCGCGATAGAGTTGTAATTGTCACCCGGAGTGTTAATGGTCAATAAATCCGCTCCACTGTCGCTGTCCGAGAACAGGTGTGCGACCAACAGTGATTGTCCGTCATAATTCTCCGGAAAGGTGAGCGAGGTCCCAGTATCCAAACCGAAGAAATGCCGCGTCGCTCCAGTGGCGTAATCCAATGTGATCGACTCGAGCTGCGTCCCCGGGGCAATGCGAAACGTGAACGCATCCTCGTCACTCATACTCGCATTCAAGATGGATCCTTCCACAATCGTGTCTCCGATCCCAAACGCTCCCAGCTGCGAAGGCGTCAGGTAACTATCAGCGAATTCGTATTCGTTCAGGGCTTCGTCCACAGGGACCAAGTCTTCTCCGTCCGGCAAGGTCACAACATCTGCTTTCGTCGAATCGTACAAAATCGACATCGCCAGAATGGCCATGATCAATCGAATCATTGGAAACCCTTGGGAGAAGTATTTGCGAGGGATGAGAAGAGCCCCTAGTTTAGATACTCTGCCTGTCCACCGCGACTCATTGTTTTCCAAGACGCGGTGACTCACACCCCACCCAGACCTACGCCGATGCATTACCCCACACCACACCTTCGGGTTTTCTTTCTCCTCGTCGCACTTTGCAGTGCGATCCTCGTGCCCTTGACCATTCCGCAGCGTGTGCTCGCCGACCGCCCCAATTTTGTCTTCATTCTCAGCGATGACGTGGCCCAGGGAGACCTGGGGTGCTACGGACAGCAACTGATCGCGACACCGCACCTGGACCGGATGGCCGCCGAAGGCACGCGTTACACCCAAGCCTACTGCGGCACCACGGTCTGCGCTCCCAGTCGCTCTTCCTTCTTCACCGGGTTGCACAGCGGGCACTGCCCCGTTCGAGGCAACTATGAAGTTCCACCGGAAGGCCAACTACCGCTCCCGACCGACGTTGTCACGATCGCCGAAGTCGCTAAGTCAGCCGGTTATGCGACATCGACTTTTGGGAAATGGGGAATGGGCTTTTTCGAAACCACCGGTGATCCTTTTCGCCAAGGTGTGGACCGCTTCTTCGGATACAACTGCCAACGCCACGCCCATTCGTACTTCCCAACGTACCTGTACGACGACGCTCAACCGTTCGCCTTACCCGGTAACGACGGACGCACCATCGGAAAAACCTACGCCCAAACGTTGATCCAGGACGCCATGATCCGATGGGTCAAAGATCATGCGGACGAACCGTTCATGCTCTTTTACGCAATCACCCTGCCACATGGCCGACACGAAATCGATGACTTGGGTGAGTACGCTGACAAACCTTGGACGCTAAAACAAAAAAGCTATGCCGCCCAAGTTACGCGAACAGACTCCGATGTCGGTCAACTTCTGCAAACACTTCGAGATACCGGCATTGCAGAAAACACTCTGGTCGTTTTCTCCGGCGACAATGGTTCGTCGTTCAATAGCCAATCCGAAATCGGAAAACGTTTTGACCAAGCGAGCAATGGTCTTCGTGGTTTCAAGCGTGGCATGTACGAAGGTGCGCTACGACAAGCCGCGATCGCATGGTGGCCAGGCGCCGTCCCCGCAGGTAGGGTGAGTGATCAACCCTGGGCGTTTTGGGACCTAATGCCAACGTTTGTTGAATTGTCCGGCGCGAACGTTCCACAAGGATACGAAACCGATGGTCATTCCCTGGTCAGTTTTTTCAAAGGCGGTGACGCACCTCAACGTGACTACTTCTACTGGGAACTGCACGAAGGCAATCTGCCTTCTCAAGCGGCTCGATTTGGTTCGTGGAAAGCCGTCCGAAACGGATTTGACAAACCGATCGAAGTCTATAACCTCGACCGCGATCCTGGTGAATCCCGTAATATCGCCGCGAAACATCCTGGCATCGTTTCCAAAGCAGAATCGATCTTCGCCAAAGCCCACAGGCCCGATCCCAATTGGCCTCTGAACGGTCGATCGGAGCAACGCATCAAAGTTTCTCAGCAAGCCTGGGCAATTAAACGGCAGAGAGACAAATCCGGTTGGATCCCAGAAAACGCCATAACAGCCGATTCGCTACCAGAGAACTCTCAATCCGATTGAGAAGCGAACCTTGTATGACGCGAGGTCATCGTTCACTGGCGTTATCCCGGGAATTTTTGCCGCGACGGCTTTGCCGAGTCACCGGTCATCGGTTTTCCGCAAGATCCGTCGAATGAGCATGAGAATTCGGCGTATCTCGGCGACCGATTTCGGTGGCTGACCTGCATGTATTCGAAATCGGCTCCAAAATGGCATCGCCGACCTGGGATCAGACCGTTCATGCTCGGCATGCGAATCGCTACGGTTTAGAAACCGGTTCAAGCGTGACTTAAAAGGAACGTGAATTGAAGCGGGAACACGAGCTGTTTTAGAGGACGCGTTTCGCTTTACGGCATGACAATCCGCCAAACGGCTCCGATTTCTTCTCAGCCAACGCCCCTCCATCGCCAGTGTGCCATAACCTGTGACCAGCCCCGCGAGACCACAAGCGACGACCATCAAAACCGTTTGAAGAAACGAAAAGGCCGCGACCGCCGCAAGCATGAAACCAAGGCCGCACCCCAGAATCATCAAACCAATGATTAGAAAAAGCTCCGCCATGATGTCGCTTCTCCAGCGAACGTCTGGGATACGTCAACACTCCCGCCAACGCTCTGTCACATCCTCGTCCGTTGCGAGCCCACGCTCTTTGGATGCAGTCAAAATCAGCTCACACAGGTCTGCCCGATGATCGGTCTCGATCAAGCATCCGTCACAACTTCCGTTCAGTTTATTCAACTGCTTAACGACAAACTTCACCGCATCGAAGATCGCTGGTTCATCGATACAGCCTTGTCGTTCGCCAAGGAATCTCCCGATCACAGTATTACATCGATCAACATCGCTTGCCGAATAGCCACAGCCGAAGTTGAGCTTTAAGACTCTACACGACACGGTTCAACGTCCACCCATGTGCCACGTCAAAATCGAGAGATCAATCGTCGGATAAAAATCCCAGGAAACCGCAAACACAGAACCGTTGCTGCGGTTCACAGCGACAAGTAGGCGTCTGCCCCACAGCCACTTGACGAATTCTGGAATGCGGTTTCCCGAGCGAAGACGGACTCATCGACCGTCACCATCAAACGCGTCGGTCCTGCGAAACCACCGCACCATTTGCGCAAAAAATTGCACAGTTCGTATACGCGGTCGAAACGTCCACCGGATTGGCTGAGCGGTTCCCGCTCGTTTGTCTGCCCGAATTCGATTTGACTGTTTGCCGACAGATAGACGAAGTTCCACGTCGTCTTTCCCCCTTTCTGGCGTCAACTGCTCACCGCAAGGTAGTATCGATCAATAGCTGCCTTTGCTCCACGATTTATGCTTCCATGCCGTTGCCCTCGCCCTTTCGAATTCTACAGCGAACCAGTTTCGCAATCCTGACTATCGTCGTTACCCCAGTCGTACTGATGATGGTCGCGACACTTGTCTGTTTACTTGCATACAAACGTGTAGAAACGAATCTTGACGAGATCGTTGCGGGAAGCATCCCGGCCACTCAGGCCTCATCCGATGCGGAGCTCGCGCTCACGAAAATGGGCGTCGCCACCCTGAAAGCCGTCGCGGTCTACGACCTCGACAAACGTCAACAGTATCTGGCGGAAGCGAGGCAACAAGGTCAACGTCTGCTCGCCGCGACCCACCGCCTTGAACGGTTGCCGCTTCCGTCCCCGGGAAAAGAAAAAGCGATCGCGATCGCAGAACATACGCCTCGACTTGTCGAAACGCATCTTCCGATTTGGCGTCTGCTAGACGAATGCACGGTATTCGCAACCGAAGACGCCCACCAACTGTTTGAACAAACGGTACCACCGCTTCATCAGAAAGTGTTCGACAGCGTTTCAGAATTTAAGGCCTACCATAAAGACCGGGTCAGCCGCCAGAAACAGTCAGCCGCCCAAGCACTCCACACCTCAAAGCTTTGTCTGCTGGTCGGCAACATCTTGATCGCAGGCATCGGATTGCTTCTCGGCTATCTGCTGTCACGTCGGATTCTGACCCATGTCGCGTGGACGCTACAAACCCTCAAACAAGTCGCCAAAGGAAACCTCGAAGCCCGACTGAACATTGTATCTGAAGGTGAGTTTGGTGAAATCGCGGCAGTCCTCAATAGCGCGATCAAAACCTCACAGGTCACATTGAAGCAACTGACCGATCGAAACAGAGACATTCAAACGCTTCTCGATTCGGTCGAAGAAGGATTCTTTACGATAGACAAGAATCTAACAATTAGCGATGAACGATCCGGAGCGGTGAAACGAATGTTGACCGATCCGGGGCCAAAAGAAACACTTCCCGATTTCATTCGTCGTTACGACACGACGGTCGGTGACTGGACTGAATTCGCGCTCCAAGAGGTGTTCGAAGAAGTCATGCCGATCGAAGTCACCCTCGATCAAGTGCCACAGCGGTTCGAACACGATGAACGTACATTCTCGATTCGCTATACGCCGATTCGTGACCTCAGCGGCGAATTAAAGCTAGCCGTCGTCTTCCGAGATATCACGACCGCGGTGCATCAAGAACAGCTTGAAGTGATCCAACGTGAAATGATGTCGATCGTTCATCGCATCACCGAAGACAAATCGGGGTTCTTAGAGTTTTTTCGCGAAGCCGATCACTTGGTCAAGTCACTACAAAGCGACTCGACCGAAGATACTCACCTGACTCTCCGTCGCATCCATACTCTCAAAGGTAACGCGTCGATTTTCGGTCTCGAACGACTCGGCCGCATTTGCCACGAAATTGAATCGGCCGTCGAGGAACTCCATCAACTCCCCGAAGATGGACGACTTGAACGACTCGTCGCTTGTTGGGATTCGGTCAAAGAATACATCGATCGCGTCATCGGTAACAACAGCGACCAAATTGAAGTTCACTGCAAAGAGTACAACGAAACCGTAATCTCGGTTCTCAATCGTATTCCTCACGAACGAATCGCGACACGAATGGCTTCATGGCGGCTCGAGCCGACCGAAATCTGGATGAAGCGTGTCAAAGAGCAAGCCGAAGCTCTCGCCAAGCGGATGGGAAAAGGCGACATCAACGTCACTTGCACGGGTGGCGATCTCCGCTTATGTCCCGATGACTGGAGTGAATTTTGGTCCGCATTCGTTCATGTCATCCGCAATGCCGTCGACCACGGGCTGGAGCCCCCCGAAGAACGTGTTCGCCTTGAAAAACCAGAAAGCGGTCAGATCGATCTTAGCACCACCATTCAAGATGACCGCTTTGTCGTCCAACTCACCGATGACGGACGGGGCATCGATTGGAAACGGATTCATCAATTGGCTGTCCAGCGGAAACTTCCTGCTAATACGCACCAACAACTCGTCGAGGCTCTGATGTTCGACGGGGTATCGACACGGGACCACGTCACAGAAACGAGTGGCCGAGGGGTTGGAATGGCAGCCGTACGATCTTCCTGTGAGAAGCTCGGCGGTGAGATGCAAATCGAATCCGCACTCGGCCACGGCACCACCATTACGTTTACGTTTCCCGTCGACCAAATGGCGACACAGACCATCGAGACACTCCGTCACCATGGGCTGCCAGAGCCGTTTCGTGTTGCGACGGGACCGGCCAACGTTGTGCTCGACAATTCGCTCGATACTCCGCTCGCCGATGGCCCAATGCTCCCATTTAACCATTCTTAGTCGACCGAAGTACGAATCGTGCTAAATCAAAACTCAATCGTCGCGGGATGGATCGGGCTGACCGCAATTTTCCTCGCCGGCCCGAGCTTGCCTGCCAATCCACCGCGATCGTCACAAGCCTCGGCCAACATTGCTGAATTCGATTTCAAGACGCTTGCCAAACGGTATGCCGAAACGCATGTTCGGCCCTTTTTACAGGACGATGAGAGTCTGATCGCCGAGCTTGAGCAGATCAACCAATCGAGAAGGCATTGGAAACCTTATCGTCACCGCTGGAAGGCATGGCGGCCCGACGAAGTCGAACTTAATCGAGAAAGTTATGACTACGCCGAGTACGTTTGGTCCGCACGAAAAGACCGTGAATTCAGAAATGCGCACACTCGATCCTCTGCCGCTGAAACCCTTCATCAGTTCAGCCAATCGAGCAACGGACTGATCTTAGAATTGTTTGTCGTTGATGCACGGGGTGGCAACGTCGCGGTCGCTTCTTGGACCAGCGACTGGTTTCAAGGTGATGAGCCGAAGTTCAAAAAGGCTGCGCAAAGTGGACAAATCGAAGTGTCACAACTGAGTCGTGATAACACCGTCGGTAGGGTGGTCGTACAAATCAGCATTCCACTCTTTGACCGCGACGGTGGCTTCGCTGGGGTCGCTATCGTTTCCCTCGATGCAGAACGACTGACGCAGCGGTAGTGACGCGAGCTGCTTATGCTTAACATCCCGCGGTCATACCCGTACGATCAGCAGGCCTTTTTCGTCACCTACGAAAACGGCGTCTTCATTCGTCGACCCGCAAATCGCTTAACGGGATGACGGCGAGTTCAGCACTGTTGTTGTTCCACAATTCGCGTCCCTCTCCCACCCTTCCGACGTTTCCCCCGTTGTTTGAGTAGCCGACATACAAATTGCCGCGGTACTCGATTGCGTAAGGATAGGACAGCGCGGCCTTGTGATGCGATTCGCCAGGCCCCTTTGGAAACACCCCATCGCGGATGATAAAGATCGCCGTGAAAACGTCTTCCCCTGGTCTCGACACAGCAATTGTCAACGGGGAGCGACGTCCACCGCTATCAGCAGTCGTCGTACAAACCAAGAACCGTTGACCCGAACTCAGTTTTCCCGCACAGGGTTTACTGGTCGCCATAGGCAGATTGCTCGGCGCCATCGGTGTCCAACTTCGCCCAAAGTCTTCGCTGACTGAAACCAAGGCCCTCGCTTCCTGGCCGTATCGTGAAATGTTCGTCACATGATTCCCTTCGACGATGACAGTCGACTCGCCCCACATTTTCCCTTTCGCTTGAACGGGAATCGTGACCACGTCCCAATTCTCGAACGTGTCATCCTTACTGATGGCGACGACCGCCGGATTACCATCGCCGACTTTCAGCCCGGCCATGATCCAGCTTCCATTGTCCATCTGGATTGGCTGTTGCATCGGCCAAAAACCTTGGCCGATCACCTTCCCCAGCCCGACCCAATTGCCGCTTTCTTCATCGTATTGGTACGCTCGAGTATGGACATCTTTCATGACTCCGCGATAAGCCCCCTGGAAAGCCCATAGTGAACCGTTGTGCGAAAGAAATGCACCGTGGCTCACCCCGATACCAGCGTCGTCTCCCGCATCGATTGTCTTCACATCTGACCATGTTTTTCCGTCGTCGCTGCTGACACAGAATCGTGCCTGCTCCGAATCGGTATTCTCGCCGCCCTGGTTGTGTCCAAACGAGGCATACAATTTGCCTTTGTGAAAACAAATCGCGACGCCATGCAAAAAGCGATAACCATCTTTGTCAAATTCATACGGTTTGATGACAGAGAACCTCGCATTCTTGAGTGCCCGAAGTTCAGCGACCGCCGGCACCGCTTGACTTCGATCCCAAAGCAAGTCTGTCTCAGACGCAAGACACCGGCCACTCAAACAAACCAATACCAACACTAACGACGACAACCAACACTTCATAAACGGGCTCCTATACAACCATCAGCGCAAGAAAAAAGGCGACACGGTTATTCTACCGTGTCGCCTCACCAATAATTCGTTCGCACTCGTTCGTTCGACGAGCCGATTTCTCGACTCCTACAGTTCCAACGCGTCCGTCATTTGCCGAGCTACAATCTCTACGTCATATTTTGACTCGGCCAATCGACGACTTTCTTTTCCCATCGAACTCAAAAGGCCGGGAGATTCCACAAATCGCTCCATCGCCCCTGCCAACGCGTCGGCGTTTCGAACTGGAACCAAAAAACCATTGATCTCGTCGTCGACGGTTTCTCGACATCCCCGCTGATCTGTCGCAATCACCGCCCTACCGCTCGCGAGGGCTTCCAGAATCGACCTCGGGGTTCCCTCCATGTAGTACGACGGTAACACAAACACAGAGGCTGCCTTAAGGAAGCCCTGCATATCGTCGACCAAGCCGACATAGTCGATAATCCCTTCCTTGACCCAAAGATCCATCTCCGACTCGCGAATTGCTGAAGGTGCTCGGTCATACTTCCCGGCGATCGTGAATTGAACGCGCTCGCCAAATTTACTTTTCAAATGCCGAGCCGCCTCAACGAACTCTGGGATTCCCTTGTCTGCCAACAACCGCGTCGCCATACAAAACCGAATCGGATTGCCCGGACATTCGGAATATGGAAATTGCTCTAGGTCGACGCCACTACCGTTGACTCGATGAATCGTCGCTCCGTGGAGACCGATCCCACAGTTCGCTAGAGTCTCTCGGTCTTCGTCATTTTGGAAAATCGCAATATCGACGCTTGAGTAGGCAAATCGGCAAAGTTGCCTCGCGGCGAGCTTCACCAGTTTCGCACGCATTCCATGGGAGGGCGCGAAGAGATAACCAAGCCCAGGAAACAAGATTGCGACCTTACATCCCTTCACGCTCCTGGCAGCGATCGCGGACCATGTGGCACATTTGGCTTGATAAGCGAGGATTCGATTCGGTCTCAACCGAAGAAACGCCTTTCGCAATCGCCGCGCGTAGGAAGCGTCCTTAAAAGGATTCATTCCGGTGCGATCCATCCGAATCAATTCCACCGACAAGCCTTGTGCGGACAGCATCGCAAGTCGCTCATCATCGCAGTCAGCGTCTGACGTAATCAGTGTGACGTGATGTCCAAGGCTGACCAGACGCAGCGCGACCGGCAACCGGAAACGCAAAAACGTACTCAACAGATCGCAGACAATGACGACGTGTTTTCCCGGTTTGACCTTCGGGGTCTCCACTTCTCCTATCCTTTGATTCACACCTTCGTCCAGTATTCGATTCATCGTCGCAATTGCAGTCACGACCGAACCAGTTCAGCTTGCCCGATCATTTGATAGTCGTAGTCGTCCGGCTCATAGTTCCGCTTCCGAGAACCCGGGACCAAGTCTCGCAGATGTGACCACGACAAGGTATCGATTTCAAAATCGCCTTCATCGTTCCGTTGCAACTCACAGATGGCAAGGAAAACCGCATACGCCAACCAAAACGCACTAAACCGAATGCCGTTGTGGGTCATCCCATAAGCATAAAGCGGTGCGAAAATTGAGATGAATAACTGAGGCGACGCCTTTAAACAGCGAAGATTGAAAAGGAAAAAGAACAGTGCACCAGCAACACCGTAACAAAAAACTATGTTACCTATCGTACTGTGCATCTCCAAAAGAGCCCCAAACCGCCGGTACTCACCTTCTCCAGCACCAAAGATTAATTTTTCAGGATACCGTTTGATACGGTTATAACCACGTCCTGCAATCGAGTCATCTCTATCGTGGCCAATATCTTGAATACGCGCGACGACACGCGAAACCACATTGGACTCAATGATTTTCGGCGCCAAAAATGGCAGGGTAATAACACACAACACACCTAGAAACGCTAGGTCACGACCTTTAATGCTGGGAGCAAACAGCAGGAGCCCCAAAAATGCGGATACGAGCGCCGCCTTGCTAAGCGATACAAGAATAAGGTAGACCGACGCCGCTATCCCGGCTAACGCTAAAATACGGGCATACTTGAGGGTGCAAACCGAATAACAAGCCAGAAACAGCATCACATCAATTAAGCCAAAATACCCAAGCTGATTCGGATTATTGAAGAATCCTGTTTGGCGCCCGGAATTAGGCCCCATGTTAAGTATCACACCCATCAATGCCAAACCGACTGCAAGAAGCATCCCGATAAACACATGGTTCAGTGCTGTCGTCCGGTACGTCACTATGTACCGATACATCACCACTAAGTAACCAAAATTGAACGAAATAAACGCGATGTACTTGAGCATTTCAGCCGACTCAAGCGTAATGCCGTAGATCAGTTGGACGACAAAGACAACAAAAACAAAACAGAATGCGGCACGCATTGGCCCGTAAGCGATTGCCCACTTCTCCGGCATCACATGCTGCAGCAACTCTTTATGGAACAACAAGCAGAAGAGGATAAAAAATCCATGGCTTGGCTGCGCACCGCCACTTGCAAAAATGTACAGCGGGAAAGTCGCGATCGTTGCGATCGCACTTAGCATTAGAAACAGTGATGGCCTCTTGGGCATCCGATCACCGTCCCAATCTTCGCCGCCGTGCGCCACCTGAGTGCTCCAGTTATTCATTTGACGGCTCCGTTACCCTTGCAAACATCAAAACACTCGGCGACTCGCCCGGTCAGACGGTCCCAGTCAAAGCTTCTGATGAATTCTTGGTCAACCTCTATCGGTATTGGACTCGGAGATTCCCAACGCTCATAATGCGATCGAATCACCTCCTTCGCTTCGTCGACTGTCTCCACCGTCTCGCCGGCTCCAGACTTCTCCAAAACAAACCCCACTCCATCGACATCATGTGGCGCGGAGAGAATGGGTGTGCCAGAGTTAAGGTACTCGAAAACCTTCCCTGTAACGACGCCCTGAATCTCTGTTGACCCAAGCGATAATAGAAGATCCGCAGACCGCTGCTCTCGAGCCGCTTCCTCTCGCTCGCACCATTCAACGATCTCAACACATCGTTCAGAAGAACGGTCGGCAAAATGCCTCCTCACGGCCTCTTCCTTGGTGCCGATCAGTCGAACTGAGACATTCGCTAAATCGATTCTCTGTTCATCTGCTAACGCGTCAAGCGCTTTGAAATAGATCGCAGGAGAGATACGCGCGGGATGCCCGGGCGGATAAAGCAGGCCAGTGTAGGTCAGCGTAAATTTGCGATTCTTGCTCAGACCAACTCGAGAATTCGTGTCCGCACTACTTGAGTCAAACCCATTTGGAATGACTGACACCTCTTTGCCATGCCGAGCGCGCAAGACGTTTGCAAGCGGCTTGGAAACAGTCAGAATGTGATCACACGAAGAGACAAGTCGCTTCGAATGCGATATCGCGAAACGGGGACGTTTGTGCAAATAATCAGGTAAGTCACGAAAATCAGCCACCCAAGGAATGCCGAACCGCTTGTGGATCACGTCTGCCGCTGAAAATGCAGCGGCGACTGGATAAGTCGCTAAAACTAAGTCCGGCTTTCCATTTTCGTCAACGTATCGCTCAAAACATCGTAACGTGTGCTTGTAGAATTCTCGTCTCGACACGAATTCCTGATAGAGCTGCCTGATGCGCCCCAGCTTCCCGCTGCGAGTTGATCCGCCCGAATCAACTCGCTTGGCACGAGCGATAACACGTCCCAACACCGCTTCATCGCAGTTATGGTCAATCCGATCGCAATTTGCTTCGGACCAATCACTCGTGAAAACGATGGGCTCCCACTGGAATTCGGGCAGATGCTGTGCGACGCACCGCATTCGCATTGCCCCAATTCCGCTGTAGGGCGGGAATCGGTAAGCGATAATTGCAACTTTCTTCATCACATCCCTAAAGATTCACGTTTGTCCGACGCAAAAATATTCAGCACAAGAAAATCTGGCACGACACGCTTACGACACCCCCAACAAATCAAATAGCGGCGCTGAGCTTCCTTGGAACCCCTAGGCTCCTGAAACCACGGTTGGCTCAATTTGACGGCTAACCAAAACTGGCCAGCAACTGAGCGATTTTCTCGGAGGCATCTCCATCACCGTAAAGCATCTGACCGCTCGGAGCGGATGGCGGGTGTCGCAAAGCATCACCAATCACTTCGGAGTCAGCCCCGACTAACCGATTGCACCCCGATTCAACTAACTCTGACCACTCAGTCTCATCTCTCAATGTTAAACAGGGTTTTCCATGGAAAAATGCCTCTTTCTGGACGCCCCCCGAATCGGTAGCGACGAGCTCGCAATGAGATTCCAACCAATTCATCTCCAAATAGCCAACCGGTGGGATCAACCGGAAATTCGCGGGGAACTGCAGCCCTAGCGACTCTACCTGTTTCTTCGTCCGTGGATGAACCGGCAGCACGACAGGCAGTTTCGACGTCGCTAGCCCATCAAGAATCGCAGAAAGACGTGATTGGTCATCCGTATTCTCCGCTCGGTGAATCGTGGCCAGAACAAACTGCTTCGGCGCCGCCTCGCTGCCCCAATCTGGCTCTTTCGCCTTGCTTTTGTAGTGAAGCGTCGCGTCAAACATTACATCGCCTACCATCTGCACCTTAGCCCCCTTAATTCCCTCGGCCTCGAGGTGCCGAACAGCCGTTGGGGTCGGTGCAAACAGCAAATCGGATGCATGATCGGTAAGCACCCGATTGATCTCCTCGGGCATCAACCGATTGAAAGACCGCAGCCCAGCCTCAACATGCGCGACCCTGATATGCAACTTTGTTGCCGCAATCATTCCCGCCAAGGTGGAGTTGGTGTCTCCATAAACAATCACCCAGTCTGGTGTATTCTTGAGCAGCACTTTCTCGATCGCCTCGATCTGCCGTCCCGTCATTTCACCATGAGTCCCACCACCGATTCCTAAATGAAAATCCGGCTTAGGAATCCCCATCTGCTGAAAAAACACATCCGACATATTCTTGTCGAAGTGTTGTCCCGTATGAATAATCTCCTCGGCAATGCCCGCCGAGGCCAAAGCTCGACTGGTTTGCGCAGCTTTAATAAATTGTGGTCGCGCGCCAATAATGGTTGCTACGCGAAAAACTGATTCCTGCATCGACGACCGTCCTCGTATAATCTCGTGAGTTACCTCGGTTCTTAACCGAGCGGCTCAAACTAGCCAACTAGCCCGCATAAAGGCGGATCACTGTCTATTAACGCATAGACCCCGAATTCAGAATTGACTCGTAGATCTCAATCACCGGACGTATCGCTTTGTCGGGGCAATGCCACGTGGACACGAACTCCGGCCCTTTGCCCGCTTTTTCGGCCAGACTGGAGCGATTTCCAATCGCTTTCAAGAGATCATCCTTGACACGCGCCGGCTCCGTACTGACGAACGTGTCCACAACATCCTTCCGCATTTCAGCATCCACCCGTGCGAGCGTATCATCGTTGATGTACGCCATCACGGGTTTACCAAGTGCGAGCGACTCAATCGCGAAGCCACCGTACCAACCGATCAGCAACTGATCAACAATAAGATGTGCCTTCTTATAGAGCTCAATAGCCTCGCGATTCGTCACACCTTCAACCAACAACAGCTCGACTGGCACACCATCTCGCTGCAAGCTCTTCACGGCGTCAACTAAAACCTGCGTACCCTTCAATTTCCGATTTGAAGGTGCATGGACAATCCTGAACGGCTCTGCATGCTCATCGTACAGAACCGGTGAAATATTACGTACGTTTTCTTTCACGCCCGGAAGATATGAACACTTCTCTTCGGGAAGAAACTGCAAGAGATCGGGAGTAGAAACAAAAGCGTGCGAGACGTGCCTCATCCAGATCTTTGCGCGATAGCGTTTCAACCGATCTTTCAAAAACCCCGAGACTGTATGATCAGACCTATATGGCGTATTGGGATTCACCTTGCGATGATCCCAATTACGAAGATCGGACCCGTTAAACGAGACGACGACCTTACAAAACCCTTCATACATCTTCAAATCCCGAAGATTGATCCCAAATCGCCTTAGATCAATTACACTCGTCCCGAAATTAAAGTGCAAGATATCGTATTGAACCCGAATTTCCTTCACTAGCTCTTTGCGTTTACGCAAAGACGAGAGTCGGGCCGTTACGCAGATTTGCTCGTCACAAGGAAATCCAAACCCATTGTTATCGAGAATTAATGAATGGCTATCCAATCCCGCAATTCGTTCAGCATTCGCCATGCTGTAACCATAACACCCAACAGATGTAGGCAGATGAAGTATCTTCACCATTCCCCCTGACTGTATTATCGAAAGATACCTTAGACTTCCTTAATCAACTTGGCGGGCACTCCGCCAATTACACTGTTCGCTTTGAAACTCTTCGTAACAACAGCGCCGGCTCCAACCGTAACGTTATCTCCGAGAACGACACCGGGAAGGATCACCGCACCAAACCCAATCCAGCAGTTCTCACCAATTACCACGTCTCCGGTCACAAAACTTTTTCGATCTAATAGCCCATGGTTCGCTGTTCGAATTGCCACATGGGGCGCAATTATAGTACGATCACCGATTCGAAGCGTTGTATCTCTGTGAACTGCGACACTCAAGTTAGCTGAAACGGCGAACGAAAGCTCTACCTCACTGCCTAATATTATATTGCCTCCGACTACGTGAGAGCTGTAGTGCACCAGAAAAGGCACCTTAGCATTCAACCGGAATATTTTTTGGGCAACAATTGAGACGAGGAGAATTGGCAATGGGACCTGTCGATACCTCCCAAACCCAATAAACGAAAGCAATTTTCGCGTGATATATCTTAGCATTACACTACACCAAAAAGGGCGCGTAGAAAGCCCAGCACCACTGCAAGAGCGATACTCAATCCCAAATAGATCACTAATGTACGCCAAGGCAAGACTTCGATAACAGTTGATCTGAATAGGCGTTGAATCTTATTCAAATACCAGGGCACTAAAATAAAACAAATCGTAAACGCGGTAGCAATCGCAGCTCCGAGAGGACCAATTGCTATCACGAGAATCATTGACAACACTAAGTTCGCAATAAAACCAATCGACGAACCCTTTCGAACCAGATCGTTTCGCCCTGCCGCAATACACACACTTCCATATGAAATTGACTTTGCCGGCAAACAAAGACAGTAGACCAAGAATACGGGACCGGCGGCGCGATACTTTTCCGAGAATACCAATACGACGATATCTTCAGAAAGAACCGCTAAGATCGCGGTCAACGGAAAGAGAATGCTGGAAACCTTGAGCGTTGCCCGCTTCCATAACTCGTGAGCTTCTCGAATCCGCCCCTCTTCAAAATACCGGGTCATCTCCGGCAATATGACGTTCGTCACTGCGCCTTGCACGATTCCCACAAACGGTACCTCACGGGCGCCGTTGGAAAAAATCGCATACTGCAGCGGGTTGGCAATGACCGCAACGATCAGCTTATCGAGTTGCTTGTGCAGAATTCCGAAAATCGTCGCGAGCCCGAGGTCAGCACCGTGCGTTAATTGGGTTCGCAACTCCGATCGAGATATCCGGCCAGACTCGCCTTCGGTCGCCGCATACATCCGCCATAGTCTTAGCGGAAGAAATACAAGCAAGATGGCTGTCTGGGCGGCGAGCACGCTTGCCAACGTCCCCGAGCTCCGGAATGCAAACAGGACCGCAAGGAACGTACCAATCGAAAATGCCATGCTCAGCAGAGCTGATTCCCGATATCGGTCAGTGGCAAACAGACACTGCTGAAACGATGCGGTGGCGATCTCAACGAAACCAATGATGACTGCCGCCCATAAGAACGGTGCCATCGCCGGATTACCAAACGCATACGTCACCAAATGATAACCTCCGAACAGGAGGCCGGCCGCATAGAGGGCGCCGATCAGCGAGAGCAACGCAGTGTTGTTCAACCAAATATTCTTACTGCTCTCCCGATTCTTGCTGACAAAAAACAGTAGCGTCGTTGGCAGCCCCAAGACTAGCACCGGGAGCAACGTCGCGCTCGGTAGCAGTACCTGCCGATACGTCCCAAGCTCGACCTCAGAAAGTTGCCGGGACAGGTAAGCAGCGATGAGCAGGTTTGTCATCGCCCGAACACCGCCCTGGCCGGCGAGCATGATCGTTTTGCTTGAACGCTTCACCGTAAAGAAAACTCAGTCCGTATCACCATCAACCGCCACTGGACGCCACAAACAAAGACCTACCGTCGCACGCCGACACAGTTGTTAGGGTCGACGCAGCCACCGGATCGTGATTTTTCTAACGAATTGCCGGGTAATTAGAACTCGCGGTAAGGCTTTGTCCCCGTTGCCAAATCAGTCGGAAGTGGCGTCTCTTCATCAAGAGAGACACAGCGGACCGAGCCCCCATCCAGCTTGTACTCCAATCCCGATTCTGGACAAACGGCAAGATCCCCTTGGCTGAAGTCCAGATGCTGACCGTGCCGACTCATCCATCCCATCTGTTTCGCCGGCACGCCAGAAACGAGACCGTAATCAGGAACATCTTTCGTGACCACAGCCCCTGCCGCTACGAACGAATATCGACCTAGCGTTGTCCCACAGACAATTGTCGCATTAGCTCCAATAGTTGCACCACGCCGAATCGTTGTTGCCTCATAGATTCCGCGTCGGTTCACTTGACTACGAGGATTGCTGACGTTCGTCAAAACGCATGATGGCCCAAGGAAGACATCGTCTTCGATCGTTGTCCCCGCATAGACAGAGACGTTATTCTGGATTTTTACGTTATTACCGATTGATGCCCCACCGGCTACAAACACGTTCTGCCCAAGATTGCATCCTTTCCCAAGAACGGCATCATCACTGACATGAGAATAGTGCCAGACTTTGGTTCCTGACCCAACCGATGCTTTGGGGTCGACCGTTGCGGTAGGATGAACGAAAGACGCCGACCGGGGCACAGATGAATCAGCTGAGATAAAGTTCCCACCTGTTTCCAAGCTTTTCTGGGCCAACTGCAGTACCTCCAGCACCCGAAGCCCCTCTGGCCCATCGGTCCGTGGTTGCCGTCGCTCGGCACAGCTATCCAAAAAGTGCTGACACTCAGTCTTAAGTGGCTCCGTCTGCTCAACAACCACAGGTTCACCGTCTCGTTTTTGCGCCTGCGGTACCCTTCCGTCAGACCAAGTGAGGTAGTCGCGATAAATCAAGAGCTTCTCTTCCCATGGCTTGGTGTCGTCGAAGACAGCCATTCCTTCTGACCCCACGACGGTCAGTTTCTGCTCTTTGAATGGATTTAGCCAACTCACGTAGATATGGCTTCGCAATCCGCCGGCGAAAACCAGCTGAGTCATCGTGGTGTCGGCTACACCTTCGGTCAAATAACTCTGCCCCCCGCACGCGACCTGTTCAGGCGTCTGACCCGCGATTGCGAGGATCACCGAAATGTCGTGAGGCGCAAAACTCCACAGCGAGTTCTCTTCGCTTCGAATCTTCCCAAGGTTAAGACGGTTCGATGTGATGTACATCAATCGCCCCAGCTCTCCTCCCTTGACCATGCTAATCAACTTTTCGACGTATGCATGATACTGAAGCAAGTGCCCCACCATCAAAATCCGGCCATTCGAATTGGCCAGATCAATCAGCTTCCTACCTTCGGTCGAATCGAGACACAGTGGCTTTTCGACATAGACATCTTTCCCCGCCAAGATCGCCTGTGATGCGAGCTGGTAATGCAAGCTTGCCGGTGCGGCAATCGCAACCTTATTAATCGAATCATTCTTCAGGACATCTGCAAATTCAGTTGTCTTTTCAACTCCTGAATAGTCTTCGCCATAAGACTGCAATGTGGCCGGACTAGCGTCGCATAGCGTGTGCAGTGCGTTTAGCGAATTAAAATTACGGGCAAGGTTTTTGCCCCAGTAACCGGCACCGACGAGGCAAAGATCTTTTTGATTCATAGATTGGTTGAAAGTTGTGCAGGCGAACGACCTGCGGGGATACAATTCCGCAGCAACAAAAATGGCTGCGATCAGGTAGTTAGATTCGCTCCGAAAACTGATGATTGCTTGACTGTGAACCGACGGCGATAGCCACCGAATCGGGCAATCTGCTCAGTTTGACACCGTCCCAATGAAACCGTTTCTGGCTCTCAGGATTCGGCAGTTGCCGTGTCACATCAGCGCTTGTTGGACTTGCAAGATTGCGCTACTCGCGGTTGCGACGTAATAGCCGAGGCCAACGCCCTTCGGCTAATTACTCTTAGCCGAACGTATAGTCCTGTCGAAGCATTCGCCTCATCAAGCGATCGCCGACTTTACCGCTTCGACGACGAGGTCTTGATCCTGTTCGGTAAGGAACGGGTGCATCGGCAAGCTGACGACCTCTTTGGATGCTTTCTCACACTCGGGGAAATCACCATAGGAATACCCCAGGAATTCGAAGACAGGTTGCTCGTGCAAGCACTTCGGGTAGTAAACGGCCGTTGGAATCCCCGCTTCCTTCAGCCTAGCCTGCAAGGCTTCGCGGTCATCAACACGAAGCGTGTATTGTGCATACACATGGGTGTTCCCATCCATAACTTCTGGAACGGTGCAACAATCGCGTAGCAATTCTGAGTAGCGTGCTCCGATCCTTCCCCGTGCTTCGACTTCTTTTTGGAAGTGCGGAAGCTTTGCTAAGATCACCGCCGCTTGCAGCGTATCAAACCGACCGTTAGTTCCGACGAGGGTATGGTGATGCCGCTTCGTACCGCCGTGCGTCCGGATGGCTTTCATCGCCGTAGCAAGCTCTTCATCATCGGTAAACAATGCGCCGCCATCGCCGTAACACCCGAGCGGCTTCGCTGGAAAGAAGCTGGTGCTGCCGATGTCAGCGACTCCACAACTTCTCTTACCGTTTTGGGTCGCTCCGAAGCTCTGCGCGGCGTCCTCGAGGATCGCGATCCCATGCTTCTTCCCAATTGCGTTTAGCTTCTCGAAGTTTGGCATCTGCCCGAAGAGACACACGGGCATAATCGCCTTGGTCTTTTCGGTAATCAACGATTCAATTTTATCTACGTCGATGTTGAATGTCACCGGATCGATATCGACGAAAACCGGCTTCGCGCCAACCAACAAGATCACTTCGCTGCTACTAATCCAAGTGAATGGGACTGTGATCACTTCGTCCCCAGGCCCGA
Organism: Roseiconus lacunae; assembly: GCF_008312935.1. Taxonomy (NCBI): domain Bacteria; kingdom Pseudomonadati; phylum Planctomycetota; class Planctomycetia; order Pirellulales; family Pirellulaceae; genus Roseiconus; species Roseiconus lacunae. The sequence continues at coordinate 314,482 of NZ_VSZO01000005.1, read as the reverse complement.
TATTGAGCGCGCGTAGTGCGATCTCAAGGCTATGTGTTCCACTGGAAACTGAAATGCAATGCTTCGCACCTGCGAAAGATGCCAATTCCGTTTCCACTTCGGCGATCTCGGGGCCCATGATGAACCGGCCATGCTCCATCACGGCCTGCATGGCTCCGTCAATTTCATTCTGATACTCTTTGTATTGCGTTTTTAAATCGATGAACTGCATGATGATTCTCGCCAATGAGATAAGTGTTAACTCTCGATCAGCAATACCAAAGGCTGATGAGAATGCAACTGATTTACTAAACGCCAGTGATCCTGGCGTGGAAATTCGATAGACACGAACGTGTTAGGGCAAGCCGTCGCCCGCGAACCAGCCTTCAGGTTCATAACTTCTCTTCCGTACCAGATAAATAAGAGACACTGTTAGTCTGGCAAGGTGATTTGGAAACCTCAGTCGACAAAGACCACCTGAATGGCGCGCGGTTGAGGCCGCGTAAGCTACAGAAACGACGGCAGCGTGATGAAGACTTCACTGTTGACCGGAAGACCTACATCAAACGCCCAACGCTGATATCGTTTTATGTACAACAACGCTCATTCAGATTGTTTTAGTCAAGGCAATCGCTACGTCGCTACGATCCTAACGCTTCGTTCTAACCTGTTTTTGCGATTAGTCGCATGGCGTTAGCCACGTTTTCGGTGCGATCACCGGGTCTAACGCCCGTCGGCGGATGACTTGAGCCCGTATTTTCAAATGGACCTACGCACTTTAGCAGTTCGCGTTCACGCGTCTCCGTCGCCGATTAATTCTTCTGTTCGGCTTGGTGATCGCTCGCTGCCATCATTTGATCGATCAACACCTGAAAACTTCTTTCTTCTGGAAAGTCTTGCTTGGCCTGTTGCGCCAACTCCAATGCGTCGCTTGTCGTTCCAAACTGGACCACACGCCTTATCAGCTTCACACGTAACTTGACACTAGCCGGGTAAAAGCGAACCGCTTCCCGCAGATGCTCAATCGACTCCGACGATCGCCCTACGTGCAAAAGAGCATCAGCCAAGATCTGCTCACAATTCGTACGTTCGATATCTTTGATGCACGACTCGCAATCCAGTAAGCCGATTGCGTCCGTGAAAAACGCATCCAACTGATCGACTTGTTCCGGGGACTCTGATTCAAGAGAGAGTGCGTGACCAACTGCGATGCGCTGGCACTCCGGTGCATCCGAAATCAAGTCCGAGATGCTAATGGACGGATCAGACCGTGCAAAATCAACAGCCTCTTTCGATCGTATCGGCTTTAACTGAGTCGCATCTCGCCAAGCCCTAGCCGCCAAAGCTGTATCGCCGCCATCGACAGCCAACTTCGCAACCCGCGCTAGTTGGCCAGGATTACGCTTTTGTAGCGCGTAGAGCTGCAGTAGTGCCTGATGACTGGATTCCCGGCGACGATGAACGAAGTCGAGCGCAACCAGTTGACCACGAGATTCGAACCCAAGTGGCATTCGCTTCAATGACGCCTCGGTCGCGCGAACAGCAACTTCGTACTGCGCAGGCAACTCGATTGCCTCGCCTGGACGATTCCGCCACGCCTTACGCCTTGCCGAGACCCCAGTCCTCACATAGGCATCGCGAAGTTCTTCTCGACTCTCCAAATTCATGCCTGCAACCGATTGCAGCCGCCCCGATTGACGGTTTATCGCTGCCCCCAAATCAAGAAGCTCGTAAGAAGGTGACTCCGCGATCGCTAAGTTAAGCAACTGAGCCTGGCGTTCCACCACATCTTTGTCATTACGGTTCGATCGAAACGCAACTTCAGCTTGCCTTTCGAGAGAGTCGCATACCGCATCCCGATACAATCCCGGCAAGCAAACGACCGCGGCTACCAAGCAGGCTCCGCCTACTGATCCCGAGATCATTCGTCGCAACGGACTAGCAAACTGCACCAATGAATCGCTGTTTCGTTGGTTTCCTACCGCGTATTTACGCGGCGTCAAGACTGGGCATCGAGACAACACGACTGCCCAAAAACAAGTAAACGCCAGTAAATTTCCGCCAACGATCAATCCAAAATCAAAGCACTGCGACCATATCGTCGCCCCGATGATATAGAAACCGGCCGCCTGAAGTCCAAAATCAAGTGGCTCATTGGACCTGGAAAGACGAACCAAAGCGATCAGCAACATGGCAAGCACCGACATGGCAACTGCCACGCCAACAAGCCCTTGTTCAACGAGCAACTCAAGCCAAAGATTATCGGCATGCTGAAACCAAGCCTCCGACCCCGACTGTTGATAGGGCAAGTAGGCGTATGAATAGGTAGCGATCCCCGATCCGGCCGGAAGATACTCCATTGCCGCACGAAACCCATCGGGCCAATGTTGAAAGCGGACGTCATTGAACAATCCGTCAATCGACCGCACACTCAGACGGTCAAACCGTTCCACGCTGCGGAAGCTCTTAGCAAAGGGCGCGAGCAGAAGAAATCCGATCAAAAGGACGAAAGCAGCGCCCGCCGAAATCGCCGGCACCGATCCCCAACCGCGGCCTCGATTGAACCAAGCCGCAACAAGAACACACCCGACCACGCCAGCCACTAAGCCGGCCCGTGATCCGCACATCAACAACCCCGCCCCCGACAACGATCCGGAAACAAGACCGACCAACGCCAGTGGATCAGCGAACACAAGCGATAACGCACCAAAGTCCACCCCGTCGGGACCGTACTGCACACCAGTCAGTGCGGCAATCCGCGACACAAAGATGCCAATGCCACAGCCGAGCCCAAGGTTGAGCATGAACGCCGCGTTGTTGTGATTGACGAAGCTGCCAAAGCTGCGACCCAACGTAAGCCGCTCGTCATATCCTCGTAACGCTGGGGCGAACTCCATTGCGATCCCAAACGCGGCGTGCAGCCCGATCCCAACGGAAAGTGCGACCAAAACACACTCGACTTGACTTCGCTCCCGACAAAAGACACTGACCGCAAACACGAGCGGCAACAACAGTGTCATGACGGCAGCGGCGTGTCGCGATAGGTCAGCGGCGATCGAAATTGGAAACGAGCCAGGCAGTTGCTCCATTGGCAAGAGCGGCTCCAGCCAAACGGTATAGGCCGAGTACGAACCTGGGCTGACGACAGAAACAATGGATGGCTCTAACCGAACAACCTGAATCCAGGTAAAGACCACCCAAAGCAGCAGCGGCCAGAAACGACGCAAGAAAGAAGCCCCGATCAAGCCATGCCGCGTAAAAGCGACGACAACCGCAATCGCACCGAGCCCACAGCCCCCAAGCCCGGCAACATAGTGCGTCCACGGCAAAACGCCACCGAACTCGATTGCCGCCAGGGGCCCTAAGAGAGCTAGGCAAGCACCGATCGAACAGAAGAAGATCTGTTTAAAGTCCATGATTTGAAACGATCCAAATCATTGGACCGTCTTACCGGAACCCTGAAGAGACGCAGCGGCAAACTGCGTCAATCTTCGGGCTACCTAAAGCCAATGTTCTACCGGTGGCCAACCGCTATATCGGGCGAAAAACTGGCCATCACACGCGGCCCTCGCCATTTACCCAACTGAGCTTGTTACCCCTGCACGCTACTCAGGGCTTCACTCCGAGCTAGCTCCAGGTCATGATCGACCATCAATTCGGCCAACTCTTTGCAACTGGTTTCCGGCTCCCAGCCCAAAACATTCTTTGCCTTGCTGCAATCACCAAGCAGCAAGTCGACTTCGGTTGGGCGGTAGTACCGAGGATCGGTTTCGACGTACTGCTTCCAATCCAATTCGAGATACTCGAACGTGTAATCCAGGAACTGGCGAATGGTGTAAGTCTCGCCGGTTGCCAACACGTAGTCGCCTGGCTCGTCGTGCTGAAGCATCATCCACATGCCGCGGACATAGTCCTTCGCATAGCCCCAGTCACGCTTGGCGTCGAGGTTACCGAGGTAAAGCTTTTCTTGCAGACCAAGTTTAATTCGCGTCGCAGCACGCGTGATCTTTCGCGTGACGAATGTCTCACCTCGACGCGGCGACTCGTGGTTGAACAAAATACCGTTGCACGCAAACAAATCGTAGGCATGTCGGTAGTTGACGGTTTGGTGAAAGGCGTAAACCTTTGCACAAGCGTACGGGCTTTGCGGGCAGAAAGGTGTCTTTTCTGTTTGCGGGGTCTCAAAGACGTCTCCATACATCTCGCTACTGGATGCTTGGTAGACCCGGGTTGGCTTTTGGCGATTCAGCTGCCGAGCAGCTTCGAGAACGTTTAGGGCTCCGATCGCTACCGTTTGGACGGTGTAAACGGGCGCGTCGAAAGAGACACGCACGTGCGACTGGGCACCGAGGTTATAGATTTCATCAGGTTCGATGTTCAAAACCAGGTTGGTCAGGTTCTGACCGTCGGTTAGGTCACCGTAATGCAGGAATAGCTTTGCGTCTTTGTCGTGTGGATCGATGTAAATATGCTCAATCCGATCGGTATTGAACGTACTACTACGGCGAACAATGCCGTGCACCTCATAGCCTTTTTCCAACAGGAGCTCTGCTAGATAGGAGCCGTCTTGACCAGTGATACCAGTGATGAGTGCCTTTTTCGACATAGCCACGTTGATTGGGTTCGGTGTTGGTGAACTTCAAAATCCATTGACCTGCTGACGGGCGTCGAGCAGGCAGCTCCGCTAAACTTCGCGCAATCGGCCCGAATCGGTCGCTTGCAAGTAATCTTCGTAAGTCTTTTTGATCCCCATTTCCAGAGCAATCTCGGGACGCCACCCCGTTGACTCAATCAAATCGGTGTTAGTCCGCTTTACGGGTGTCCCATCCGGCTTACTCGGATCCTGGGTAATCCTACCGGTAAAGCCGGTCACCCTGGCAATTAATTCTGCCAATTCACGAATCGAAATGTCACTGCCGGTACCAACGTTCACTAGGTTGGGCGGATCTTCGAGATTCACTAGATGAATCAAGCCACGTGCCAAATCATCGACGTGGAGAAACTCACGCCGAGGCGTACCGGTTCCCCAAATCACGACCTCGTCCGCACCACTACGCACCGCCTCATCGAAACGGCGGATCATCGCCGGCATCACATGTGAATTTTGTGGGTGATAGTTGTCCCCGGGGCCATACAAATTCGTAGGCATCGCCGAATGGTAAGCGACGCCGTACTGTGTTCGATAATGCTGACACAGCTTTAGCCCACTGATCTTTGCCAATGCGTATGCCTCATTAGTCGGTTCCAGAGGGCCGCTCAGCAAGCAATCTTCCGGCATCGGCTGAGGTGCCATGCGCGGATAGATGCAAGTACTACCGAGAAACAGGAATCGCCGAGTTCCATTTCGATACGCCGCATCAATGGAGTTTGCGGCCATCATTAAATTGTCGTAGATGAACTCCGCCGGGTACGTATCATTGGCGTGAATCCCGCCAACCTTTGCGGCTGCAAAGATCACCACATCTGGACGCTCGTCACGATAGAACTGCTCGACATCCGCCTGGCGGGTCAGATTCAATTCGCTTCGATCGCGGGTGATTAAATCGCTCTCGGCGATTCCTAGTTGTTGTAGCAACCGGACTAAGGCGCCACCGACCATCCCGCGATGACCGGCGACGTAGACGCGTCCCTGTGGCAACTTGACTGAGTTCATGACGATTTAAAAACCAATTCCGTGGTATTCGAACCCGCTATCGACCAAATTTTTCTGTTTCAAGCGATTGCGTCCGTCAAAGACGAATGCGGGCTTTTTCATGGAGTCATAAATTTTACCAAAGTCGACTTCGGCGAATTCATCCCACTCGGTCAGTACCGCGATTGCATGAGCATCAGAGGATGCTTCTTCGCAACTGGAAGCAAACGTCACGTGGTTGTCAATCAACTCACGTTTAGCCGGTGAGATCCCATTGTCGCCTTCGGAAAGGACGTACTCCAGCTCTTGAATCACCTGCTGCTTGGTGACCTGTGGATCGTAAATGCAGACCCGCGCTTTTTCCAATAGCAGATCACGGACCACATAAATCGCCGCCGACTCTCGCGTATCATTCGTGTCCTTCTTAAAGGCGAAGCCCCAGATGGCGATCTTCTTATCCGACACGGTGTTGAACATCGTTCGCACCATGCGGCTAACAAAGCGTTCCTTCTGGTAATCGTTCATCCGAACGACCTGCTCCCAATATTGGGCAACTTCGGGTAGGCCGAAATACTCGCACAGATAAACCAGGTTGAGGATATCCTTTTGAAAACAACTGCCGCCAAATCCGACCGACGCTTTCAGAAACTTGGGGCCGATACGGGAATCGGTACCGATTGCCGCTGCCACTTCGTCGACGTCAGCCTCCGTCGCTTCGCAGAGTGCACTGATCGCGTTGATCGATGAAACGCGTTGGGCGAGAAACGCGTTGGCGGTCAACTTGGATAGTTCGCTACTCCAAAGATTCGTAGTCAAAATCCGATCGGTCGGTACCCAATGAGCGTACACATCGACAAGTTCCTGAATCGCCTCCTTGCGTTCCCCACCGATCAACACTCGATCGGGATCAAGTAAATCTTCGATCGCGGTGCCTTCGGCGAGAAACTCAGGGTTACTGAGCACGTCGAACGTCGACCCATTGCTTGCGTTGGAAAGAATCCGTTTGACGGCCTCCGCAGTCCGCACCGGCAACGTCGACTTTTCGACGACGATCTTGTGCCCCTCGGCGACTTCGGCGATCCGTCGAGCACATTTCTCGACGTATTCCAAATTGGCGGCCCGACCGGCCCCGACGCCAAATGTCTTGGTGGGCGTGTTGACCGAAATGAAAATCATGTCGGCTTCTTTGATCGCCGCATCGATCTCGGTAGTGAATGTCAGGTTCTTCCCACGACATCCTTTGACGATCTCATCAAGTCCTGGTTCATAGATCGGAAGCGTGTCAGAGTTCCACTGGGCGATCCGCGTCTCGTTGATATCGACAACCTTGACGTCGATATTCGGACACTTGTGGGCAATCATTGCCATCGTGGGTCCGCCGACGTAGCCGGCACCGATACAACAAATTTTTGAAACGCTCATGATACGAAACGTCTTTTCGGGGCTAAGGAGTAAGACACGAGAAACAGAAAACAGAGACGCACCGAAGACTACCCTTGCGTGATCGCAGAATCGCCGGCGGAACGACCAAGAGGTTCGAGCTGACAGTCATCAAGTTTGACGCTAACACCTTGATCCATAAACTGCACCGCGACGAGCAATCGTGTTTCTTGATCGCGGCGGATGACCACACCTTCGAAGCCGGCAAAGGCTCCGTTTTTGACGCGCACTTGCTGACCCGGAAGAATTCGTTCTTCGATCGACATCGGTGCTCCGATGGCAATCAGCTCGCTCACCTGCTTCAAATCGGAGAGCAGAATTTCTACGTCGGTGATCTCACTGACTTTTTGTACGCAACCGGTACAGACAGCCTGATAACGCTGTTCGTCGGTTCCGCAAAGAAACACGTAGTTACTAAATAACGGAACGAAACTCGTGCGAATCCGTCCTGCCGGTGACTTTTTTCGCTGCTCAATCTGCGGCCCATAATGCCCGAGCTCCAGATCTCGCAATTGCCGCATCAACTGCTTTTCCTGGCGACTCTTCGTGTAGAGAAGCCACCAGTTTGATTGCGACGCGTTTTCGGAATCCAACAAGTCCTCGGGAAACCGATCAGGTTCTTTCGGAAGGATGGGCACGAAATCAAAACCCCATGAATGATCGCATCAACTCTCAAGCGGATGGACGCCCGCTACCGCCGCGGTCGCGTCTTGACCTGATAGTCATTCCGCTCGAAGGAATGCCCGCGACTCAACGATCGCGTGACCGGCGCCGTCAACAATTTGCTGCGACGCGACTGGCCCATTTGACCGACAAGCGCGGACTTCGTCCACCTGGGTGACACGTTCGCTCGAATCCGAGCCTTTGTGACACACACAACGTGCGTTTGCTGTCCGGCACTCAAGCGCGACACTTGAGCCCGCCAAGTTAGTTCAACCGTCCCGTCGTACCTATTGGCTAGGATCGGTGTCGGCGGAAAGGTTTACCCTCAAACAGTCAGCCAACGCAGGTTCAGCCGAGTATCTGGAATAACCCGTCAGGTCGAGGGCCTATGACCGATGTACCGGTCATGGCAATAAAGAATACGCCTCGAAAAATCGTTGGGAATAGGACCAGCCACGAATAGGACCTGTCCTGTTGATTGCCCCGCTTCGACGCGCAAAAACAACCGGCCACATGCGGATACGAACGCTGGCATTAAGATCAGCCGAAGAAAGAACAGACCAATGAGGTGACTTCGCTGAGAATCGTCGCTGCCCTTCGAAGCCACGATCCTTCGCACCCAAAACACCGCGACGTGCAACCGCCAAGACAAGCCCGGACTCACGCCCAAGCTAAATCGCAAGATTTGAAATCCCGTCCTTGCTGCCCCGCCTCTCCCCCTGGAGAATTGATTGGTTGCCCAACGAGAACTCGATTAGTCCTGCAACACAACAATTCGGGTGTGATCAATCGGCCGACGGGCTATTGACCAGCATATTCCAGAAAGGCCGTGGCGAAGCCAAACGGCCGTTCCAACGTTGAAGAATCGCCAACCCTTAGGTCAGCAATGTTGAAGCGTCACTACGGCGATCGGCGTTACTCGAAAACGTGGGTGCCGGCGTTGCGGCAGTATCGGCGCGTTCGGTCGTGCCACTGTGACGTCTCTCTAGTTCATTGATCACCATCTTCACTTGTGGCTCTAAGTCCGAAAGACGCATCGCCAAGTCCGCGATCCGCTCGTGAATCCCCGGTGAATCCGCAGCAGCGACGACCTGCAGTGTGCCAATGTTGACACCAACCGATTTCTCGCTGGTCCGAATGATGATTGGCCACCGCATTTGAACCTGATTCATTCGATCGGGCATCCGCACCGCTGACCAGCTCGCATGATAACCTTCGTGAATCCAAGACAAATTCAAATCGATGTTGATCTTGGCGAGGTTATGAACTTGCGCGAAATCAACCAAGGGCTCCCAGACAACGCCCCAGTCTCCGCTGCCTTGCAATGGCACGCAGCGATGATTCTTCTCGGTCAAAGACTGTTTCGGCGAGATAAAAAACGATCGCGTCATGTGTGTCGCTTTCATCATCAACAATTGGCATTCGGCATGACCGAATGATCGTGTGGCAACCAGAAAGGCTCCCGCAAGGACAATCCCCAGCAGTGCGAGCCACGGCATGTCGAAGTACACCGATGCAACCGCCAGGGAGGTCGTGACCGCACATAGCAATGCGACCACCATCAACATTCCGCTGTGACCGTACTTCTTGTCGAGCACGTGGTGAAGGTGCGCCCGGTCGGTCGCGTAGATGCTTCGCCCGGTCAGCCACCGCCGAGCGATCGCCGCAGTCGAATCAAACAAGGGAATCGCAAGAATTCCGATCGGAGCGGACGCGAGCAGTGTTGACCCTTTCACACTACTCCAAACTGATAATACACCGATGATTAACCCAATCGTCATGCTCCCGGCATCACCGAGAAAGATCGATGCGGGCGGCTTATTAAAGACGAGGAACCCGATCAGACTTCCCGTTAAGCAAAACGCGAATGCCGCGCCCAACACTGATCCTTGGGCGAGTGACAACAAAGCCAAGCCAAACGAGATGAAGCAGCCGACTGTTGTCGCCATCCCGTCGGCGCCATCAATCAGATTCAATGCATTGACGCAGACGAGCAACCACAAGACGGTGACCGGGAACGCCAGCGAGCCTAGGTAGATTTCGAAACCGAGTAACCCGACTTTTGTGACGATCGTCCCGGTACCGACCAAAGCGGAGATAATCAAGATCTGCAGCAAAAGCTTTTGACGGCCTCGCATTAACCAGACGTCGTCGATTAGTCCGACCGTCATCACGGCGGCGGCCGCGAACGTCAGTCGGTACCAGTCGCTGGTCACATAGCCAAGAACAAAATCGCCAATGTGGCGATCATAGAGGACCGTCGCGGCAAAACCGGCGAGTAGCGAAGCCAGAACCGCCACCCCCCCGCCTAACGCGATCGGTTTTCGGTGAAGTTTTCGTTCGGCGTCAGGCTTGTCGACCATTCCAACGAGCCGAGCCAGCGAGCGCACCAGCGGCACAAAAACCAGAGCCGCGGTGATCGAACAGATAAGGGAAACCAGAGTGAGCCAAGTCATAGATGTCGTTCTACACCACTGTTTAGATTCGTAACGCCCGGTTGGCTTTTTGACTCGTCCCAACGGGGAAGGAGCGAGTCATCAAAGTCTACCCGACGATTCCAGATCGCCTCAGTCTAAAAGGGAAACACCAAATCAGAATGGGATGAAACCTGAATTTGGGTTTTCTTTGCAACGATCAGAGGGAAAGCCCGCCTCCACATTCATGCCAACTGAGACTAACCATCGTAATTGAAACGGGCACCAAAGACCTTAGAACCCGCACAAGCGGTCATTCCGTCAGTTTTCACTAAATCCTCGCCACCGTTACGGCGATAAACACCCCTAGGACGGTCTGCCCGAACCGGGCTTTCCGTCCGCTTTGAATGAATATTGACTTCGAATTCCGCCAGCAGCCAAGGGGGGCCAAATGGCGATTCGTTCTGACAGTGCGTCGAACGCACCCGAACAACGACCCATTTCAACGGGTTATTCGCAATCTAACGCGAACATCCGCCATCGAAATCTCCAATCAGCACGGCGTCGCAAGCTCAAAGCGCTCGTGTTGGCTGGGTCTGCGGCCCTCATTCTTGCTGGCTCCACCGGTTGCTCGATCATCAGCAACGCGTATAGCTACGCCCGCAAGTCCGACTGCCTCGACGACTTCATGCTCTCTCATCGAAACCGTGTTTTTGCTCAGCGAGCCTGGTTTCGTGAAGAGGCGTGTCATGCGGGCAAGCCGAATTTAGCAGAATTTAAGGCGGGCTTCATCAAAGGCTACATCGATGTCGCCAACGGCGGCTCGGGTTGCAGCCCCTCGGTGGCACCAAACCAGTATTGGGGATGGAAATACCAATCTCCAGGAGGGCAGGCAGCCATCGGCGCATTCTTCGCCGGCTACCCATGGGGCGCCAAAGCCGCCGAACAAGATGGCTTGAGCAATTGGTCGAACGTGCGGCCTCACCAGCTACCGGCCGAAGAAGACGCCAATGCGCCAAAAGACGAACAGCCGGCCACTCCCGAGCCAGCACCGGTGATGTACGGTCCCGATGGTATGCCCCTCCAGGAATACATCGTTCCCGGAAGCGAAGTCGAAGTCATCCTACCGAACGATGCAACGCCAAGTGAAATCCTGCCGGAAGGCGACTTGCTACTGTCCCCACAGGACGGAGCACAGGTCAGCCCCAGTATCGAGATGCTTCAATCGAGCGATCTGCCGGTCGACAGTTCGTCCAACGGAATGATCGCCGACTACGGCTCGCGAGCGGTTCGGCAGGCGAGTTCAACCGTCGCTGCCGAAACGTACACGCTGCAAGACACCCACGACGAAACCGTCGATGAACAATCGATCGAAGGAATCTTCGGCACCATCGAAATGCCATCCGCCGGTCCGCAGTCCGAGCCGAACGCCGAAACTGCGAACGCCGACGCCATCCCCTTCAAATTCGAATAAGCAGTTCGTGGCCAAGGTTCCACGCTGAATCCCCTCAGTGAGAAGTTCAAGGATGAATACAACCTCTTCAAACTTGGTTTGCCGCCAGCAAGATGCTGGCCAAGGACTGCGCGCTATGGTTTGGCAAAAACTACAACGCTTCGGCGCCGCCGTCGCATCTGCGACGTTGCTCGCCGGCTCCCTGACCGGCTGCTCGGCGCTGACGCAACCGATCGACGGGATTCCAGCCAGCCGGGTTCCACAGCAGTTCTTCGCCGAACCGAAAAACGATCTGGTTCCGGTCGACATTTCGTTGCTCACGCTCGAACCACCTCGTGAGTACGTGATCGGCCCCGGCGATATCCTTGGTGTGTATATTGAAGGCGTTCTGCCATTCAATCCGCCAAGCGCCCCGCCGGAACCACCGCCGGTCAACTTCCCCGACGCACAAAGCACGTTGCCGCCTTCGATCGGTTATCCGATCGCTGTTCAAGAAGACGGCACGCTTTCACTACCGTTGATTGAACCATTGGACGTCGAAGGGCTCACCTTGGACCAAATCCGCGATGCAATCCGCGATGCCTACACGGACAACGATATTCTGCGAACCGACAAGGCTCGGCCGATCGTCACCATCATCCAAGAACGCACCGTCGACGTGATCGTCGTTCGTGAGGATGGCGGAGGCGGAAACGGACTGTCGCGTCAGTCTGCAAGCTCCGTCTTCCTACGTGGCGGTACCGACCGCAGTGCGAGCGGTGGCTTGGTGAAACTAAAGGCCTATCAGAACGACATCCTGCATGCCTTGGTCGAAACCGGTGGACTGCCTGGCTTGAACGCTAAGAACGAAGTCAAGATTCTTCGAGCGAGCACTCGGAATCGCGAAGCACGCGAGGAATTTCTTGCCGAGTTCCGAAAGCAACGCTTGGCCGCGATGGCAGATCCCTGTGCTTGCCCGCCCAAGCTTCCGGAAGATCCGTCGATCTTGCGAATCCCTTTGCGTCTTCCGCCCGGAGACTCGCCAAACTTGTCACCAGAAGACATCACGCTTAAAGAAGGCGACATCGTTTATATCGAATCACGTGAGACTGAGGTGTTCTACACCGGTGGACTTCTTCCCGGTGGCGAGTTCCCACTGCCGCGTGACTATGACCTCGATGTCCTCGGAGCAATGGCGATGGTCGGCAACGGTGTTTATGGCCAGTCGTCTCAAGCACAGCGGTCGGGCGGCCTTGGTGGCCTCGGCGGTGCGATCGCTACGATCCCGCCAGGACGTCTTTTCATCCTTCGCAAAACTGGGTGCAATGGACAAATCGCGATCGAAGTTGACCTAGCCAAAGCGATCAACGAACCGAGTTCACGTCCGCTGATCAAAGCAGGCGACACACTGGTGCTGCAGTACAAGCCAGAAGAAGAGATCCTGAACTTTGGTCTTGGAACCTTCTTCACCTACGGTATTCGCGAGTTGATCTCGAATTAGTGCTCCGCCTAGACCAAAGATTCGGGTTCGGCTCCTCAGCCGACGCGCATTAGCCTCGGTTAATGCACCGAATCCGTGGCTAACGCCATCCGGCTAATCCTAATTTCAGAGGTTGACGAATTACTAGCGTTTGACTTCCGACTCGTTCAACCGACGACGCCGCCACGCAACGTTCACCGTTGCGTGGCGGTTTTTGCATTGAACTATTTCAGACGCGCTGACGGCCTTTCGATTCAATCACAGAATTGCATTCAAGCGGTCAACTCAAGCGCTAAGTCTTTACTGCCCTTCAGATCTAGCTTCCCAGTTCCCAAGAGCGGAATCGCCTCGACTTCATAGAACGCATCTCGCGAAGGGATAAATAGGTTCGGCAGCCCAGCTTCCTTCAATCCCCGAATGACGTCTTCCACATCGGCGTCCATTGGCCGGTGCAGCACGATCAACCGTTCGCCCTTTTTCGCGTCTGGTACCGCAGTGACACAGACATTCACGGCACCCTCCTCTGATTCGCCGTCTTGACATTGACCACCGATGCGACCGAGCACATTGCAAATCTCTTCTTCAACCTTGACATGCGGAACCATTTCGCCGCCAATTTTGGAGAACCTGCTCAGCCGGCCCGTGATGTGGATAAAACCCTGCCCGTCGATGTGAGCGACATCGCCAGTGACGTAGAATCCATCGCGAATCACCTCCGCGGTCAGTTCTGGCTTGTTGGCATACCCGGACATGACGTTGGGCCCGGCGATCAACAACATGCCATCCTCGTCAGTGGCCAATTCCTCTCCGGTTTCCTGCGAGACGACCTTGGCGCAAACCCCGGGAAGTGGTCGACCGACCGACCCTTCGATCCGATCAGGCTGGTGAACCGATGGCGAACGGGATGGGGGCACGTTGACCGAGACCAACGGACTGAGCTCGGTCGTACCGTAGCCTTCGACAGGCCGAACGCCGAATTTTTCTTCAAAGGCATCGAACAATTCGGCCGGCATCTTTTCTGCACCAACCACACAGATATCAAGCTTGGCGAATTGTTCAGGTGCGATCCGTCTGATGTAGCCGCGGACGAATGTCGGCGTACCTAGGATCACTGTCGCACCGTATTTCTCCGATAATTTCCCGACTTGTTTGGCGTCAAGCGGATTGAAGTGATAGACACCGCACGGCCCAAGAACTTGAGCGCCCCAAAGGGTCACGCTATATCCGAACGAATGGAAGAACGGCAAGATTCCGAGGACAACGTCATCTTCGGTCAATCGAATCGCCTTGTCGATCGCGTCGACATTGTGGCTGATGTTTCCTTGAGTCAACATTACCCCTTTCGGCATCCCGGTCGATCCGCTGGTAAAGATGATGGTCATCAAATCATCGATCTTCACCTTGTTCAATCCCAGGATGCGAAACAGCCATTTCGCAGGAATTAGATTCGCTTGAATGAAAGCGATGATCTTATCCGCGGTCGAAACCTTTTCACGAACCGACTCAAGCGTGACGACATTCGAAGTAATCTTTAGACCAGTTTTGCTTAGGAACCGCTCGCTAGTCAGGACATGCTTGATTCCGACGTCGTTGACGCAGTGGTCGATGACTTCACCTGAAACGGTGTAATTCAAATTCACCGCGACCCGACGATCCATCGCTAAGGCGACATTGACCAGGACACCGCCCGCACTCGGCGGCAACAGAATCCCAACGTTGGTCTCGTTTTTTGAAAGCACTTCGCGGGCGAGCATGCGACGCAGTGCCAAGGCACGGGTCAGGGCTTCACGCCCTTTCAATTCGATCCCCATTGAATCCGCGATCTGCAATCCACTTCCGCGACGACGCCATGCCTTGATCAATTGCTTGGTGACGAGGGTAAACTCTTCCCGGTTTTCGACCTGTGATCGCGCGGCCAACTGACAAACCTGCGAACGGACCTTCTCGGTTGATGTATCATTGGGCAGCGGTTTGCCGATATAGACGGTCAGGCGGCGGCGAAACTTATCAGGCCATTTTAGAAAGAACTTGCCGCCAGAGAAGCTGAAAATACTGCCCCACATGCCTTCCAGGTAGATTGGAACGATCGGGGCGTCATTGTTTTGCAATATCTTTCGAAACCCCGCCTTGAACCCCTGAATCTGTCCGGTTCGTGTCAACGTTCCCTCAGGAAAAATCCCAATCACATCGCCGGCCTTTAGTCCCTCGCGGGCAGTCTTCAATGCCCGTGCGATGGACTTTGGATTGGCCAGCATCAGAATGGTATCGAACGCGGCGGCCAGCCATTTAGCAAACGATGTCCCAAAATTACCTCCATCGACAACGAACCGAACGTTCCGTGGAAGCATCCATAGCAAGACGACGCCGTCGATCCACGAAACGTGATTACTGACGATCAAGTAACCGCCTTCGCGTGGCAGATTCTCCAGCCCCACAACACGTTTACGATAAAGCACCGTCACCAACGGTCGGATCAGTGCCCGAACAAACATGCGGGGCGAAACCAGGGCAAAGCCAGTCATTAAAAACGCGACGGCAATGACGACTCCAAAGATGTACCAACCCATACGCGACGCTTCCTATCCCTTCGTGAGGTCTTGATCTTCGGCGAGATCGAATTGTGTTTCTGCGTCATGCGAGCCCGTGAGGAACGAGCACAATCCGAACTTTTTAGCACGATCGCGGCCGAAAAACTCAAAAGATAGGCGATGATTACGGACACGGGCAACACGTGGCCACGATCTCGATGCCCGTTCCATCGAAATTGTCCTCGTTTCACGTCTGCAACGACGACACAATCACAGTTTCGGCTCCCATCTTCCTGATCAAGTCACCGTGTGCTCGCGAAACCGGTCCGTGCGTGCTAGCTTCGTCACGCCTTCGATTCGACGGCGAATCACCCTGCTTTCCGTTGGCCGGATACTGATCGATAAAACGTCGTCCTTGGGTGTCTGATTCTCGGCCTTCAATCACGTTAAACAGGTAAACATGAGTCTTTGGGTTTAAGCATCTGGATAACACCCTCCCGCTTGCGGGAGGGTCGGACGAGCAAACGGCCGGGGAGGGTGCCCTCTCCGGGCCTGAAGGCCCGACTCTCCCAGTGGGAGAGTGATATGACTTAAGCCGAATCATTCGTGTTCAGCTTCTTAGGCGAAGACTCAAAGTCCAGTTTGCTCGTCATAAATTGGCATTGGAAAATCTGGCTCAACGGTCCGATCTTGCAAAAATGCTTGCTCTAATCGCGCAACGATTTCCGGATGCCGCTTCGCCAAATCGGTTGACTCCGCCCGGTCAGCACTCAAATCGTATAGCTCCCAATCTTTGGGTTTCTTTCGAAGCAGGTCTTTGCGAATCGCCTTCCATTTACCGTCACGAACTGCCACGATTCCACCGTAGCCGTTAAAGTTCCAGATCAGAGGTTTAGAGCGTTCCTTCGGTTGCCCTTCTAACAAGCTGACCAAACTCACTCCATCGAGAATCTGATCCTTTGGAAGTGCCGCACCGGCGACTTCGGCAAGAGTCGGAAACCAATCGGGAAAGTAGCTGGGATAATCATTCGTTGTCCCCGGATGAACGTACCCCGGCCAACGAACGATACAAGGAATCCGAATCCCACCTTCGTCGGCACTCCCTTTGAATCCTTTGAGTCCACCGGTGGATTGAAAGAACGTGCATGCCGCGCCTCCGACATGGAACTTGGGGTTGCGTGCTCCGTGAGTTGGACCGTTGTCCGATGTAAAAACCACGAGGGTGTTGTTAACCAATCCATGTTTTTCAAGACGCCCCAGAATCGTCCCCACGTGTTCATCCAGGTCTGAAATCATGGCCGCATATCCCGCTCTCGGTCGCGGGTGTGGCAAATAACCATTCTCGCCTCGGTACGGTCCGTTCTCCTCGTCCCACTCGGCAGGATACCGATCGATCCATTCCTGCGGTGGCTGCATCGCCACATGAGGCTCAACAAATGGTAGGTACAGGAAGAACGGTTTGTTCTTGTTTTGATCGAGAAACTTGACCGCTTCTCGAAGGATCAAATCCGGCGCGTAGTTCGCGGAGCGATAATCACCTGCCAATACCGGCCCTTCCGGTTTTGTATCGTGCCCCGGAATAGGATACTTATTGATCCTTACCTCGCGTTCGTTACTATCCAAAAACAAGGGGTAGTAACTATGCGCGTTACGTTGCCCATTGTATCCGTAGAAGCGGTCAAAACCTTGCTTAATGGGTGAACCGGTGGTGTTTGATGGTCCCAATCCCCACTTGCCGAATGCCCCCGTTGCGTAGCCAGCTTTTTGAAGCACTTCGGCGATGGTGACGATTTCATCAGAGATCGGATACTGGCCAGGAAACACTCGCCCATTGCCTGAGTCTCGGTTCGTTCGAATCTCCGCATGCCCCAAGTGCTGACCAGTCATCAATGTACAGCGAGCTGGTGCGCACACCGGTGCCCCGGTGTAGTGATCAAGGAATCGCACGCCCTGCGATGCGAGCCGATCGATGTTGGGCGTCTTAATTTTCTCTTGTCCATAGCAGCCCAGCTCTCCGTACCCCAGATCGTCAGCCAAAATGAAGACGATATTCGGAGGCGACGCCGCTTCTGTTTGCTGCGTTAGCCCAGACATCGCTTGTACTAAAAAAAACACCAACAACACCACCGCCCCAATCGGTAGTCTCGCCTGCTCTTTTTGACAGACTGGAAATTCATCACGAGTGATCACCGGTACAAGAAACTGAAGCATGTTGGATCCCATAGATTGAATTGTGGACTTAGTCCGCTCTCGGTCCACTCGTGCCCCACCCTCGATGGCGGGTAATCGCACATTCTAAACGTTGCATGTCAATGAAGGTGCCAACGAGAAAAAACAGGCGACCGTCGCTACCCACATTTTCGATGCCGCTGTATTCGGCAACCACGAATTTTCATTGACGTCCGCCCGACAGTGTCTTCGCTGCTGGAAACGAAGTCAATTCAACCGAGCCAACACTTGCGATCATTTTGCGTCACTCGCGAATCTTGCAGATCACGCACTGATTTGAACGTTGCGATCACTCGGGCCCGCAGCATTCGTGCTGCCCCCTGTCGATGAGCAGATTGGCGAAGCAGGCCGAACGAGTATCAAGACGGTCATTGAGTTGTTTGATCGCGACCTCTCGACGCAACTCCCGTTTTTAAGCGTAAACCTTCTTCTCGCCGGCATGTCGAAGGCAATCAGATCGTGTCTCCCGGGGCCAAGCGAGTAACTCGCCTTCACCGTGCGACCGCGACGCCGGGCGATATCGCGGTAAGCTGCCAGCATCGTTTCCTGAACCAAGTCCGATAGACTCGACCTGCGCCGCAATCGAGCGTTCTAAGGACAACGAATCAGAAGATGAAACGGAGTTCATCATGGGGCACAGATGCAAGCGGAGCAGATGAAAAGCCCCACCGTGTCAACTGAGTACCCGACAACGATCTGGGGCTTGAGCGAAGCGGGACCGAATAGACCATGCTTGGTAATCCGGAAAGCCAGATAGCGCTAGCCACGCTGCGTCCCTTGCAGAAGAAACAAAGGGCAATTTCCATGGCGATTTTTCAACCTCGGAAGTGTCAAAAATTGCGAAAATTCGCTTCACGCAAACCACTCCGTATCGATCGCGACTAAGGTGGGCCCTTGCCCAGTCAGGAGGAGGGAAAGTTGTTGCGTCCCCAATCCGTGACAGCTAGTGATGTTTTCCATACCTACAAGGCGGTCACCCGAGCGGAAAAATCACCAATACCGGTGACACCACTCCTCCTCTGTTTCTCTTCGTAAGTGATACGATGACGCGTTTTCGGAACCTGCAATCTGGCGTCGATCGAGTTAAAACACGTGACACTCGGCGGCTAAAAAAACAACGGCGTCGCCCTCGGGTAGAAAGGCTCGAACGCCGCCACTTGTTAGCGGCTAACCTTTTTCACAACGAACTGCTTCCAGAAGACGTCAACGAGGACGGCCAAGTCTCGCCGCTCGATGCGCTCACCGTCATCACTCGATTGGGCCGGCAACATGGGGACAACGCTTCAACAAGCAAGGATCCTCGACCGCGTGAGCCGGGTCGGATGACGGATGTGAATAACGATGGCAGGGACAGCCCAATTGATGCGCTGCTGGTAATCAACCGCCTCAGCCGCGATCGACATGCTCATCCGCCTACAGATCCCAACAACGACGAAGACAATGGAAATCCTGACTCCGTTACTGACCCACCAGAAGATTTAAGGTCCGACGCCGTCATCGCCTGGAACGATTGGTTTGGTGAAATCCTCTCCGATTCCGATGCCGGGTACCAAACGCCGGGCGATGCGTCACGAACAATGGCCATGCTGAACTTGGCCATCTACGACGCCGTGGCATTGGCATCCGACGGTGCCGACGCCGATACCTTCTACGACTATGAATTCGAACTGGGCGGAATCGAAACACTGTCAGCCGGAACCACCGCGTCATTCGCAGCCCATACGGTGCTAAGTGATTTGTATCCTGAGATGCAGTCTCGCCTGGATGGCCTTCTTTCCAAAGCGACCGAACATCGATCTGGCGAGATCGTCGACATCAGCGAAACGATTGGCGTGGAGATCGGAAACCATATTCTGCAGGCCCGCGCCAACGATGGCACTGACGTTATCGGTGACTACACCTATGGCGACGCCCCCGGCGACTTCCAACCCGATCCTCTGAACCCGGACGTCCCGGCGTGGGGGCCGACCTGGGGACAATCACAAACCTTTGTGATTTCATCGAGTGACGATTACCGCCCTGATTCGCCGCCAGAACTTTCGAGCGACGTCTATGCCGAGCATTACAACGAAGTCCTCGAGCTCGGCTCTGCCGACAGCAGCGTTCGCACCGCCGATCAAACAGAAGCCGGAATTTTCTGGGCTTATGATCGCGCTGGGATGGGGACGCCGATGGCGCTCTACAACGATATCCTACAAACGGTGGCGATTGAACAAGGAAACTCGCTTCAAGAAAACGCCGCACTCTTTGCCCAGGCGTCCGTTGCGATGGCGGATGCTGGTATCACCGCCTGGGATACAAAGTTCAGCGAGGAATTTTGGCGGCCGGTAACCGCAATTCACGACGGAGACTCCGACGGCAATTCACTCACCGACGGAGACCCCGAGTGGATCGCGTTGGGGGCGCCCGATGGCGGAGTCGACAAGATCGGCTTCACGCCACAGTTTCCTACCTACATCTCCGGGCATGCGACCTTCGGCGGCGCACTATTCGGAACGCTGCAAGAATTCTACGGTACCGATGAGATCGCCTTCGATGTGATCTCGGAAGAACTTACAATCTTGCTCGACAATCCCGAACTGCAAGAAGCTTATGGGATCGATCTCGACGACGCGACGCGATCGTTCAGCTCTTTTAGCGAAGCGATGGAAGAGAACGGACGCAGCCGAGTCTATCTTGGTATCCACTTCGCATTCGATGACCTCGTCGGACAAGCCGTGGGTCAATCGATCGCTGCAAGTGTCGCGTCAGAGTTTGTGGTCGCCAGCAACTGTCCGCAAAGACCTGACGAAGTTAGAAGACTTGGTAACGGTCAAAATCAAGATCAAGACCACCACCTCCTTGCCCCCGGGCCTCAAAACGCCCCCTCGGTTCGCCCGCAAAACCACGAGCACCTCGAAACCGTTGATTCAGTCTTCACGGACAACTTGTTCTGATTCGCCGGAACGCCTCTACAGTGAGACGACCTCAACTGGCGAATCAGAATTATAGCTTTACTTCTGAAGCAAGCGTTACGCTACCGAACGCTTGTCGAGAAACGCGAGCCGCAAGCCCATCGCCTTTGCGGCAATGATGGCTGTGACAGGAGCCAGGAAGCTTAGGAGAGCACCCATCTTGACCGAATCCTGGATCGGACCTGGTTCTGGAAATGCCGCGGTTGAAACGAACAAGGCGACTGTGAATCCCAGGCTCGCAATGCAACCGATCACCGTGACATGCTTCAGGTTCATGCCACCGGGCAGTTCAAGCTTCAATACACGGACCGCAAAATACGCGAACGCAACAATCCCCAGCGGTTTCCCGACAAAGAGTCCCAGCGTCACTAGCCAAGTGCCCGCTCCGACGCTCGACATCACGACGCCGGCGTTGACCAAGGCGAACAAGCCCAAGATCAACTCGACCGGCTCTTTCCACCAGTGCTCGAATTGATTCAAAGTGTCGGTTTGCGTCCCGTCTTCGGCAAAAATTCCTTCGTCACGCTTGGCGTGAGGCAACGTCGGGATGATCGGCACCAAACCTAGGGCCGCGTGGATCCCCGACATGTAAAACGAAATCCAACTCAAAACACCCGGAATCGCGAGGTACCACCAAAAGTTCTTTACACCACCTCGATTCATCGCCATGCCAGATGCGACGGCAGCAGCGGTCAACCCGAGCCACCCCAAGTTGACTTCGCCCGACGGATAAAAGACGGCCAAAATTCCTAATCCGACGGCGTCATCAGCGATCGCCAACAGCAGCAAGAATGAAATCGCAGGATGGCCATTTCCAAAAATCAGACGCGCGATCAAGTAGCTAAATGCGATATCAGTCGCGCACGGAATTGCCCAACCATTTCCGAGTTCTGCATATTGCCCCACCACCAACGCGCCGACAATGTAAACGACCGACGGACCGACGACGCCACCGGCTGTTGCCAGCAGTGGGGTCGCCGCGGTTCGGATGTTCGACAGTGCGCCCCCGGGAAGAATGGATTCCCAAACTTCCTTGGCGGCGATGGCAAAGAACAATGCCATTAAGACATCGTTAACGACAAAGTGGAACGTCAACCCATGGGCGTCATGACCGTGGCTGGCAAACGGAAGCAGATTCACATGGACAAAGTTGTGATATGAGTGACCGGAAAACCACCCATCGGCGTTTGCCCAGATCAACGCAAGGAGTGATCCGATCACCAAGAACATTGAATTGCTATACAAGAAATTGCGAATCGGCTGATCGCCTGTCGGCTGCGACATCTTCCTACGGCCCCTAGATTTTGAATATTTGCAAAGTCCCCACCCGCGGCGACTATCGCGCAAACGTAGGTTCCAAATTAAAGCCCCCCCTGTTTTTAAGTGCCGGACATTGTGCTCTGAGGGTGAAACGCCAAGATTAATGCCGCCCTGTTCACACGTCCTCTCTCGAAACCGACCTCGTACACAATGAATCGACTTACGGCCGTCCCCAACCTGCTGTCACTCGATGCAGTCACGGTGGGTTTGGTATGGATGTCGATTTTCTCAATTCAGTTTTTGAATCGATGGCCACACGGGTACGAATATATTTCGATTGGCGGTGCGATCTGGATTATCTACACGGCCGATCGGATCCTTGATGGCTTGGCGGTCACCGACGACGCGACGGCAACCGAACGACATCGATTCCACCGACAACACCGCAGAAGAATGACCTTGCTATGGTGCGTTGCCGTCACGACGGTTGCTTGGGTCGCCGCGACCGCCGCGACCGAACGTCAACTGCGCGGAGGAATCTTGATGATCGCTTTCGCAATCTGCTACTTGGTCAGCGCCCAGTGGCTCAATCGAGCCCGCACGTTGATCCCGAAAGAATTCCGTGCCGGAATCTTGTTTGCGTTTGGCGTTACCCTGACTTGCTGGACCTCGACGGAAAGTCCTCCACAGGGATCATTGGCTATTTGCACCTTTTTGGCCGCCGGACTGTTCACGATCAATTGCCTCCTTGTTTCGACGCTTGAGATCAAAATCGATAGCGTCCAAGGCAGCGATTCACTCGCCAGACGAATTCCCCTCCGGACCGCATCGCAAACTTTCTGGATAGTCGCTCATGCGATCACCACAACAGGCGCTCTGGTGACCGGGCACGCCCCGACCGCGATCGCGTTTTCTATTTTGCTCAGTGATGCCTGCCTATTTGCCTATGCCCGCAAAGTCCTGCGTCCTGATCCGACGTGTGGACGTTTTGTGCAACACGCTGGGGGCGTTCGCTCTCACGCGGCCCTCAAAGCCTCACTTGCAGATGCCTCGCTGATCGTGGCTCCACTGCTATGGATCACGGTGTCATGAAACGAGCGCGACAACCGACGATCGGAAATCAATCGCACGCCGGCTATGATCGCTTGGCCCCGATGTATCGCACGCTCGAGTCAATCCTTTTCGCTAACCGCTTGCAAGAAGCACGTGTCGCGTTGATCGAAGCCCTGCCAACGATTGAGTCAGCGTTGTTCTTTGGCGATGGCGACGGCCGACTACTCAATGTATTTGCGACCCGTTTTCCGAACTGCTTGATCACAAGCGTTGATCAAAGCCGTCGTATGCTAGACCTGCAACAAAAGCGATTCCCCGACCACACCGTGACCGGCCGACAAACATTGATTCAAGCAAACGCTCTCGACTACCATCCGCCACCTGGGCAGTTCGACCTGCTTGTCTGTAGCTTCTTTCTCGACTGTTTTTCCGAATCGGAACTCGCCCGGGCGTTCCCACAGTGGCTAAGCGCACTCAGGCCCGACGGCCTGTTGTATTTTGTGGATTTCCGCATCCCCGAATCAGGTTGGCGACGCTTACGTGGGCGATGCCTATCTTGGCTCATGCACCGATTCTTTCGACACTCCACTGGCCTGAAGAACCGTGCCCTTCCAGATTTTGAGTCACTGTTCGCGAGTCATGACCTGGACACAGTTGCTGACGCGGATACACGATGTGCTTCTGACACAGGGACACGATGCGCGATCGATTCAATGTGCGTCTGCCGCATCTACCGGATGGTAAAAAATGAGACCGGCCTTCGTCCGTGAAGGTCGATCCCAGGTTTTGTCACGAAGTTGAGGGCGCAGCACGTCCATGGCATTGACCTAGTCCAACCGAATTAAGTGACAAAACGGAAGTTACTGTCCTAGTCGCAAATCGGGGTTTGACTTGCCGGCAATCCGTTCAGGCCGACTTCCTACGTTACGAACGCAGATCCTTGCGCTCGCTCGAGGAAAACGCCTCCTACGCTTCCCCAATGGTTCTTTCGCTGAACGATCTTGTTCAGCCATCCGGGGCTAGTTCAAGCAATGCGATGGGGCAGGTGAACTCGCTGCGAAAAGACTTGCAACGAGATCGTTGTGATCTGGAAGAACAAAGCGAATCCGTTGTTCGCAAAAGCGTTTGTCGAATCACGACAAAACGTCTCCCGTGCACGAGTGAAGAGCAGTACTTGGCCGAGAAGTGAAACATCTTTTCCACAACCCGAGCGAGGAGAAATTTGCCAACGTTGCCCCCGAATGTCAACAACAAAGTTTGACGACTATGCGAGATGGCAAAGCGACAATGGCGAAAGCTTCGGCAATTTCCGATGTGAAATGAACTCAAAATTTTTTCACGTTTGTATCCACCGTTCGCCCACCTCAATGCCTCCCATCAAATCGCTGTCGCACCTCTCCTTGCAACATAGACACCACGACTAAAATCGCTCATCACAATGGAAGTGCGAACGACCAATCGAACCGAACAAAAATCCCGTTTTGACTTGCGTCTTTTTTCCGGCTACCACGCGTCGCCGACACTCAGCCCCCGAAGATCTTGCTACACTGCGGCACAGTCGCGTTCGAAAGCGCACTCGAAATCGGAGCGCACGAATCTCCTCGACAAATTCCAAACGCACCCTATTCGCTCGCAGCGTCGTTCATGTCCGATCGTGATTTGAAGAGTCACCAAGACGATCAACGCGATCCTCCGGCATCGTACTTTTGGACCACCACGTATGCCGAAAAGATGCGAGCCACACTTGGCATCGATGCATGTCGCAAGTTGGCGATCTTTCCATTGCCGAAAGGTTTCCTGCTTTCAGTGATCGTGCCGGTCTACAACGAAGGAAACACCGTCGCATCGGTCATCGATCGCTTGCGCGCGACAGGTATTCCGATGCAGATCATCATCGTTGACGACGGGAGTCAAGACAGCACCCCGGTGGCGCTCGCTGAACTTTCGCAAGATAACGCGTTGATGGTGTTCAGCCACGAACAAAACCGCGGTAAGGGCGCCGCGATCCGCACCGGGATCGCAAAAGCGACCGGTGACATCGTTGTCATTCAAGACGCCGATCAAGAATACGATCCGTCCGATTTCCGATACCTGTTGCAACCGCTCATTGCAGGCGAAGCAGACGTGGCCTACGGGACCCGGTACGGACACTACGACCGCCAACTTTCGCCCTGGTGGCACCAAGCAGTCAATGGCTTGATCACCTACCTCGCAAGCATCGCGATCGGCATTCGGCTGAGCGATGTCGAAACCTGCTACAAAATGGTTCCTCGGGAGCACCTGCATGCGATTCAGGATCAGCTTTGTGAGAACCGTTTCGGAATCGAAATCGAGTTGACGGCGCGATTGGCTCGCCAAAATCTGCGTTTCACCGAACGACCGATCCGTTATCGTCATCGCTGGTACGACGAAGGCAAAAAGATCGGTTGGCGCGATGGTGTGAGCGCACTCTGGTGCATTCTCAAGTACGGATTGCTTCGCAGATAGCCGACCATTGATTTGTTCCCAGATTCCTGGCGACAATCCCCCGCACAGGACGGAATCGATCGTTTAAACTGGGTTGCGGTCCTGCGTCGCCGCGGACTCTCTTTTCCGTCATCGTCAGACTCTCCCCCATTCCCATCTCGCCAGCCCACCGATCGATCGCCCATGCCCACTGTGAATCGCGTTGCCGTCGTCACGCTGCTAGCCATCACTTGTGTCTTTCCATCGGCAACGTCCGCCAATGATTGGCCCGGTTTCCATGGCCTCTCTCATGCCGGAGTTGTTGCGGACGCATCGATCCCAAAATCCTTCGGTTCACAGCAACCAAGTTGGACGTTCGACCTGCAAACACGCGACGTCGGTTCGATCGCGATCCAGAACGGTCAGGTATACGTCTTAGCGATGGTCAAGGGACAACCGACGATCCGACTTCATGCGATCGACCTCGCCAGTGGACAATCACGATGGTCGAAAGATTTCCCTCAATCCGACAACCACCTCCACAGTCGCAATACACTTGCGTCGAGCACTCCCGCGACAGATGCAGAGTTCGTCTATTTCGCTAACAGCGATCGTGAGCACACTTGGCTCCGATGCCTCGACCATGACGGCAACGAACAATGGACACGAGATTTCGGTCCCGCACAAAGCCAACATGGCTTCGGTACTTCCCCCACAGTCGTCGGCGAAAAAGTCCTACTTAACTTTTCCCAACAACACGACCAAGTCCGCCGTGGCACACCGGGCACCAGCAAAGTCATTGCACTTGATCGCAAAACGGGCGCTACCATTTGGGAAACTCCCGTTACTTCGACCCGGGTTTGCTATGGTGTTCCTGCCGTCGTAAATAACCAAGTCATTGGCGCGAACACAGGTGACGGCATCTATTCCCTTTCACTTCAGACCGGCGAGATGTTATGGCGTCTACCGGTTTTCAAGATGCGCTGTGTCAGTTCCCCCATAATTGTCGGCAACTTAGCGATCGGAAGTAGCGGCAGCGGTGGTGGTGGCAACCACATGGTCGCCGTCAAAATGCCGAACCAAGCTGGTGAACAACCGAGTGAAGCCTACCGGGTTGAAAAGTACGCGCCCTATGTTCCTACCGCAGTCGTCAAGGACGATTTGATGTTCATCGTCGATGACAAAGGGATTGCTTCCTGCATTGACGCACAAACCGGCGAATCCAAATGGACCAAACGGATTGGAGGTAATTTCGGTGCGTCACCAATCTTGCTAGGCAACGATGTTTTGATCATCAGCCTCGATGGCGAAGCAACGGTGTTCAAGGCGTCGCCCAAATTTCAGAAGGTCACGGCGTTGGACCTCGGTGGGCCCGTCGGTGCGACACCGGCGTACGCAAATGGCAAGTTGATCATTCGCGTTGGCACCGAACTTCGTTGCTTCTAAGCCGCTAGTGCTCGGTCTAGACGAAAGATTGGGTCTCGGCCCATCGGCCGACGGACGTTAGCCCCGGTGATCGCACCGAAACCGTGGCTCACGCCATCCGGCTAATGCTAATTTCAAAGGTTGACGAAGCACGAGTAACTTCAACAATGATGCACCGAAGCGGTTCTATCGCTCCGCGATCAATCCGACATTGCTGGATCGTCTTCGCGATCGCATTTTGTTCGATCGGTTGCTCCAAAAAGCAACTCTCTGATCTCGCTGATACCGTGAGTGAAAAAGGCGGTGACCTGATCCGTGAAAGCAAACAAGCGACGGATTCACTTGTCAACGATCCCGAACCGCAACCCGGTCCGACGGGTCACTTTAGCGTCCAACTTGCTTCACCACTCGAATTTGATCAGGCAACAATCCGCTTGTTTGTGATCGGCGACGGACGCCCCCAGTCGCTGCAGATCGCGACCTACGACACGGAATCAGATCAGCTTAGTTCCCCTAGCTTGTTCCTTGTCGGTTCAACATCGATCGAAACGATTCCACTTCACGAAAACCAAACGATCGCGTGTGATCTATTCATTGCTCCGCCATTGAATCGGCCACTGCTAAGAACACCGATCGGGTCCACCGTTGATGTCACCTTCGATAGCATCGATTTCTCCGTCGGAACAATCACGGGAATCATCTCTTCCTGCACGCTGCTCTCATCCGACGGAACGTCCGTCAATTGCAATGGCGGACAATTTCGTGCCGTGATCGCGCATTGACGCTCGGAGCATTCATCAAAATGTTTTGTTTTCTCAGCCACCGGACGCAACGAAGACTTGGAATTTCAACGCAATGGGTTGCGATCGTTGCGTGTTCGCTTGTCGGCAACTTCAACTCAGCGATCGCCAATCCATCGATCAATGACCCAAATGCCCCCTTACCGGCTCTCGGCGTGATCGAAGGCGCTGAAAAGCAAATTCGATTGATGTACGACGCATTCACCAAGTGGGAGCAACTTGCGGCCAACAGCTATGCCGCAGCAAAAACCGGAAACACGATACCCCACGCCGAGCTTTCGAAGACCTATGTGCGATCGTATCAAGGAATTTGGTACGCCCAGCACCTCCAAGCAATGGGGGAGCCCGCGGGCTACGATCTTGAACAAAAATTCGTTCTGCTACGCAACGCGTTGGGCGGTTTCGCCGGCGCCCTTTCAAAGTATCAACCCAAACATCTTGCGTTGCTAAAATCAAAGGTTGTCCCCCTACGCTCGACCGTAGAAAAGGCAAACGAACTGCTCAAAAGTGATCAACTCGAAGCCGCCGAACAATTGATTCGCGAGTTTCATCTCAAACAGCTTGCGAGCGTTTTCTATTTGACGCACTCACAATCAAAAGACTTTGAGAACGCAATCGCCCCGCTTCACAATCGAATTCTGCGCTCCTTGAACCAGCGGCGAAGGAACGAATACCGCGACCGCGCTCAAGCTGACCTCCCTTGGGGCGCCCCGCAGCGTCAGCAGTTCCAGGTAGACCTACATGACGTCCTATCACGATTCGACGAATCGGGTGCTCGATCTGCCGAAGCGATCACATCGATCGGTCGACTTTGGACCAACGCCGT
Source organism: Roseiconus lacunae (assembly GCF_008312935.1). Classification (NCBI taxonomy): domain Bacteria; kingdom Pseudomonadati; phylum Planctomycetota; class Planctomycetia; order Pirellulales; family Pirellulaceae; genus Roseiconus; species Roseiconus lacunae. The sequence goes on along the minus strand of NZ_VSZO01000005.1, from coordinate 285,922 downwards.
TCGGGCGATCACGCGAAGCGAAGTGATCACTCTGGCGTTTGCAACGGGGGGATCGAATGGTTTGCGTCGGATTGGAGACGACGACTTATCCGAACTCCGGAACCTGGTAATAAGTACGCTCAACGAGGTGATCCGTCGATCGGCCCAGGGACTGCCCCCTGACTCGGAAAACGCACCGGCGGTCTATGCTCAGATACTAAAGGAACTTTCGATAATCGATCGACGCTGCCACGTTGATTTGGAAAGCGAAATGGCGGCATCGCTGGAGGAGTTCCTCGATCGTTTTCCGAAACTTTCCGTTAAAGCGACGACCTATCGCGCCGCGACCGAGCAACCGATGAAATGGATGCATCGATTCGCCGAAGAACAACGAACACATGCGCAACGGGCAATATCGCCGACCAGTCAATTGCTTGATCGGAAAGCTACGGCTCATGACATTGAGATCCTTCCAATTTATAGGCAGCGTCACGGCGGAAACTACATTCTGACCCCCAAAACACTTTCTCGCCCGTGCAATTGGGTCGTCGCAGAATCGCAAACGTTGCTCGGTGAAGCGATTCGAGACAGCCACCTTCATCGATACTCTGAACAACCGCCTGCGGTTTGTACACAATCTGACGCCCGCTATGTTTGCCGCATCGCCGCCCCCCCACGATTCCAGATCGCTGAGCAGCAAGTCTACCGAACGCTATTGATTGCCCACCAGTTTCCTCCACTCAGCTACCAAGCCGCCAACGCAATCACATCGATCGAACGTCTGGAGTATGCCGAATTCGGTGGATCAGTTTCCGGATTAACCCTCGCACCGATCGCCACTCGGTTTGGTACCGATCATCCAGACGCAGGCTTAGCGATCCAACTTGACCGCGGACTGCAACACGATCCATCGATCACATTTGCTAAACAGGTGATCTGGGAAGTCGACGTCACGCCCCATTGGATCCAACACGACCTGTACTTTGCCGAACTGCCTTCCGTCTCATCTCAAGGCTCCATTCAAAGCCCAGTTCAAAACTGAAAGTAGACAAAGGGCGTAAATCCGCGCGGTGCATAGAGTACGAGACACCAAATCATGATCGCGGTAAGCACGGGCGAGTAAAACTTTGAAGCCGGCGACCGCATCGAAAGACGCAGCCGGCTCGACCAGACAGCGTGGTCGATGACCATGCAAAGGATCGCCAGGACCGCAAGTGGTGGGTACCAAGCGATCCCGTCATCTTTAAATGCGAGCTGCCGCAATACAACCTGGACGTGCGCGAGCGAGTCGCAGCGAAAAAGAATCCATCCAAACAGAATGACTGCAGTGGTCAGCAACCAACCGAACATTTTCGGAACTCGCAGCGACGTTTGGCGAAATGCCCGCTGGCAACACAATGCGGCACCATGCCATATCCCCCAGAACACAAACGTCCAAGCTGCGCCGTGCCACAACCCTCCAAGCGTCATCGTTGCCATCAGGTTCACAAACGTTCGGCTGCTCCCGCGTCGATTGCCACCGAAGGTTATATATACGTAGTCACGAAGCCATCGAGATAACGTCATGTGCCAACGGTGCCAGAAGTCCGCAACGCTAACCGCCAAGTAAGGGTGGCGAAAATTGCGAGGAAATCGGTAACCGAGCATCTTTGCCAGTCCGATCGCGATATCGGAATACCCCGAAAAGTCATAGTAGATCTGCCCGGCATAGGCGATCACTGCCAGCCACACCGTCGCGCCATGATAAAGGTCTGGACCGGCGAAAACCACATCAACAAATTCTCCCAACCGATCGGCGATCAGTACTTTCTTCACCAGACCGCGTAGTGCTGTTTGAAATCCATGATAACAGCGACGACTTGACCACTTGGGTGTACATGCCAGCTGAGGCAGCAATTCTGATGCCCGTACAATGGGACCCGCCACCAATTGTGGAAAAAACGATACGTACAACGCAAAGGTTAACAGGGACGAACAGGGATCCAATCGACCACGATAAACATCGATGGTATAGCTCAACGTTTGAAACGTATAAAACGAAATTCCAACGGGCAAAATGATGTCGAGGGTTTGGACGTGAAAGCCGGTCGGTTCCAATAACACGGCAAAAGAATCGATAAAGAAATTGCAATACTTGAAGAATGCCAACGATCCCAAATTCGCGCACAAACTGATCCCAAGCCAAAGACGTCGCCGTACCAATGTGGAAGCTATGGAAATTCGGTCGGCGACAACGAAATCGATCGCCGTCGAAAGCATCAATAACGAACAGAATCGTATATCCCAGTACGCATAGAAATAGTAGCTTGCGACCAGAAGAATTCCATTTCGGAGCGTAACCGACGAGGCGTTCCAAACTAGCGCAAAGACGACCAAGAAAAACAAGAAGAATTCGGGGATGGTGAATAGCATTTCGCGTCACTGCCCCGAAACTAGATTTGTCGATTTCGTCTTTGCTTGGTTACCTTTTTGATCCCACCACGCGACGACACGATTTGCGATCCAAGCGTTCCCAAGTGCGTTGTAGTGACCGTCGCCAAAACGCCCATTATGAAACCCACGCGGCCATTGCCCGTCTCTTACCAACTCACGAAAATCCTCGCGCAGATCGATTACCTCGATCCCATTTCTTATCGCGAGTTGAAAAACTAGTTCGTGTAGTCGTTCTTGTTCGTCTGCCCATAGGACCTCTCCTCCCACGATTGCCGGCATCATTGGAGCATTGACCAACACGCAGCGTTTTTCCGTTGCCAAACGTAGTCGCGCAAACTGCCTTTCGATCATGCCAACTCCATCCGTTTGTCTCGGTGCCGACAGATGACGGTCGGATGAGATTGGTCCGGGACGAAATCGCAACGAACGCCTCTCGTTCGAAATGCCATCGGTGATCACGTTCCGTGCGGCCTGGATCAGGAATGCGGGAAGATGACCGGAGGCCTGATTGACAAGCGGATTTACCGACTCCCTTGGATCTTCAATCGGTATCATCCAGTCGCTCCACTCAACAACCAGGATTAAGTGGGCGTCTACCGTGATCGCTGATTGCCCTGAGTCGATTGATTCGATTTGGCGAATCCAATCATTGCAGTCGTCTCCGCTACGAGCGAACGGCAGAACTGCGATCTTTTTAAGAGAAGCATCTTCGATCGCCGAGTGAATTTTGTCGGAATCGTCGACGCACATTCCTTCCGCTTGCGAGTCGCCCCAAAGTGCAATGACGCGTCGTTCCGCCGACGGCCTGACCAATGACAAACGCCCTGCCATCCCGTGTGGACCAATAGAGGTCGTCGCGTACCCCTCACTTCGCCAACGATAGCGGTGCCCGCTTTCGAACACCAATGCATTGCGCTCGGCATCAAATCTTCGTGGCACATAACTACGTACCATCAGTGGCGACGTGATTCCAACCAGCACCGTCCCCATCAACAAACCGGCACACCAACGTACCAGGTCACCGCGAAAACCTCTGGCCTTCGCTGTGGATATAGTTGTGGCGCGTTGCATGAGCTGGGCGGACGAATTCAAGATGACACGGTTTTAACCGGCCCAGAATAGCACAAACACGACGAAGATCGACGGCCTGGGGTTGTGCCCCAGGCCAAGTTTAGCATTCGCCGAATAGCATCGGCCACGGTTTCCGAGCAATAACCGGGGCAGAGTGCTTCGGCTGAAGACTCACACGCGAAATTCCAAATGGAACAGAACGCTAGTGTGACTTCTTCGATTGGCAGAAGACCTTTCGTGCCATCGCCGCATCATCGATCCCCATCAGATATGCGGTGCGTCCGTTGGGGTCAAGACAATGCTCGGTCAAAACATCTGAAGGCAAACTCGCTAACCCGCGATAGCGTTGGTAGCGGTGGGGAATCGATTTTTCCTCCAATGCCGACCGCAATTGTTGGAGTTGATCTTCGCTATAAGCAAACAGGCAGTCACGCGGGTCGTCACCCTCGATCCGGAACAGCGGTGCCTTGATCAAACTGACGCGACGACTGGTTAGCAATTCTGGAAAGTATCGTTCTAAGAACATCAACATCAGGGCGCCGCAATGAATCCCGTCCGCATCAGGGTCAAACAGCAGCAACAGCCGGCTGTACCGAAACGTTTCCCGCAACGCCGGATCCCACGTCGTTCCCAACGCCTCGACAAAAGCGGCAAACCACTGATTTCGTCGAACTGCCTTTGGACTCGCTTTCACGGCATTCATCGGCTTGCCTTGCATCGGCAACACCGCTTGATATCGTACATCCCGTGCATTTGCGACGGCCTGCGAAGCCGAATCGCCCTCGACGATAAACAATTCGCGGTACAAGTTGTCGCCGCCGGTTCGGTCCCCCGTACATGCCGCCTTGTTCGAGGAGCGCGACGATACCGCGTTTGACCGAAATTCGATTCCGCCGGCACAATCGATCAGTTTTGTTGCTTGGCTTATCCATGTCATGGCGTCAGTCATCGCATCTTGTTGGACACCTTTGGTCAACGCAAGCCGTTGAACGCGATCGTTGCCGGATGGTTAGTCTTCGTAGGCTCAGTCGATCCACCGCTTCAGCAAGCCATCGTAGGCATCGATTCGTCGGTCACGCAAAAACGGCCAATGGGTACGCACGACGTCGATTTCGCCAAGATTGCATTCGACACAAAGTACTTCGCTTTCTTGATCGCCGCCTTGAGCCACCATTTCCCCTCGAGGTGAAGCGATAAAGGAAGACCCCCAAAATTCGATTTCGCCTTCGATGCCCACTCGATTGGGGGCGACCAACCACACGCCATTCGCGATCGCATGAGCTCGCATTGCGGTCTGCCAGGCATCGCGTTGGCCGGCACCGAATTCATCTTTTTCCTCCAAGATCCACCCAATCGCGGTTGGGTAGATCAAAATCTCCGCTCCGGCGAGCGCGAACAACCGAGCCGCTTCGGGGAACCACTGGTCCCAGCAAATCCCGACCCCCAGCTTTCCATACCGCGTTTGAATTGGTTTGAAGCCTATGTCGCCGGGGGTGAAATAGAATTTTTCGTAAAACAAAGGGTCGTCTGGAATGTGCATCTTTCGGTACACACCGGCGATCGTGCCGTCGCATTCGACGACGACCACCGAATTGTGGTACACCCCGGGGGCCCGGCGTTCGAACATCGGAACAACGATCACACATTCCCATCGTTTGGCAAGCAGTTGCATGCGTTGAACAGTCGGCCCATCCAACGGCTCGGCAAAGTCGAAATTGCGGTGATCTTCACTTTGACAGGGGTAGGGCATTGCAAAGACTTCCTGAAGGCAAACAATCTTTGCGCCCTCGGCAACCGCTCTTTCGATCATCCCCTCGGTATGGTCCAACATTGCCGCCGGCGAGCCTGCGTACACACTCTGAACCAACCCAACTTTGACGTTCTGTGATGTCACTTGCGGAAACCTAATGCGTTGAAATGAAGCTGACTTTTGTATCGGGAACCGGCACGGATGTCGGCAAAACCTATGTGGCGGCAACGTTTGGCAAATCGCTCGCCGGTCGCGGCCATCGAATCGGAGTTTACAAACCGGTCGCCAGCGGGTGTATTGGTCAGTCAAACAATTTTGTGGATCGCGTGTCTATCGACGCCGACTTGCTCACACGCGCACTCGATGGCGGTTGCACCGAGTCATCGATCGATCCGCTGCTGGTTTGTCCACAGAGATTCCTCTCGCCGACGGCGCCTGACGCCGCCGCTCGCACCGAGGGCTCGCAGGTCGATCCACGTTTACTGTACGAAGGAGCGTTGCGTTGGCAACCGAGATGCGACCACTTGATCGTCGAAGGGGCCGGTGGTCTTTTTAGCCCGATTGCTGATGAGTTACTCAACATCGATCTCTATCGACAGTTTCTCGCCAATGGATCGCTTGACTGTCAGCTTGTCTTGGTCGCACCAAACCGACTCGGCGTTTTGCACGACACCATCGCCACCTATCGGGCTGCCATCGCATGCGGAGTTTCGGTCGATCGGCTGTTTCTAAATACGACGGACGAGAATCCAGATCCGTCGGTCGCCACTAACGCGATTCAACTCCGGAAGTGGCTTCCGGAGCTGCATCTGATTGAGGTCGACTGGCAGGCAACCGCAGAGTCATTAGACTTCTAAGTCGCTCTAAGCACTGGGAGGATAGGCAATCTCCAACACTTTTTTCAAATCGACGCGTGTTTACGGCGTCGCATCACTGGAAAGTTTACGAAGACCGAAAACGTTGTCACTGGACGTCCCCTCGATTTTAGAATCGACGTCCTGCTAGTGCATCGTTTCATTTGAAACGACGGGTTAGAGCCATCAGCCGACGGGCGTAAAGCAGGTGAACACGAGTCTTTGGGGCTAAGTATCTCGGCAATATCCTACCGCGTGCGTAAGAGTGAAATGACTTAAGCCGAGTCATTCGTGTTCAACTGCTTGTTCCCGGTTGATGGACCGGAACCGTGGCCTATGCCATGCGGCTAATCGCCAAATCGAATTGGAACGAAGCAAGAGTCTTCAAGAACGATGGCTAGTCTTCAAGCAGGCTATCGCAGACTTGAACCTGAGCCCAGTTTTCTTTTTGTCGCTCAATGAATGTCAAGTGACGCGGGGCGGTTTGATAGACGTCGTGAGTCGCCCGATCTTGAAAAATAACATGCAGTGAAACATCGAATTTCGCGTTCACCTCGCGATCGAGTTCTTCGTCACGACGTCCGACGGCAAAATCAACCACTCCATCGTGATTGTCGAGGTACTCTTTGCAGTCGTTGACCAAGCTGGTGATAGCGGCGTCGCTCTTGTCCTTTAGTGTGAAAAAGACATGGTGTGCCAATCGCGCCATGGGGGGAAGCCTCGTTGGAGTAAAAAAGGGTTTTGGGTGGCAGACACCAATCCTAAACATTTTGACTCTCACGACGAGACCCGCTCGACAAGTTCGTAACTTCTACCCTATGCGTTCTCCCTCGCGAAGTGCGTTATCCCGTCAAAAGATTCGTGTCATCCCGCCAACGTGTATTCGCTTCCGCTCGCAATTCCACCGAACGCCAACACGATCCCACCCATCCCGGACGCGCTTCTGCAGAAAGAACGAGCGAGCAGCCATGCTCAGTGCTCTCCCGTGCAACACCAGGATTCGGTGCGTCGCTCGAAAGTTCGGCGCGATCGTAGCTCAAGCGACGATTTCAGAACCAATCGCTTGGTTGCTAACTCCACTTTTATCTCCGATCGTACCGGATGAGCACTTACCGATCGTTGCGTTGCACGGCGCTGATGACGGCATCGACGATTTTTTCCGCCGAAAGCCCTTCGGCATTGAGCAACTCTTCAGGTTTCCCGCTGATGGGGCGACGACGGACGGCAAGGCAACTGACAGGCGTCGGATGATCCGAAAGACTGGTAAGAATCGCTTCCCCCAAACCGCCTTCAGGAAAGTGGTCTTCGACGGTGAAAAGATGTTCGGTCTCGTCGGCCGCCTTTCGGACGGTGGCATGGTCCAATGGCTTGATCGAGTACAGGTCGATCACGCGACATGCGATCCCCGATTTCTGAAGCACACCGTGGGCGTTCAAGCATTCATGAACTGTGATCCCGGCTCCGATCAATGTCACCTTGTCGCCAGTGGACTTTCGGAGAACCTTGCAACCACCAATCTCGAAATGATCCGATCGGTCGTAGATCACCGGTGTCTTCCCGCGTGTTGTCCGCAGATAGGCGATGCCATTATGAGCTGCCATGAGGTCGACTAAGCACTCTGTCGCCACCGCGTCACTGGGGTAGAGAACGATTCCGTTTTGAATGGTGCGAAACATTGCAATGTCTTCGAGTCCCATCTGTGAAGGACCATCCTGCCCGATTGAAACGCCACAGTGAGAACCGACAAACTTTACCGGCGCACCCGAGTAAGGTGCCATTCGAATCTGATCGAAAGCTCGTGAAAGAAACGCGGCGAACGTCGAAACGAACACCGTCTTCCCCCGAAGGGCTAGTCCGGTGGCGGCCCCCACCATATTTTGTTCGGCGATGAACATTTCGAAGAAACGGTCTGGAAATGCGTCACGAAATGTTTTGGCCCGAGTGGAGTTGCACACTTCGCCATCGAGAGCAATCAACTCGGGATACCGAACGGCCAATCGTTTGAGTGCGTTGCCATATGCGTCTCGTGTCGCGACTTCCGCACCGACGTGGTAGTCCATCGGCTCTGGTCGCCGGCTTTCTTTCGCGTCGGACTGATAGGCTAAAGGCTTTTCGAACTCTCCAAGAATCGATTCGCCACCTCCGCTCAGCCGTGCCATCGTCCTCGCAAAAGCGTCATCATCGACAGGCTTGCCATGGTACCCTCCCTCATCTTCGATCGAAGGAACGCCTTTGCCCTTGATCGTTCGTGCGATCAGCATCACCGGCCGCCCGTCGTCGCGTCCTAGCTCGGCATAGGCATCGCTAATCTGCTGGCTATCGTGACCGTCTTCGATCAAAATACATCGCCAACCGAAGGGCTCGATTCGCTCCCGATAAGCCTCTAAATCATGGCCGTACATCGTCTCTCCCCGCTGACCGAGTCGATTCACGTCTAGAATGCCAATAAGATTGTCTAGCTTGTAGTGCGATGCCAACTGAAGCGCTTCCCATTGAGCCCCTTCCGCCATTTCACTGTCGCCGATCAAGACAAAGGTTCGACTCGGGGAGTGCTCAAGATATTTGGCGGAGATCGCCATGCCAACTCCGATCGAAAGCCCTTGCCCGAGCGATCCTGTCGCCGCTTCGGTCAATTCAAAGCGTGACGTTGGGTGCCCTTCTAGCTGGCTTCCGAATTGCCTATAGCTCGACAGCTGCTCTGGTTTAACGAGACCTGCCGCTGCCCACAACGAGTAATACAACGGCGAAGCATGCCCCTTCGAAAAAATCAGATGATCATTGGCCGGACATTCGGGCTGGTTCGGTGCGAATCGGTAAACGCCGCCAAACATCAAGTTCACCATCAGCTCGACCGCGGAGAGAGATGAAGTTGGATGCCCTGAATCAGCCGCCGCGGTACTCTGCAAAATCCAACGCCGAACCTGCCGAGAAATCGCGTCGAGGTGGTCGGATCGATGGTCACTTAATATGGACATTCTACTCTCTCCTTTATGTTTGCATCCCTTCCACCTTGGTCGTACCAAACTCAATCGACCGGTGGTTAATCCAACAGCACAAGGGCTGCGGAGCTTCTCTCGACGCCAATCGCGTCAAAGAATTTCGAGGGAAATTGCGTGCAAACATCGCGCCACCGCCGAAGGATCAACGGAGATGCAGTTCAGTGGAAATGACAAAGGGCGTGACAATGTGCACGTTTCGTTTGATGCCAATTTGCAGAGTCGGCACTCATTTCGTTCATTGACATGTAGGAATTCAGTCGACCGACGATTTCCCAATGGTTGCAAGTTCCGTTTCGTAGCGCGATAGCCGATAACTATTGATGTCCAGATTGTCCCGTCGCACTAAACGTGATCGCGCGCAGTTGTTCCCAACAACCGTCGATTTGGAGTCAAAGCTAGCGCTCCGTCAACCTTTGATTTTAGGATTAGCCGCGTGGCGTTATCCACGGTTTCGCTGCAAAAACCGGGTTAACGCCCGTCGGCTGATGAGCCGAACCCGATTTCAGATGTTGCCCATTTTCAGATGTTGATGGATCACTCGTCAATCAAGATCGTCCTACGTGACTTACGTTCGGGAGTACAGACCGCGGGAATACAGACCGCGGGAGTGGAGTACTGACCTCGGACAATCCGATGACCTAGAATTTTCATCGCCGATAGGGTCCTAATGGTCATGCACCGAGTGACCGACGCTAGTGGCGATTTGAAAATACGTTCAGAATGCAATGCTGACTGAGACGGTGAATCCCAGTTCCTTTCGACTCGAGTGTGAAAAAGATGCCGGTTCGGAACCTTGAAAAAATCTTTGCCGCAAAGAGTGTCGCCGTCATTGGCGCCAGCGATCGTCCGCTGAGTGTTGGCCAAACGGTGCTCCAAAACCTAGTCGAAGGCGGTTATCGCGGAACGGTATTTCCTGTCAATCCAAATCATCAAGAGCTTCAGGGACTACCGTGTTTTTCATCGGTCGAACAACTGCCGATCGTAGCCGACTTGGCAATCATCTGCACGCCGGCGAAAACGGTACCTCACATCGTCCGTCAATGCGGCGAAGCTGGCATCCTTGGCCTTGTGATCCTCTCTGCCGGATTTCGTGAAGTTTCCAAAGAAGGCGGGGCGTTGGAACAAAAGGTTTTATCCATCGCAAAGAAGTTTCGGGGCATGCGTATCATCGGGCCGAATTGTCTAGGCTTCATGACGCCGCATTTATCGCTCAATGCAAGCTTCGCCAGCGATTTACCGTTGGAGGGTCACGTTGCGTTCATTTCACAGTCAGGCGCGCTTTGCACCGCCGTTCTTGACTGGGCAATGCAAGAGAATGTTGGCTTCTCGCACTTTGTCTCGATCGGCAACATGCTCGATGTGGGGATCGCTGACCTGATCGACTACTTTGCTTTGGACAATCGTACCGAGTCGATCATTTTGTATGTCGAATCAATCGACGAAGCTCGCCGGTTCATGTCCGCGGCCCGAGCTTTTACGCGTACTAAACCCATCATCGCGTACAAAGCGGGCCGATTCGCCGAATCCGCCCAAGCAGCGGCATCGCACACCGGCGCGATGGCGGGCGTCGACAGTGTTTACGAGGCGGCGATGGCACGCGCCGGAATTGTTCGAGTGTTCGAAGTGGACGACTTGTTCAATTGTGCGGAGTTGCTCGCCCGACAAACGCCTCCGTCCGGCCCACGACTAGCAATCATCACCAATGCCGGTGGCCCCGGAGTGATGGCTACCGATGCACTGCTTGAACGGCACGGTGTACTCGCGGACTTATCTCACCATACCTTCGAAACGCTCAACAACCAGTTGCCTGCCGCATGGTCCCACGGCAACCCGGTCGACGTTTTGGGCGATGCCCCGCCTTCTCGGTTCGAGGCCGCCGTTAAAACGGTACTGACCGATCCGGGAGTCGATGGCGTTCTGGTCGTGCTTTCTCCTCAAGCGATGACGGACCCGACCGGCGCCGCCAGAGCGGTGATCAAAGCCACTCAAAAATCGGGCAAACCAGTTTTAGCGGCGTGGATGGGAGGTAGAAAAGTTCGAGCGGGAATCGAGCTTCTCAACCAAGCTGGCGTTGCCACCTACTCGACTCCCGAAAAATGTGTGCGAGCCTTCATGCACCTCGTTACATTTGCTCGAAACCGGGAAATGCTTTATGAGACCCCGCGAGAAATTCCGATCGAGTTTTCACTTGATCGTGATCGATTACGCGACGTATCCACTTCGATCCTAAACGAAGGCGGAAACGTTCTCAGCGAAGTGGCTTCGAAGGCACTCTTGGAGGCTTACGAAATCCCAGTTACGCCAACGCTGATTGCGACGTCATCTGAGGATGCCGTTGGCCACGCCGTGCATGTCGGCTATCCGGTCGCCCTCAAGATCTTCTCACCCGACATCACTCATAAGTCAGACGTCGGCGGAGTAGAACTAAATCTGGCAACGTCCGAAGATGTCATAGCAGCCTTCAATCGAATTCTTAGTCGTGCCAAACGTTGTCGACCGGGCGCTAGAATCGACGGTGTCACGGTGCAACCGATGGTGGTCGAACCCAACGGACGTGAACTAATCGTGGGTGCGAAACGCGATCCGGTTTTCGGGACCGTGCTCCTGGTCGGTGCCGGCGGAACGAATGCCGAGTTATTCCATGATCGCGCACTCGAACTGCCTCCGTTAAGCGAAAACCTTGCCCGACGGATGCTAGAATCACTTCAATCGTGGCCGCTATTGCGAGAGAACCGCGGTCGGCCGGCCGTCGATTTGGATCAACTCATCAAAGTCCTAATGCGACTATCCTATTTGGTTGCCGACTGCCCCAAGATCGCCGAATTGGATGTCAACCCGCTATTGGCAACCCCCGACGGCGTCGTCGCTCTTGATGCGAGAATTGTCCTCGACGAACACACAACCATCGATTCAACACGCCCGTACTCGCATCTCGCAATCCGCCCATACCCACACGAATACATTCGCACAGCCGTTCTGAACGATGGAACGACGGTTCGGTTTCGCCCCATCAAACCTGAAGACGAAAAATTGTGGTGTGACTTTGTCGGCAATTGCTCGCCCGAATCTTTGCACTTGAGGTTCCGCTACATGTTCAAGGCGACGACTCACGAAATGGCGTCAAGATTCTGTTTCATTGACTACGATCGTGAAATCGCAGTCGTTGCCGAAACCGAACACCAAGGAAAACGCAAACTGATTGGAATTGGCCGCTTGGTCGCAGACGTTGATCATCGCGAGGCGGAGTACGCTGTCTTGGTTGCCGATCAATGGCAAAGCTTGGGGATCGGATCACAGTTGACCGACTACTGTTTGCAACTATGTGAAGAATGGGGAGTCGAGTCGATCATCGCCGAAATGGCCCCGGGAAACCGAAAAATGATCCGGATGTTCGAACATCGTGGATTTCAAATCGATCGAATGTTTGGCAATGATGTGGTCATCGCACGAAGGAATGTGATAGCCCAAGAACCAATTGCACCAGTGACAACCGTCGATCGCCTCGATTGACGTCTATCATCAGCCACGGAGCGATAGCTCGCGGTTAAGTGCCCCGGCGGCGTTAACCACTTAACTGCATTCCACCCCATCGCGGCTGATCAAGAAACGCCCAGCGACCGTTCGCGTTCGTGTCTTTCACGTTGATCGAACGTTCGCATGAACGCGCCACTGGGGTTAACGCGAACAATCGACTGAGACCGTTCTTTAACTTGCATCCAACAACTCGTGCAGGTGATAATCGACCGATTCGGTGAGCGAATATCGGTTGTAACCACCTTCCAACACACTCACAAGCTTGCCATCGCAGTGTCGTTGAGCGATCTCTAATAAACAGCGAGTCAAGCGCTTGTAATCTTCGCTCTCAAGTCCCAATGAACCATTCGTGTCCGCCTTGTGTGCGTCGAAACCGGCGCTGACAAGGACCAATTGGGGACGAATGTGCTCCGCGAATTGGCTTATTCCGATTTCAAAGGTTCGCACTAAACTCTCGCGCGATGTCCCAAACTCGATCGGCAAGTTGAACGTCGTTCCGAGGCCTTTGCCAGCACCGATTTCATCGGATGCTCCGGTGCCGGGGTAGAATGACGCTCGATGGATGGAAAAATACCCGACATCGGCATCTTCCCAAAAAATTGCTTGAGTCCCGTTTCCGTGATGAACGTCAATGTCGATGATTAAAACGCGTCGAAGAGCCAGCTCGTGTGTTGCGATTCGAGCGGCGATTGCAACGTTGTTAAACAGGCAGAACCCCATCGCACGATCGGGCATCGCGTGATGCCCTGGAGGCCGGACCAAACAGAACGCGTTACTTGCTCTCCCAGCGACGACACGACGGACCGCGTCGCCAACGGCACCAACCGCCTTTCGAGCGACTTCAAACGACTTTTCACTGACCACCGTGTCATCATCAAGGTTGCCGCCACCCTCGGCAGCGAATTGCCGGATCGATTCAACATACTCACGCGTGTGGACGTAGCACAGCTCGTCGATTGTCGCCGGATCCCAGGCTGGCCGTTCACAGCTGGAATCGAGCCCTAAAAACTGCAGATGGCGAACGACGGCAAGAATTCTCCAACCGCTCTCAGGATGATCACCGGTCTCGTGTTCCTGGAAAATCGAATCGTAGTAAAGCAACGTCATCTCGTCGGTTCCTGCTGAGACCCTCGACAATCGTGCACGATCGCTAGAACCTTGCCGCCATCAAAATCCTCTACTGAGTTTGGCCGGTACCGGGTTGAACCGCGATCGCTTCGATCGGCTATCATTGGCTATACGGTATCAACTAGCAGCATCCTCTGACTACCGATTCTCCAAACGTTTCTTCAGCATGATTCAATTCTTCAGTTCGCCATCGACAGGTGGCTCGCCCTGGCGGCCCCAGCGACTCACACTTCAGCCACGGTTGATCCTCTCGCTGATCGCCATCTGTTGCATTCCATTGACCGGCCGGGACGTTTCTGGCAAAGGAACCACGTCTCGTCCCAACATTGTCTTCATCCTTGCCGATGATATGGATTAGTTGACAGCGGACCGCAGTCGATTTAGCTGAAAAACAGCGCATTTCATTGCTTTTAGGGAGACTTAGAGATTGTGACAGATTCCTTGAAATTGGGTTGATCTCAGGTCGATTAGCTACATCTTGCTACACGATCTATCTACCCCACCAAACGAGTTTTGGATGAATTCAAAGGCCATCAAACCAAAATCACCAGCACACAAAGCCGTCAAACCACATGCGACTCCCTCTTAGTGCTTCGATGATTTTTTCGAGGGCGAAAGAGTCCGTATTGGGATATTGGTGAATTTACTGAAACAACATACCAAACCTGAAAGCGAGAATGAGATCACGTACCCAGACCGCGAGTACCGTTTTACAACGCATAGCTGGGAAAAGCCATTTTCCTGAGACACACAGCCACGGCGAGAAAAGTATGAGCAAGGGACTTAGCACAAATCTCGCCGAGAGCGAATTCGCTACTTCAGTGGCTTCTCCCTTGCCAATCAATGCGGGGAATGAAGTCTGTGACCGCTGCTTATACCCCGATGCGAGGTCACAATCGTTGACCAATGCGAAAAATGCCAACCAGGAGAACTGCGACGGAAAGGTAGGCATGCCAACCAGGAAGCATAAGCTTACGGGGATCAGTTGAAGTAGGATCTCGCTTCGACCAAGAATGCGACTTGGCAAATGTCGCTCCCACCCGAACTCGATTGAACGTCACGGACTACGCCGCCATGGCTGTGCAACTTTCTTCGCACTTGCGGCAGCACTTCACGCAATCATCCATCCCGCCAACTTCTTCGCAGCTGTCACCGCACGCCTTGCAGATTTCCGCGCAAGCTTGGCAGTAGCTTTGGTGAAAATCGCTGTTACGGCTCATGAAGTCGATGCAGGCGGCACACGCAGCCATGCAGTCGAGCATCAGCTTGACGTGATTTTGCTCGACATGGGAACCACCCTTCTCCAGACAAGTACCGGTCAGCATGGATGCCAAAGTGGTCTGACATTCTTGACAGTTGGATAGGCAATCTTGCTTCGAGATCGTTGAACTGGCCATAGAAAAATCTCCTTAAGGAATCTGTGTTTCGGACGAAATTGCTGGCAGGAAGGCATGCAAACTGCATACCGTAGTGGGGTATACTGAATTATTCCTAGGCTCCATTGGCCTTTTTGAAGAGAAACTATGACTTCCGTCGATGAAACTGCGGTCGACCCCGTTTGCGGGATGACCGTCGAAACAAATGAGAGTATCAGCCGTCACCATGAAGGTGATGACTACTTTTTTTGCAGCCAAGGGTGCGCGGCGAAATTTGATACCGACCCTGCCGGTGTAATCGCGAAGCGAGCTCAGCAAAATGCTGCTCATCCGGAGCAAGCGAAAAACCATAGTTGCTGTTCAAATCACGAACACGGTGGATCGAAATCCGCCAATGCTGCCGTTGAATCTCAACCAGGAACGATTTACACCTGTCCGATGCATCCGGAGATCGAACAGGTGGGGCCGGGGGCTTGTCCAATTTGTGGCATGGACTTGGAACCGAAGTTTGCTTCTGCGGAGGACGAAGGCGATCAGGAACAATACGCCGATATGAAGCGACGTTTCTGGGGCGGCGTTGCTTTGTCGATTCCGTTGCTGATTCTGGCAATGGGACCAATGGTTGGGTTAGATGTCACGAAACTCATCCCGACGCCGTACTTTGGATGGTTACAATTCGCACTGGCGACACCGGTTGTCTTTTGGTGTGGATGGCCACTGTTGGTTCGAGGTGTGAAGTCGTTTCAAAATTTTAATCTCAACATGTTTTCGCTGATTGCCGTTGGTAGCTTGGCGGCATTCCTATTCAGCGTTGTGGTCGTGGTTGCCCCAGGATTGATCCCTGAGGCTTTCTACGAGAACGGAGTTCCGCCCCTCTATTTCGAAGCCGCTGCGGTGATCATCACATTGGTGCTACTGGGGCAGGTCCTAGAACTTCGAGCTAGGCAGCAAACAGGTGGAGCAATTCGCGAGCTCATGCAGCTTGCTCCGGAGATCGCTCACCGTATCACGCAATCCGGTGACGAGGAGGATATTGCGCTCGCCGAGGTCAAACATGGAGATCGACTACGGATCCGCCCCGGTGAAAAAGTACCGGTCGATTCGGTCGTAATCGGTGGCAGTTCCACCGTCGACGAATCGATGCTGACCGGTGAACCGATCCCGGTTGACAAATCCGAAGGCGATGAGGTCACTGGTGGCACCATCAACCAAAGTGGTGCACTCGAAGTCGAAGCAACGAGCGTGGGCGGAGAAACCGTACTTAGTCGCATCGTCCAGATGGTAGCCGATGCGCAGCGAAGTCGAGCTCCGATTCAAAAACTGGTCGACGTGGTTGCGCGATATTTCGTGCCCGCTGTCATCGTCTGTTCTATCTTTGCGTTCATTGGGTGGTCGATCTGGGGACCGGAACCTCGCCTGGCTCATGCGTTTGTTGCAGCCGTCGCAGTCTTGATCATCGCCTGTCCATGTGCTCTTGGGCTTGCCACTCCCATGTCAGTGATGGTTGGCGTCGGACGAGGTGCCCGCGATGGTGTACTGATCAAGAACGCGGAAGTTTTGGAGGTCATGGAGAAAGTCGATACGGTTGTCGTCGACAAGACGGGGACACTGACAGAAGGTCGGCCGGAGGTAACCTGGATTGAGCCAGCACCTGATTGGTCCAGGGAAGGGTTGCTTGCCATCGCTGCGGCGGTGGAAAACCAAAGCGAACACCCTTTGGCGAGTGCGATCGTACGCAAAGCCAAGGCGGACAAGATCGATATTCAGCATGCAAATCAATTCGATGCAATGACTGGGATTGGCGTGTCCGCTCAGGTCGAAAGCCGAGCGGTTTTAATCGGAAGTGCGAAGCTCTTAACTGACCAGTCCATCGAAGCGGATCAGGGTTTGATCGACGCTGCGAACGAGAGGCAGGCTGGTGGAGCAACGGTCGTGTTTGTCGCCGTCGATCAACAGTTCGCCGGCGCGATCGGCATTTCTGACCCGATTAAAGAGAGCACTCCTGCTGCGCTCGGAACGCTGCAAGACTTGGGATTGAAAGTCATCATGCTAACCGGTGACGCTGAACCCACCGCACGTGCAGTCGCAAAGGAACTCGGTGTCGACGAATTCCACGCGGGTGTTTCCCCGCAGGACAAACACGATTTCGTGAAGAAGCTCAAAGACCAAGGTAAGTCGGTCGCGATGGCCGGAGATGGAATCAACGACGCACCAGCACTCGCGGCAGCCGATGTCGGGATTGCGATGGGGACGGGTACCGGAGTCGCGATAGAGTCCGCAGGCGTGACGCTGGTCGGGGGAGACTTACGCGGAATCGCTGCTGCGGCGGTGCTAAGCCGAAAGACGATGAGCAACATCCGGCAAAACCTGTTCTTTGCGTTTATCTACAATGCGCTGGGAATACCGATCGCTGCCGGATTGCTATATCCACTCTTCGGTGTCCTCCTCAGTCCAATGATTGCTGCCGCAGCAATGAGTTTTAGCAGTGTTTCCGTTATTGGAAATGCGTTAAGACTCAAAGGAGCTAGCTTGAGCCATTCGTGAACGGAAGGCTTCCTAAGGATGTAACGAACCAATGATTACCCCACACTCAACTTGATTAACGACCATGACGAACCCAGAAGATCGCCGACGTTTTTTGAAGACAAGCTCGCTTGCTGCCGCTGGACTTTCCAGTGGCCTGTTGTCGAACTCCGCCACGGGACAGCAGCCAACGCTTCCGAATGATTCGGATGCTCCGCCTCCGGTAGCCAATCCGGGAGCTGCGGCGAGCGTACCAAACGACTCAAACGTCGCCGCCGAGATCGATGGATTCAGCCGGTTCAAGCCGTCAAGGGGAAACGATCCGGACTCGGACTACTATCTCGGCAAACTGATGCCCGGCTTCCGCCCCGTTTCCGCTGGACCAGCCCCGTTTGTAGCACCCGATCTGGAAAAGTTGCCTTGGAAGATGGTCGATGGGGCGAAGGAATTTCATTTGGTCTCGATGCCTGTCGAGCGAGAATTCCTTCCCGGCTACAAGATGAATGTTTTTGGTTTCAACGACAGCATGCCTGGACCGACCATCGAGGTAAACCAGGGTGATCGAGTTCGCATCATCGTGACCAACGAATTGCCCGAAGACACGTTCGTGCATTGGCACGGATTCGAGTTGCCGATTCAGTATGACGGAGCGGCCACGCTGACTCAGAATCCGATCAAGCCCGGCAAATCGATGGTTTACGAGTTCGACGTGCATGAAGAAGGCACCTTCTTCTATCACTCGCACGTCGCGATGCAAGAAGCTTTCGGTCAGGTGGGTTGGTTCATTGTGCACCCAAAGAAGGTATTTGATCCTCCGGTCGACCGTGACTTTGGTTTGATCTTTCAGAACTTCCACATCGCGCCGACACAGACCGTATCCGATTCTTGGGCGATGGATTGGAACTGGCACACGATCAACGGCCGAAGCGGTCCGTACACAACGCCGCTCGTGTGCAAGCATGGTGAGAGAGTACGAGTACGTCTGATGAACTTTGCGCCGATGCAGCACCATCCGATTCACTTGCACGGTCACACCTACTGGGAAACCGGACACGAAGGTACCCGCTCGCCGAAAAGTACCTGGGTCCCTCGCAATGTATCCCTCGTGGGTGTTGCGCAAGCGACCAACTTTGAATTCATCGCCAATAATCCTGGCGACTGGATTTTTCATTGCCACATGGTTCACCACATGATGAACCACATGGTTCGGCAGGTCGGTCCACGCGTTCGTCAGAATGTTTCTGTCGACCGTTATCTTGCCAACACCGATACGCGACCGGCGGTCGATTTCAGTCGAGAAAGTGAAGGATGGGACGTCCCGGGATATCCACAGAAGATGCAGGGGATGGAAAAGGATCAGCAGATGATGAAGGCGATTTGGTCCCGTAAGGAAACGCGTGGGATGCGCGCCAACTACCCGATGGCGGTGAAAGGACTGATGACCGTGATGCGCGTGCTGCCGGACGACTTATTCAAACTGGTCATGGAGAGTGACAAGCCCGTCGAAAAGGGGGTGGTTTTCGCAGAAATCGTGCGGCGGTTCGGTGATCCAGAACGCTACGAGGCGGCTCCGAAGATGATGGACATGGGCTAGACGGAGGCGAGCAGACCGCTCCCCGAATGGAGAGGATGCCAGTAAGATGAGGCTTCTTGTCCGCTGCTTGCCTAGAGGACATCTCATCCCAGCGATCGAAGCAGCGTAGACTCAATCCAATCCATTCCGAAGAATCATTCCCCGTTTACGACCGCAGGTGGCGACGTAACTCATGCTCAGTGACGACGAGAAACGGCGAATCCACCACCGTTTGCGGCGAATTGTCGGTCAAGTTGAGGCGATTGATCGAATGGTCGGAGAGGACACGCCATGCATTGAGGTCGTGATGCAGGTCAGTGCGGCAACCGGCGCCCTAGCGAAAGTAGCCCGGTTGATTCTGGAAGATCACCTGAAACACAGCCTGGCTTCCGCTTCCAACTCCAAGAGTGAATCGGAACGCCAAGCGATTCTCGATGAATTGATCGACCTTATCGAGAAGTACTCGCAAACGTAGTTTGTGATTTCGCCTATCGCGGCTTCGGCGTTGCCGAAATGTGCCCCGGTGGCGTTGGGCCGGTTGGAGGCGTCAGTCCACCTTGCAATAAGAACCCGGTGATCAGTGTCTCTTGGCTGCGCCATGCGACTAGATGTTGCACATAGTTGGTCTGCTCTTGATAGAGATTGCGTTGACTCTGCAAAACGGCTGGCCAGTCGACACGATTTTCCTTGTACGCATCAAGCAGGACTTCATAGGCTCTCTGTGATTCCGGCAAAATCACTTCTTGATAACTCCGGACGTTCTGCAAAGCCGTCAGATAATTTTGATACGCCTGGGCAAGTTGTCGTTGAAGCGAAAACTCAATCCGTTCGATTTCGCCACGCTGCCGCATCACGTCGGCTTCCGCTTGCCGGATCGTACCTTGATTCCAATCGTACAGTGGGACTTCCAGCGACACGCCGGTGTTATGCGTGTTTTGCCCCGCCTCAAAGTTGCGACCGTAACCGTAAGTTACAACGAGATCGGGAATCGGCTCAACGGTTTCTCGTCTGACTTTGATCTCGTCCGCTTGGAGCTTAGCTCGGGCTCCGAGTATCTGCGGACTCTCGGTGGTCAATCGATTCAAAGCCTGATCGAAATCTATGAGCGAAAGCTCACCTTCGAGTGAACCATCCAGTGGCGTGGGCTGCATTCGAAGGCCAGCCAGCGACGCCATCTCGTACCATTTTGCGTGCAGCTGGTTCCGGATCATGAGTAGATCAAGTCGAGCCTTTTGCAGCATCACATTCGCTTCGTGCAATTGTGCCCGAGTCGCTTGACCTTCGTTGTAAAGCTCGCGTGCCGTCACAACGGCATCTTCGGAGTTCTTTAGAATCTCGTTGTGAATCGAGACCAGCTGTTGCTGCCCGAGCGTCATCCAGAAACTCATTCGAACATCGTTCAGCACCTGGTACTCTTGTTCGAGCGCTCGCCACTGGGACGCCCGGGTCATCTGCAGAAACTTAGCTCGGCTGAGTTGCAGCTTTTTGGCCGTAACAATGCGTTGCGAAAACTCGACGCCCTGCCATTCACCGGCCGTGCCTTCGAGTCCCGCTTGCTCGCCGACGTAACGAAGCGTCGGATTCGGCACGAGCCCTGCTTGAATCGCTTTGCCAAGCTCGCCCTGAGTCTGTGCTTGAGCCTGTGTCAATGTCGGGTTGCGGCTGCAAGCGAAGGACTCGATCGCCTCGATGGTCAACGGCGCCTCGCCCGATGTGAACGTCTCCTCGGTCAGAGACTGCGGTACGGGCGGAACCGGCGGCGGCTCGGTGAAGTCCTCGCCGACTCGTCCTCGCAGATCTTGAGGCATGGCATTCTGCGGTGGATTGACCTGGTTCGATTCGATTCGAATCGAGTCGGTTGTGGGGGACTGTGCAGAGCAAACACTCGCAATCGATCCCAGGACCAAGCCGGCGGTGATGAGCTGAATCTTTCGTGACATGGTTCAATCCGTTGAACGCTTTGTTTGGGTCTTCTGGCTTGCTATTCAGCGAGGCTACTTAATGACTTCAGCGACTGCTTTCTTGCGTCGCACCATCCGTAAAGCCGCGTCGTACCAATGCGTCGTCTTGGCATCATTGATCTGAGGGTACAGCGGCAGAATGGGATCGTCGTCCCGAGGATTGGTGCCGTAGTAGATCCGCGGCGAGCAACCCGAATAAAGAGGACCTTGGCAGCGTATGTCGGGACACAGGTTGCAACCATGTCCCCGAGTTGGAAACGCGGGCAAGCCTTGAAGCCCTGCGGGCGCCAGCGTCAGAATTCCACTCGGTCGCGTGATACTCGCAGGCAAATCGTCGCGAGCGCTATCATCAAATTGCAAATGCACCGCTTGATTCTGCTGGGACATCAACGGGACGTCCTGCACAACCGCCGTTACCAGCTTGGGTGCGTTTGCAAGATTCTCCTGCGCTTCCGCGGCTTGTACGGTCATTGTTACCGCCGCCACAGCCATGCAAATTCGATTGAGCTTCATCGGACCTTCCGCGAGAGAGACGAAAACCAGCGTCATCAACTGTATCGGACATACCTTACCGGGGTATCAATCCAATCGTTCCGCGGCCTCACAAGTTATCAATTCGACTTCGGGCGAAACGGAATCAAGGGAGGCACGAATTTAGGCCAATCTTAAAAGTCCTCTAAAGTTTCCATCGTTTCGTGTCCCCGACCCGGTAGCGTCAGCCGGCAACGTGAATTGCAATCATCGTCATAGCCATGAGAATCATGACGGAGTTTTCAATGACTGTTACGACTGACATCGGTAGATTGAACGCGGTTCCCAAGCAAGCACATTGGATCGACTGCTTCTTCCGAACTGCAGAGACGACACCAATCAATCCGATCGACATGATGACAACTGTGGCGATGTTGGCCACCAAAAGAGCGCTGCCAGTAACGAACATTGCTCCCAAGGTCACTTCAACCCACGGATACGCCAATGCGTATGCTCGAGACCGTTTGGCGATGATATCGTAGGTTGCGAAAGCATCTGCAAATTTGGATACATCAAGCAACTTGAAGAATGCAAAACCGAGGAAGAAGAATCCCATGAAATAGGTCGTCCCCATCGACAGATGCCATGTACCGGCCGCCCGCAACATCAGTAAAGATGCACCGAGGACATACATCACCACCAGAAACAGTGGCTTGTAAGTTGAAACTCGGAAACGGCTCTCTTCCGCGGCACCGTCTTTTTGTGCCGAAGCATACGAAGCTTCTTCGACAATACTCGCTTCGAAACCTTGATCGCGAATCAGTTCGACAACTCGCCCTGGATCGATTTCAGGAGCCAAATCGACAAACAGTAGTTTTCGCGGATCACTCAGGTCTGCACGCCACGAATGCATCCCTTCAAATGCATCGAGTTGGGGGCGTACCTTGCTTAAGCAACTTCCGCATTTCAGCGTTGTCGCAATTTGAGTGGTCATCGTTTGTCCTTGTTGATTTCTGTGGGATCGGGTGAAATTAGCGCTTCAATAATCGGGCACCCAGGAACCTTTCCGCGCCCTGAGCATTGGCAAACAAGATCGTGGAGCGTCGTTTCCATCTGCCGCAGATCAGCGATCTTTTGACGAATTGATCCGAGTTTCAATTCCGCCAATCGCTTAACGTCGGCCCGCGTGCCGTATTCTCCGTCTGACAGCTTCAGCAAGTCGATGATCTCGACGAGCGTGAACCCGAGGTCTTGCGCACGCTTGATGAAGCGAATTCGTTCAACTGTCCCAGCCGGGTATTCGCGGAACGATGTCGAAACCGGGCGCGGCTGTTGTATCAATCCTTTTCGCTCGTAAAAACGAATGGTTTCAACGTTGACTCCCGCTGCTTTTGCGACGGTTCCGATGGTTTGACGGCTCATTGATCTATCCTCCACGCGTATTATCGGCTCCGTACTACGGTACGGAGTCAAGCCGTTTTCTGCAGAATCGCTGCCAGATGCGCGGAGACGCCTATTCGCAGGTCGGTACTTCTTCGAGCAGCACCCCTTCGGCAACGCGAATTGTTACATCCATCCTGGCCATCGTCATGCAGAGCAAGTTCTGTGGACAGCCAGGCACAACTTCCTTGCTTGGGGTACAAGACGTGCGCATGACCGGTACCGTTGAAATATCATCCGGTTCATTTTGTGATGACATGTGTCAGAGCAGAATTCAATCGCCGCAACTATTGGCAATGCATTTAGCTGCTCGCGGCTGAGCGACTCCGACCAAGACGTTGCTGGGCATCGGGCCGGTTTGAGAATTCAACCGTCGGCCTTTTCTAGTATGGGGTTCCAGAAAACTGTCGTCGACGTCGCAAATAGGATAGACTTCTGCCGTTTCGACTGTCGCTAATTGCTGTAAACCAGGATCGCAATAGTTTTAAAAACAAGAACGCTCGGCAAAGACGAGAAGATCCGGGAGCTAATGACTATTTTTGGGAAATACGGCGCATGATGAATTGGTTCATTGCCGCTGGCGGTTTTCTATTGACTTGCTTAGGAGTCTGGGAAACGTTCATGGCTGTGCTCCATCCACGGGCAACGGTCGGCCCGATCACGAAAGTCATCAATTTTGGATTTCACTTTTTAGTCCGAACGCAAACGTTCGCTCATGCGCGAGTTCTCGTTCACTGCGGTCCCGCACTAATCGTGACGCAAGTGTTGTGTTGGGCGACGCTGCTATTGTTTGGCATCAGTCTGATCGTTTGGTCTCAACTCGGAAGCGGCATCACAGCGACCGGATCGACTCCGACTGATACGGATTTTGTAACCGCGGTGTATTTTTCTGGGTTTACCATCACGACGCTGGGCGTCGGCGACTTGGTTCCTCGAACGCCAGCGATGCAGTTTTTGACCATCACTGCCGCTGGCCTGGGGTTCAGCTTCTTCACGCTTGTGCTTGCCTACGTCATCTCCGTCTATTCGACACTCGCCCGTCGCAACCAGTTTGCCAATGAGATTGAGTATCGCACTGGACGAACCGGAGACAGCCTTGGTTACTTGCGAGCATACCTAACCCAAAGCGATCCTTCATTGGTTAACCAAGACCTTTACACACTGTCGTCGAACATGGCGGAGTTGTTGGAATCGCATCATTTCTATCCGGTCTTGCATTACTTTCGGTTCAGCGAATCTCGATACGCCATGAGCCGCATGTTGAGATTCTGTCTGGAGGTATCTTCGATCATGCGAGCGGCGCGACAGGTCGATGGTTACAAGCCTGCCGCTAGCGTTGAGGCCGTCGATCGGCTCTGGCACGCCAGCATGCAGATGCTAGAAGAGACCATGCTGCATTTCGTGGTCTGTCACTCGACGCACAGCGATCCCGATCCGCGACTGGCGATCGAGGTCTCGCAGTCGATCTGCGACTCGGATGACCTAGCGAGCCAATTGCAAGCTGCGTTCGTCGATCAGCAATCCGTGTGGCTTCAGGATCTGAACGCGCTGGCTGTTTGCACCAGAAGCGAATCCGGCAAAGAATCCTAGAATCTTTTCGCAAAGTCGTGAAGAAACGTCGGAGCTGTGCATCCAAAGAGCATCAAAGAAGAGATTCCTTCAAACGAATCTTTTGAATGCATTTGGAAATGCCTGTCATGAACCGCCGCCACACCAACTCGACCGCTCGATTTTTTGCTGCTTATGCAGTGTTCGCGGTGCTGTTGGCATCTTCGCCGGCCGCTCGGGCGGGATTATATGCAGGGAAACCGTGTCCTCACGTCTGCTGCCAGTTGCAGACGGTTGGGCACAATTGCTGTGACGGCGAACCGTCGCCCGAATGCCCCGCACTGGTGTCTTGCGGTACGAAGGTTTGGCTGCCGCCTCGAACGTCTGACGCCGATCTGACGCCGCGCGGTTTGAATCGCAGCGACTTTTCACGGATCATTTGGAAACCTGAATCGGTCGCTCTCGGCCGGCTGGTTCCCTCGGTCCGCCTCAACTCTCTGATTGTTTGGCACGTTCGTCTTCAGATTTAGCGGTTGGAGTTGCTTCGACTTGCGAAGCCAGGCCCAATCCAAAAATGAAGATGTATCTGTTTCCTAATCGGTGCATGTCGATGTCCGCTGCGCCGTCAATCCAGGAGTTTCCAAAATGTTAGCTACTGTATTCTCTGCTGTTTTGTTTACCGTTTCATTCGTCCCCGGCAACGTTGATGCCGCTGCCTCTGCGGGGCCTATGTGTTGCGCCAAGCATGCCTACTGCTGTACGGTTCACGCGCCATGCTGTGGCAAACATGCTGAAGGCAAAGTAACCACAGTCGAATTTTCGGGTGCAACTTCTCAGTCCACATGCTGTGCCAAGCGGGCGTATTGCTGCTCGGTGAGTGCACGGTGCTGCGGAAAGCACGCTGAACCAAAAGCCGCGACCGGCGATGTGGTCAGTTCCCCAGGTCAATCAAGCTGTTGCGCAAAGCGAGCATATTGCTGCAGCGTTGGCGGTGCGTGCTGCAGCAAAGGATCGTCGGGTTCCACGGAAGTCGAATCTGCTGAACTCAGCTAGTCGCTTCTGGTCCCGTTCGATCCCTGTCAGCCGGGCGAGCCTTAAAACTCGTCCGGCTTCTTTGTTTAAGGTGCCGTGATGGATACATTCAAACACCGATGGCATCAGTTGCCAATCAGTCGGCAACTGCTTGTCCTAGTCAATGCAATTCTCTTCGTAGTCGTCGTTTCGTTTCTTCTCGTAGACTACCGACTGCGGATGGATCGGCATTTGCACGAGAAACAGATCGCGTTGACCGAAGAAGCGAAAACGATGTACGAATCGTTGCTGGTCGCTGAAGTTCATGGCGGGAAGGCGATTCAAAGTTTGGTCGACAATGTATGCGCTCGAATGAACACAGACGATTCCCCCGGTCACCATATTGCTGCGGATTGGCGAGGGCTGCCTTTCCAAGCGATCTCGCATGGGCATGCTTCCGATGAAATGCTCGCTGCAATGCGTTCAACAGCTGACTCAATAGACGCCGAAGCCAACGGATCGCTCGTTGTCGGGGCTTTCACTGGACCAGCAGGCACCGTCTATATCTCCGAGAAACGTTCAGCCGTAGTGAGATCAACGCGTCGCTCATTGTTGACCCAGATGTTTGCCGTCTTGTTGCTCGGAGCGATTGCAGCGTTCGTGGTCAGCGCAGTGCTGCGGCAACTGATCGCCAAGCCGATCCAAGGCTTCGCTTCGGCACTACGGAGTGTTGCGTCCGGGGACTTGAGCGTGATTGCCCGCACGAGAAGCTGTCGAGAACTGAGTTACCTTGCTGAACAGATCAATACAATGACAGCTGCATTGGATCACGCTCAACGCGACCACCGTGTTCACATGGAAAAGGCACGTCAGATCCAACAAAACTTGCGTCCGACAGTAAGTGAACTGGTCGGAATCGACGTCGCCGAACTGTTCGAGCCTGCCGACGATGTTGGCGGCGACTACTACGACGTGATTTCCTTATCGGATGGACGCTATCTACTTTGTGTCGCCGATGTTTCAGGGCACGGTGTTCCGGCTGCGATGGCGGCGACATTGTTGAAAGCGTTTGTTTCAGAAGCGGCAAAGAAGTCGTCTAGCCCCGCGGAAATACTGACAGATGTCAATCAACATTACTGCGAGTACGTTATGATGGGACATTTTGCGACGATGGCGCTATTGGTCGTCGATCCGCAAAAAAGGCAACTGACCTACGCAAATGCTGGCCACGAGTTTCCGTTCTTGCAGATTGGGAGCGACACGCCAGTGCGATTGAACGTGGGCGATCTGATCTTGGGTGTCGAGGACGATACTCACTACCACGAAGAAACCATTCCACTAGGCGATTCAGCTCGCTTAGTCATCGTAAGCGACGGTGTGACAGAGGCCTTTGATCCATGTGAAGAGCAATTCGGAACGGAACGGATTGAAAATTTGTTGCATTCCGCTCAGAGCTGCAGTGCTCGTGAATTGGTTGAGATGTTTGGTTCGTCCATCGAAGTGTTTCGCAAAGGCCGAAAGGCGTTCGATGACACAACACTATTGGTGGCGCAATTGGCTTAAAGGGACTGCGGTATCGTCGCGCACAAACCGACTGCCTCGGTAGGCAGATTAGACCAGTACTTGGATTGATCTGAATCTAGCTTCCTGAAGTCCCGTTCTGAGATCGAACATTCGTGCACGTGCAAGCGAAGCAGGTTTGAGGAACACCTCTCGATTATCAATCCATCGGGAATGGGTGTTCATTGAATCGCAGCATCCCTCGATACGCCAACCAGCGTATCGAGGCAATGGATCGACTCTTTGTGGCAATGCGAACACCGGCGCTAATGGCAGCAGCTTCCGCCACCTGACAAGGGGCGAGAGGAAACGGAGTTGGGAGCAGCGGAGAACGAGGTCGCTGCGGACGGCTGATAGTCCGTGTCCATGTCGACCGATGTGTCGTATTGAATATTGGCAGCAGTTTGCTCAGCGTACTGCTGAGCGGTCATTGCCGGTTCGTCCTTTCGATTGCCAAGCCAATGCAGCGATTGGCATCCGGCCGACAGTGATAGGGTGTAGATGAGCACGGCGATGGCTCCAGACTTCCATTGAGATTTCATGACGACGTCCTTGTCGTGAGTTGAAACAAAAAAGGGCAGGGGCGGCGTATTGACGTCTTTGCAAAAGCAAATCGGTCGTGACACCGCCCCCGCGAACGGAACAGCGGAGCCAACTCCGCCGTGTTTTGAAATTCGAGAGTTGCTACCGAAGAAGCGGTGCAGCAACTCCCTGGTTGCTCAAGATGGCCAAGTATTTTCCAGGCTCGGCTGCGATTCGCTTAGCACAGCCAGGACAGCAGATGTAAATCGCTTTGCCATTCGCGTGGACTTTGTAAGGTCCACCCATCGCGTCAAGCGGCTCGTCCATCACGGGACACTTCTTTTGCGCCGAGATGAATGGAGCATCGGCAGCAGTCACTTTGTAAATGCCTTCTCGTACTTGCTCTGCCCCCGAAGGAACGCTGCCCTGTGAAGTCGCTCCGTAGACTTTGGCGAGATACTTTGCCGGTTCTGCTTCGACTTTCTTGATGCAACCACGGCAACAGAGGAAGACCGGTTTATCACCCACCATCAACTTGACTGGTCCGCCCATGCTGCCCAGCGGCTCGTCCATCACCGGGCAAGTTTTTTGCGTAGCGATCAGTGAAGCATCCGCTGGCGTGGCACGGACGACCGAGACCGAAAGATTGCTCGTCGCACTCGATGGATTGGATTCTGTTTGAGCTCCGCCATAAACCATCGCGAGATACTTCGCCGGTTCTGCTTGAACCTTTTTGATACAGCCTTTGCAGCACAGATAGATCGGCTTGTCACCAACGGTTACCTTCACCGGAGTGCCCATGCCACCGAGCGGCTCATCCATGACAGGACAAACTTTCTGTTTGGCGATCGCCGCAGCATCGGCAGCAGTAGCGGTCGTGACCGTGATTTTTGGACGCCCGGATGCGTACTTCGCCGGATCGGCTTTGACGGCATCAACACAGCCAGCACAGCAAACGAAGACTTGTTGACCGCCAACATCGACGCTGACCGGATCGCCCATACTCCCCAGTGGTTTTCCACTGACGGGGCAGATCTTTTGACGTGCGATAGCTGCGGCAGCCAATTGAGTTTCACTTGCCGGCACCGTTGCGACTTCATCGAAACGTACGCCCGAACTACCGACGCCGATGAGTTGCACGTCGATCTCGATCTGGCGTCCAGCGATTTGAGAAAGATTGACAGGGGCCAGCAGCGATCCTTTTCCATCGGGCAAAAGATCGTAGCGATAGCGTTTCGCGTTGCCTTCGACACGGAGGATGGCTGCACCACGTCCGCGATCGACAGACACTGGGGAGCCTTGGCGATCAAAGGCGAACATTTGAATGCCGCCTTGGTTGACAACCGTTTCAAGTTGTAGATCGCCTGCGACTTTCAGGCTACCACCGTGCGGACCGACTCTCGCTGGTGTGCTCTCGGCAAGCGCAGGCGACATTGAGTGGGTGTGACCCGTATGAGGCCCCTGCGCGAATGTAAAGCCAGTCGATAAGGCAGCGAGACAGATAGTCAGGATTGGGGAGTGACGCATTTCTTCTCCTTCGTGAAACGAAGCGGGCATTCCATCTGGCCCGCCGTGAATCGGTTTAGTTAGTTGGTTTGATGCCTGAGAAACCTCGTTCTTCACGAAGTTTCAAAATTGTTTTTATGCAGCGATTGGAAACTCCTCCTGTTCATCAGATTGCTCTTCAGTCCAGAGTTCGTCCTTGAAGCCAAACCGCAATTTGGTCTCCAAGTAAGCGGCATAGAGCGTTGGCACGATGAAAGACGTAAACGGCTCGGCGAGCATTCCACCGAATACCGGAAGAGCCATGGCTCGAGCCACATCGGCACCACGTCCAGAAGCAAGTAGCACGGGGACCAATGCTGCCAATGTTGTGACTGTCGTCATCATGCAGGGTCGAATTCGCTTAAGCCCCGCCTCGTAGATCGTGTCGCGTATATCCTGCACCGAATTGATCTTTGTTCGACTGAGCCGCTGGTGGATGTACGTTGCCATCACGACCCCATCGTCCACGGCGAGTCCAAACAACGCGATGAAGCCGACCCAAACCGCGGTGTTCAACTCCACTTCCATCCAGCCGACCGCAACCATCCCACCAGCAAAGGCAACGGGAATTCCAGTGAAGACTGCGAGCGAAATGGGAAGGTTGCGAAACTCGAAATAGATCAGCAATAGATTGATCAAAATGACGACTGGAATGATCCACATCAGTCGGCGGTTCGCCTCGATCTGATTTCGGAAACTGCCGACTGCTTCGAGTGAATACCCCGCCGGCAAATCCAAGCGATCAGGATTGCTGGGGGCCAGCGACTGGGCAACTCGCAGCTGTTCTTCAATCGCTTCGACCGACTCGAGATCACCCGCCGAGCCGTTCGTCATGAACGAGACGTGAGCGACAAGTCGGCCGTTCTCACTGTTGATGGCGCCAGGGCCCCACGTCGTCTCGAGCGTTGCGAGTTTCTCAAGAGGCACGACCGCTCCACTGTGCGTGACGACGGGCAGACGTTTCAGACCATCGATTTGTTCTCGCAGATCCCGGTGGTAACGGAGACGCACCGGATAGCGTTCGCGTCCTTCCACTGTCTTAATAAGATTCATCCCACCGAGGGCAGTCTCGATCACCTGGTTCACCATCGCAGCGCTCATCCCATAGCGAGACGCAGCCTTCCTATCTACGGTGAACTCGACGTACGGCTTGCCGAGAACAATGTCGGGATTGACGGTGCCTGCATTGATGTACGGCGACTTCTTCAGTTCGCTGGCGACATCCATTGCTGCCGTCGACAGTTCATTCAGTTCGTTGCCATACACACGAATCGCCATCGGTGCCTTGATGCCCGATTGCAACATGACCACGCGGCCTTCGATCGGTTGGAGCGCCGATGCAGGTGTCACACCCGGCAGCGTTGCGACCCGATTGATCTCGTCCCAAACATCGCGGGCGGTGATTCCTGGTCGCCACTCGCTCTGTGGTTTCAGCATGACATAGGTTTCGACCATCGCCGCAGGGGCTGGATCCAAAGCAGACTCGACTCGCCCGATCTTGCCGAGCACATCCTTGACTTCGGGGATTTGTCCGATCAGCACATCCTGTGTTTGCAGCACCTGCATGGCCTGCGAAAAACTAGCTGCTGGATACAACGTCGGCATGTAGAACCAGCTGCCTTCATCGAGTGCGATCCAATCATCACTTTGCAAACCGGTGAAAGTGTGTTTGGCATCGACGTACCCGGGAAAATCATTCAGGTCTGCACCGAACAGAGCTGCGAATCGCTCGACAGGCTTTAGCACCGTTGGCAAACCGACCCAGGCACCGAGTCCGATAACCAGCAACAACGCTGGGAACGAGAGCGCGAATGATTTATGGTTGAGTGCATGTCGAAGCCGCGCCGCATAGATCCAACGGACGAAACGGCTCGACGGAATCTCTTCGATTGGTTTGATCCGTTCACGCATCAATTGCCAACCGGCGACTAGTCCAATTGCCGCTGCGGCCAGCGTGATCGCCCATGAGGGAAGCGAGAAGTACTCTGCCAAACGCGGTGCCCACATGAATTGGGACAGTGCGGCCAGGAGAGTCGCCAATGCCACGGCAGAAAGGGATGCTGTCAACCGACTGCCGCGAGCGCTCTTCAACATCAATCGGCAAAGGGCCGGAACAATCGTGACAGCGGTGACCATCGCTGCGGCGATGGCGAAAGTCTTCGTATACGCCAGCGGTGAAAACAGCTTGTAATCTCGACCGGTCAAGAAGAACACCGGCAAGAAGCTGACGATGGTCGTCGCAACGGCGGTGACGACGGCCGGCGCAACTTCGATCGCTGCCGTGTAAACCACTTCAGTACGGCTCTGCTTCGTCTTGAGCCGCGATCCCAAACCGTCCTTTTCCCAGTCTGAAAGATGCTGGTAGATGTTCTCGCTGACGATGATCCCCATGTCGACCATCGTACCGATCGCAATTGCGATTCCAGCAAGCGACATGATGTTCGCGTCGACGCCTACGAATCGCATGGCGATGAAAGACATCAGCACGGCGGCCGGCAAGCAAATCGCGACCACGAAACTGCTGCGAATATGCAATAGAAACAGCAAGATGATGATCGCCGTGATGATAATCTCGTCACGCAATGCGTGCGTCAGCGTTGCCATCGTTTCGTCGATCAAGCCACTTCGGTCATACACGCCGTTGATCGTCACTCCGCCAAGTGAAGGCGTAATCGCAGCGATCTTTTCCTTGACTCGATCGATTACGACTCGAGGGTTTTCGCCGTATCGCATCACGACGACACCGCCAACTGCTTCGGCACCGTTGTAGTCCAGTGCGCCTCGTCGAAAGTCAGGTCCAAGCTGAACCGAAGCCACATCCCTCACATGCACGGGAACTCCATCTCGCTGCAAGATGACCGTTTCCTCGATGTCCTCGACGGCCTTTTCCACTCCGCCGTCTGAGCCAAGAAAGCCCTTGCTGCGAACGATGAATTCCATGCCGGTGGTTTCGACTGTCTTAGCTCCCACGTCTAGGTTGGAACCCTTAATCGCCATTGCCAATTGATCGAGCGTTACCGCATGGAATCTCAGTTTGTCCGGATCGACTTCGACTTGATACTGGCGAACATATCCACCAATGGAAGCTACCTCACTGACGCCTTCGACAGCCTGCAATTCGTACTTCACGACGAAGTCTTGAAGGCTGCGAAGTTCCGCCAGCGTCATGCCATCTTTCGGTGGTTGAAGCGTGTAGTAATAGATCTGCCCAAGTCCCGTGGCATCGGGGCCGAGCTGTGGAACGACGCCGTCGGGCAATTGTGATGCGGCGGTTCCCAACTGCTCAGACACGCGACTTCGTGCCCAATAGAAATCGATTTCGTCTTTGAACGTGACCTGAACAAAGCTGTAGCCAAACATGCTTTTCCCACGTACCGATTCGGCACCGGGAACAGCCAGAAGGGACACACTCAATGGGTAGGTAACTTGATCCTCGATGTCTTTTGGCGAACGGCCGGGCCACGGTGTCAGGACAATGACTTGGTTTTCGCCAACATTGGGAATGGCGTCGATCGGAACCGACTTGAAACTGAACCAGCCGGCAACACTCACGCCCACGGTCAGCAGCACAACTAGCCAAGGTTCCTTTGTGCAGAAACGAATAAGAAGGCTCAACATTGTCTTTCTCCTTATTCGATCCGATTCGAGATGCTTGGAACTTCCGCGTCAGCAACCGACAGGTTGCGAACTTCTTCACCACATCGCAGCATCTCGCTGCCCCAGTAGGGATTGGCAAGTTCGCCCTCAGGCTGCATCCAGTCTCCGCCGCCGCCAGGAACCATTGGGCAATAGAGATGTACGAGCTTCTCTGCCGTTTTCGGACCTCTAGCAACAGTCGCCGCGAGCAATAGCGCTCGGCTGACGGTTCGGTACGATTCGCGAGCGGTCTCCAAGGAACCATCCATGCGAGATGCGGCTCGACGCGCCGCCGCAAAACGTCGCTGCGCCTCATCGGGTACCTCGGCGGACATTTCAAGTTCCTGCAATCCGCTGATCATGTGATTCAATGCAACGGGTGGTGGTGTTTGGTCTGCCGCCATCGCGCATTGAATGTCGAAGTATGCAGCGTAGGTTGCGTCAAAGGCATCACCGACAGCACCTGCCAAGAGCTGCGGGCTCGTATTCGGTAGCTCCAATGGCCCCGGGGGAAACTCGGTTGCCTTGCTTGGGTCCAAGAGCGATGGATTGCCGGCAAGTTGCATCTGTGAATCGATCAAGAAGTTTCCTCCCGTTGCAACGGTTTCTCCGGCGCTAAGCCCTTCGACAATCACAGCCTCTTGCTTGCTCATCGGGCCGACCGTGACTCGTCGAATCTCAAAACGCCCCGGCTCGGTTTCGACATAGATCACCGAGTGCTGCCCAGCCATCAGGACTGCGTCTCTCGGCACCGTTACCACACGCTGCTCAGGGAGAGGTTCATCGGAGTAGCCGAGTTCTGAAGTCGGAACCAACGGCATCCCACAGAGCGGGCAATCGCCGGGTGCATCGCGGATTACCTGTGGATGCATCGGGCTAATTAACTTGCCCGCTAGGGCCGGATCGTAAACTCGCGCTGCCGGAACAGCGGGCACGGTGACCGTCGCGGTCGCATAGTCGCCCGGACGCAGTTGGCCGTCGAAGTTGAGGATCTCGACGCGAACCTGAACCGTACGAGTCTTTGGGTTGACGGTTGGATCGATGAAGGCCACACGACCAGTAAAGACTTCGCCTGGCTTGGATTCGATTTCGGCTTCGATTTGCTGACCGAACCGAATCGCTGCCGCATCGTCCGGGAAAAGGTCCAGCATCAACCAAACGGTGCTCAGGTCAGCAACCCGGAAGATCTTCTGTCCCGTCTTCACATAGTCCCCCTCGACAGCCGCTTTCTCAATTACGGTTCCGCTTTGTGGAGACTTGATGCGAATTCTTGATTCAGGCTTTCCACTTTCGATCAGATCTTCAATCTGCTGGTCCGTCATGCCAAGTTCCGAAAGGTTATCTCGAGCGACTTGAGAAAGATCGCCATTGTCGATTTGGAACCTGCCGACTTTGCCTTTACGTTCCAAGCTAGTGATGAACTCGGTCTGGGCTGTAAATAGTTGAGGGCTATAGATAAGCGCTAAGTCGTCACCTTGATTGACCTTCACGCCGACGTAGTTGGCGAACATCTTTTCCAAGCGTCCGTCGATGTACGCGGAGATCGTCGACAGGCGGCTTTCATCAAATTGGATCGTCCCAATCGTGCGAATTGTGCGATTCAGTTCGCCCATCTTGGACATGCCGGTTTGGATACCAACGAGTCGTCGGGCAGCAGGCTCAATGGAGACCGATTTTCCATCTCCTCCGGAATCGCCCGTCGCCTCAACCAACTCCATGGCGCAGACCGGACAACGGCCTGGTTCCGTGGATGGCGGTGTGCACATCATCGGGCAGATGTACCGCGTGTCAGATGAACCTTCGGACGCGGTAGCCGACTCGGCGTTACTTCCGCCTCCAGCCGTCAGCCAACCTGTTCTCTGGGCAAGCCCCATGAGAAAGAAGCAGGCACCAACGACCGCGACAACGGCGAAGGATTGAACGGCAGTACGAATCAACCATTTACTACCAGTGGCGTCGACGACTGCGGATTTCGCCGTACCAGTAGCCTGGTCATCCTTTGGTTCCGTTGTGACTGCCGCGGCGCTACTCGAATGCTTTTTTGCTACCGAGTCGGTTTGTTGAGCATTTGCGGTCGTAGTGCCACTAGTCGTCGTTTCCCGTTCTTCCGGTTCACCGCTTGGAACGTCAGGCTTTGCGTTGTTTTGTTTGGTCATAACTTCTATTCACCAAAATGCTGATTCCGTTCATGCTTTTCAATCGATCGAAAAAGGGGGCAGACCCCAATAGCCGGGACGGCCCTTCGGGTGCTTTGCACTATTAGGGTCTGACCCCTTTTTCGCTACGACAATGCCGTTGCTTATTCACCACGCTGCGTAGAACTGGTTCGCAATGAATCAGCTTGGGCGCGCGAGAGTTTGGACGGAGAAATTGCTGTGGCCGGTCTATTAGGCTTGCCTCAATACCATGCTCTCGCAACGAGCAGCATGCATTGGCAGCCAGCCGGCAATCAAAGAAACTGGACGTTTAGCCAGTTGGAAAGAGACTCGCTACAGCCGCCACACACAAAGGTGGCATTGATAGTCGAGTAGTAGGTGCGATTGCGTATCTTCAAACCGATGACGCAAATACGTTTCAGCACTACGTTGGTGATCGAAAGACGGCACATTTCCAAAAGCAAGAGACTGCGTGTCCGCTTCTTCGTTGACGGGCGCGCGTGGCGACGTCGGTGTCCCCGGCTGCGATCGCAGCGAGCACATGCAGACTCGCGCTAGCGCTGGCGTGTCCGTTCGGGCCGTCCATGCTGCACCATCCGATTCGCTTCCTGGAAATCCAGGTTCAGGAACGAGATCTGAAAGCGCACCAAAAATCGGATCCGGCCCGGATTGATTTGACTCATCCGTCGTATTGTTGCCGCAGCAAGACGGTTGGCCAGCGTCAGTGTGACCATCGCTACAGCAACCACATAACTCGCCAACCGACGAGACTTCGCAGTGGCCGCAATCCTCGCATCGATGCTGGGCATCCGTTGCAGATGTACTGTTCGCTCTCTTCGCCGCCGTGCAAGACGTCTGCGCAGCACTAATAGCGATCGGCTGAGTGACGATCGCCGCGATCAGGCAAAGGCTGACGAGTGTGCGAATTAAGCGAGAGTTGACCACGATGTTGTTCCGAAAAGGATACCCGTATCCGGTATACGAACTGTATCGGAAATTTGCCCGCCGAGTTCAAGAGGAATGTGCGGATTGGGCAATTTGTATCACAAGCATTCTGTACAAGCCTAGCTGGAATTGCCATGGATCGGCCGTCCAAACAGCATATTTTGAAATGTCAGCGACGTCGATTGCTCCTATTGGGGCTGCTAGTGCCCGCCTCGACCGGATTGCTTTCTGGCTGTGCCACCCCTGGGGGCACCCGGTCGGTTCATTCGGACCGGATCTCAACGAATGAACCTACGCACCCGAGTAGTGTGACTTTGGAAAGCGATTCCAACTCGGCCGAGATCGCTAGCATCAATCCGGATGTCAGTCTCAAACGCTCCCCCGCGGTGACTCCCGTTGTATACGAGGATGGGCTTCAACTAGCACCAGCGATCGAATTGACGCCGGACTCGAAGCCGATGACTGCTGATTTCCGTACGCTCGTTTCGCAAGAGACTCAAACACCACCAGAGGAAGCTTCCGGTGGTGACTCTGAAAATGACTTCACCATCGAGCCCGTAGCTGCAGAGCCGGTTTCCAGCGATCAAGGCCAACCGGTCAAGTTCTTTGTTCAACAAGCACTCGCCGCTCATCCACGGATCCATGCAGCCCGACAACGTGTTGCCGCAGCCACCAACGTGATTCCTCAGGCTCGAGCTCTACCAGATCCAAATTTCAGCAACACATTTTGGCCGTTCCACGACCAGGCGCTTCAAACGGCTGCCGGACGCATTGGAAATCAAATGTCGCTGAATCAACAGATTCCCTTTCCGGAAAAGCTCAGAGCAAAAGCAGATATTGCCAGTCGCGAAGTTCAGATTGCTCAAGCGGAAGTCGAGGCCATCGAACGAGAAGTCACCGAATCGGTGCGTTTGGCCTACTACGAAGTCTGGTTCAACACACGTGCGATCGCGATTCTCGAAGAAACCAAGACGCTAGTAGACGACCTCACCGAAGTCGCCGAGGCCCGTTACAAGTCAGGTGGGTCTCAGCAAGACGTACTTCGTGCCCAGCTGGAAAATGATCGGCTCGATGACCAGCTGGTCAACCTGCGGAAGCAAAAGGCAGTTGCCCAGGCTGACTTGGCCGCGCTTTTGCAACAGCCGGTGAACCTAGTCCCCGAGGCAAGTGAAGAACTAGACGCTGGCGGCACACCCGCGGACGTTCAGTCGCTCATTTCACTGGCCGAGCAGTGTAATCCCTCCCTTCGCGGGCTCGCGTGGGAAATCCAACGTGATCGCGAAAAGCAGCGTCTTGCCTGCCTGCAACAGTACCCCGACTTCAATGTGGGCGTTCATTGGGGACTCGTAAGCGACGATCACAACGTGATCAGTCCCGTTGCGAATGGGCACGACAACTTGAGCTTCACATTCGGCACCTCGCTTCCAATTTGGAGAGAGAAGATCAATGCCGGTGTTCGTGAAGCAGGACATCGAACTGCGAGCACATCACGCCGACTGGATGCTACCCGAGACGAAATCTACGGCAAGCTTCGTCGTTTGATGGCTCAAGCCGACGCGTTGATTGAACAGCGGGACATCTATCGAGAGCGAATCGTTCCTCGAACGGAGGACACCCTAAAGCTTGCCATCGCAGACTATCGTGGAGAACGCACTGACTTCTTCACATTGATTGAAACCTACCGCGAGCTGCTCATGTTCGAAACCCAATTGGCCAGGATCGAGGCAAGTCTTGCGGGCACCGTTGCCCAGATCGATCGAACGGTCGGATGTCCGGTTTCTGAATAGCTGCCATCGCAATGCGGTAGGTTGTTGGAACGTTGCCCCGACGCTCTCGAGCGTTACGAGGTTTCAAATCCAAGCAATCTCGCAAGTTCCCGCCGAGCCCGATTCAGTCTCGATCCGACCGTACCTTCAGGAATCCGCATGGCTTCCGCGATCTCGCGATACGAGAGACCGCCATCTTCCTTCAGACTGATGATGGTGCGAAGATCAGGTTCGAGTTGGCTGAGTGCTAACTGTAGCCGCTGTGAAAGGTCATCGCCTTCAAATGATTCTGCCTGAGCGGTTACCGGCTCCGTTTCCATGGGGACCGTCTTTCGCACCCGTTCGCGTCTTAGATGTTGCAGCGCTTCATTGGTCGCCAGTCGGTACAGCCAGGTTTCGAACTTTGCGGATCCCTCGAACTGCCCCAGCCTCGCGAACGCCTTGACGTAGGCTTGTTGTGTTAAGTCTTCGCTGTCCTGCCGTCCCACCATTCGCACCATCAATCGGAAAACGCGATGCGAAGTCCTTTCGTAGATCTCGCGCAGGGCGGAACGATCTCCGCGTGCAGCGGATTCAACAAGCGATTTTGGGACGGGAGTTTCGTCAGGCTGCGGACTCAGGGATTCCATTCCCGCCATTCTATCGATACCCTCCCAGGGTACATAGCGGACACGGAAATGCTGCAGGGCTACTGGCCAAGCATCTGGCAGACGATTCTTGTTTCGCCCGCGACTTGCTCTTCCCAGGCCGCGACGACGACTGCCCCGTCCTGGCCAGACTCAATGACCGGATCATTCGCTTTGGCCGCAAGCAGGTTTTGTTTTCCGTCCGGCTGAAGACACTTCAATCCGCCGCTGCGCCGCTCCAGCCAAAGTAGCCACGTGCCATCGCTAGCATTAGCGATCCAAGGTTGCTCGCCCTGACCGATCGGCTTTTCATACGGCTTGTCTGCTGAGCTCACATAGATCGTTTTCTGTCGACGCCAAACAGTTGTTACCTGGCCGTCCTGGTCTATTGAGAGGTCACCTCCATCCATCGGGCATGCGTTGAGAGGCCAACTGCCGGTACCGAGCTTTTGTGGCGGGTCAAAACTTTGACCGTCGTCCGATGACGTTAGGTACATGTCTCGATCGCCATCGACGAGGTTGCGCCACATCACGACAACGCGACCGTCAGGACCTACCGATACTGACGGATGGCAGCATTCGCAAACGGTACCCGAGGGCGACCGATAAACGCGGACATTCTCGGACCAACTAGCACCGGCGTTTGACGATTTCGAAAGATAGATCTCAGTGCTGCCACTACGCAGGTCCAGCCAGACGAGATACACGGAGCCTTCAGGTCCGCTGGCCATTCCATGAAGTCCTTCACGAGCACTTCGTGGAACCGAGTTGACCACCACTCCTTGGGACCATGAGTCGCCGGCGTCGGTCGAGTTCCAAGCCATCAAATTACCCGTTTCATGACTGATCGCAGTAACAACGACCGTATTCTTACTTATGTTGATTCGGGGGCCTCGCCTCATTCCCAATGCAAGTTTAGGAAGTTGAGCGACTCGGACCTCGGACGCAAAGTTTTGCCCGTCTTCACTGCGAACGACAAAGATTTCGTTCCCCTCCCCGTAGGCGAGGAAGATCGCTCCGTCTTGATCGATGCAAAGCTGAGGCTGGCGAGGCTTTGCGTTTGCCCCGCCCCTGACCACTGTGACCGGCTGCGCCGAGCAAACAAATCCAACGAGGTAAAACAAAGCAACCAGGAAAGTACGCGATGTAGTCATCTTTCGAATTTACTCTTTGCAGTCCAAGACAAATACTCTCTCTGCGATCCGCTTTACGGAATCTCCGCGAGTGCACGAAGGCTCACTCATGGATGAAACAAAAAACCGCCAAACAGGGGGCGTGGCTTTCGGTGGAATTTTGGCGTCAAAGTGCCGGGCTGATCGATAGAAAGCCCGCGCAGCAAGGCAATGACTCGTAGCAGTGGTGCCGGTTGTGCGTGTTCTTGTACGAGTGGGAACGAATGTCAGTATAGGAACCAATAACGTCAAAGAGCAATCGTTGAACATTTTGAATCTGTGTGCAGAATGCGTTGATGGTTTTTCGATCCAACCTGAAGGATCGACGACGGCTATCTCCAAACCCGTAGTCGCTTAGGTCTCGGGACGTGAGACGCCAAACGACGAGACGATCCGTGCGATGGCTAGTGGTTTAAAGCCAGTCTCAATTCTGAATCCTTTCTAAATCCGAAATTCAGGCATGAAGTTACTTCGAACACGACGGGCGCGATCGTCTGAGGCCGTAAACCAAAAGCATCGCCGAAGGCTCCATGCGCAGCACCTGGAGTTACGGATGCTGATGCATGCTGAGGGAGTCATTCGGGGAACCGTCTTTTTCGATTCGAATGGTTCGGGTGCACTTGATACTGACGATGTCGGAGCGTCGGGGGTTGTCGTTGACCTAATTGCTCCGGATGTGACCGCTAATCGTTCACAAGTGACCGACGACCTTGGGAACTATACGTTCGGAGACCTTGAACCTGGAACTTATCAGATAGCCAAACGGAGCATGAGGGCGACTGTCGAAACGAATGACATCGCGATCATCGATTTGACTCTGGCGGATGGAGGAGTGTCCGAAGGAAATGTGTTCGTCGAAGGTTCAATTCGTCTAGAGTATATAAATATCAATTGGTATCTCGCCTCGTCGCCGCCAGAAGCCACACTCATCAGGAACTCGATTGCTTTGGCCGAACGGCAGGCGGGGCAACGCACGCTTGCAGACCAGATCTTGGCGGGCGGGAACGCGATTCAGGACGCGAACCGACCTCCAGTCACATCAACCGAAAAATATTCAGTCGCTATCGATTCGAGTCTCGATGTGAATGTTTTGACGGGAGTGCTAAGTAACGATTTTGATCCAGATGGCGAATCAATTACGGCAGAACTTGTTGAATCACCGAGCCGAGGAAGCATTGATTTCAATCAGGACGGTTCGTTTCGTTACACACCAAACTCCGGTTTTGCAGGCGTCGATACATTTTCGTATCGAGCAACAGATGGCCGATCACGCTCCTCGAACGTGACGGTCACAATCACGGTCAATGACAACCAAAGTGCGAATCGGATTCCCACCGCTCTAGATGATCGCTACTTCGGTCGTGAAAACGAGGCGATCGTAATTGGAGTATCCAATGGTGTTATCGCGAACGATATCGACCTCGATAACGACGTACTTACCGCGACGGTAATCGATTCACCGACAAGCGGATCGATTAATTTGAATCAGAATGGTTCGTTTACGTATCAGGGGAACGCCGAGTTTTTCGGTGACGATTCATTTACATACGTGATCAGTGATGGAACGGCAACTTCCAATGTAGCGACAGTTTCGATTACGCTTCGCCCAGTCGATGACGGAACGCCGTTTGCTGATGTCGAGGCTGGCAGTTTCGAGTCACCAAATTTGCTCGGAGCGCGGACAGATTTGGTTGCGGGCGCGCCGCCGATTACTTCCGACCACGTGTTCGGGGAAGTTGACTACTCCAAGCATTCCAATCCACCTACCTATGGTGACCATCACGGTTTTGATCCTGACGGAACCGACCAGAACCCGGGGATCACACCGCGGCCCACCGGGATTTATCGCCAAGAACAACCGGACGAGGCACTTGTTCACAATCTTGAACACGGGCACGTGTGGATCAGTTATTCACCGTCTCGACTGTCGACTGCAGATATTGGCTCACTGGAGCAATTAGTGCGTGACGGTGCTGGAAATTCTGGAGGCAGCGGCGTTGGTGTTATCCTGACTCCTCGCGAGGCGAATGACCAATCAATTGCTCTAGCGTCTTGGGCACATCTCCTAACCTTAGATCATTATGACCCAGATACGATTCGAGCGTTTATCAATACGAATCGTGGCAAGGCCCCCGAAGGGTTCATTACACCGTAATGCCCCATTATTCAATCTTGTTTCCGAGCACCGAAGAATGGAACTGCAACTGACTAATGGGCCGAGAACTTTTCATCATTGATGCCAAGCCTCAACTTCCATTCCATCACGGCACAGTACAGCACTGGAACAACGAGCATCGTGATGATTTCAATTGCCATCCCACCGAAGCTCGGGATCGCCATTGGAACCATGATATCACTTCCACGACCACGCGACGTGAGTACGGGGATCAGCGCCAGAAGGGTTGTCGCCGTCGTCATCAAACAGGGGCGAACCCGTCTTAGCCCTGCTGTGACGGTCGCCTCACGAGCGTGCTGGGCGTTGGTGATGCGATCCTTGCGAAAGCTCTCGTCGAGATATGATGCGATTACGACGCCATCATCGCTTGCGATTCCAAACAAGGCGAGAAAGCCGACCCACACTGCAACGCTTAGATTGATGGTTTTGACCTGGAATAGCTCACGCATGCTTGTCCCGAACACATCAAAATTCAGAAACCATTCGGTGCCGTAGAGCCACAGCATGATGAATCCACCCGCCCAAGCGATCAGAATGCCGCTGAAGACCAAACTCGTCGTCATCGCTGAACGGAATTGCAGATAAAGAATCAAGAAGATGATGCCAAGAGACAGCGGCAGAACAACTGCGAGTGTTTTCTGTGAGCGGATTTGATTTTCGTAATTGCCAGCGAACGTGTAGCTGACGCCGGCCGGCAAGACCAACTCTCCGTTGGTGATCTTCTCTTGCAAAAACGCTTGAGCATCCTCCACGACGTCTACTTCAGCTTCACCGGGACGTTTGTCGAACAATACGTAGCCAAGCAAGAACGTGTCTTCACTCTTGATAACCTGTGGCCCGCGAACGTAGCGGATGTCCGAGAGTTGTCCGAGCGGTATCTGCTGTCCTGTTGGCGTCGGCACGATGATCCGTTCAATCGATTCAATATCGTCGCGCAGTTCTCTCGCGT
The DNA here is from genome assembly GCF_008312935.1 of Roseiconus lacunae. Classification (NCBI taxonomy): domain Bacteria; kingdom Pseudomonadati; phylum Planctomycetota; class Planctomycetia; order Pirellulales; family Pirellulaceae; genus Roseiconus; species Roseiconus lacunae. The sequence continues at coordinate 243,218 of NZ_VSZO01000005.1, read as the reverse complement.
AACGAACTCGCACCGGGAAACGCTCGCGACCTTCAACGGTCGTCGTGATCTGGCGACCTCCAATTGCCACTTCAATGACATCTTGAACGTCGCGGATGTGAAGCCCGTATCGCATGATGGCATCACGATCGATGTCGATTTCGAGATACGGCTTGCCCACAATGCGGTCGGCGATCACGGCCGATGATTGCACGGTTGGAACTTGCTTCAGCAACGCTTCCATCTGCAGCGCCACCGACTCGATCGTTTCCAAGTCAGGACCTTTGATCTTCATGCCCATTGGTGCTCGCATTCCGCTTTGCAGCATGACGATGCGGGCGGCAATTGGCTGCAACTTCGGCGCGGACGTCGTTCCGGGAATCTCCGCCGCCTGAGTAATCTCTTGCCAGATGTCGTCGGCATTACGGATCTTCTCGCGCCATTGGCGGTAAGGACGGCCACTGGGATCTTCCACCAGCTCACCTTGTTCGTCACGAACGAAGTCACCATTGTCTTCGTCGTAGCGGAAATAGAGTCGATTCCCGTCTTTGTCCGTTCTGTATTCGGACTTGTAGGTGATGTAGGTCTCGATCATAGAAACCGGTGCCGGATCAAGCGGAGTATCCGCCCGTCCGATCTTCCCAACGACCGACTCGACTTCGGGTATGGACACCAGCAACTGATTCTGAAGCTGCAAAACGTCCATCGCTTCTCCGATGGATGCGTGCGGCATCGTTGTCGGCATGTAGAGGTAGGATCCTTCATCGAGCGGTGGCATGAACTCCTTGCCAAGTCCAGGAAACGTCGATGATGCGAGTTTCCAGGGGGCAGATTCGCGGACTGTCGATTGCGAAATTCCTACGACCTGCGCCGCCTTAGGAACAAAACCAAACAGCGTATTGAATCCGAGCCAGGAGCAACCACCGAGGACTAGCAGAAGAGCGGGCAGACTCAAGAACGCGAGTTTGTGCCGTAGACTCCACCGCAGTATCGGTTCGTAAAGGTAGCGTTGAAACAAAGTGAAGAAGCCGAGCAGTCCACCAATCAGCAAGGCAACAAAGAACAGGTTGACCAGCAAGCCTTTTTGCGGTCCCAGTGGTAGCCACTCCGAAGCCAATAAAATGCCGACGACCAAAACAGCGAGACCACTTGCCGCGATGGTCGCGTATCGATTCACCTGGGCCGGTATCTGTCGCTCGATCAACTTGTAGACCGCGATGCCGATCACGATGGCACCGATCCACCAAGTCAGCATCATTGCCGCTAGAAGGCCGGCAACGAGCAGGCCAGCTAATAGGATCCAACGACCGATCAATCTCAAGCGGTGACCGTTTTCTCTGCTCGGTTTACGTCGCCATCCCATCAACAAGTGTGCGGCAGGCGGAATAATTGTCAGGGCTACGACGACGGACGCCAGCAAGGCAAAGGTCTTGGTAAACGCCAAGGGCCGAAATAGCTTTCCTTCCGCTCCGATCATCGTGAAGACGGGCAGGAAGCTGACGACCGTGGTGGTTACGGCTGTTACGACAGCGCCGGCAACCTCATTGGACGCCTTGAAAACAGTATGCAGAGGACTTTCGGAATCTGGAGCCTCATCCAAATACTTCAGGATGTTCTCGGTAAGGATGATCCCCATATCCACCATGGTTCCGATCGCAATGGCGATGCCGGACAACGCAACGATGTTGGCATCCACGCCAAAGGTCTTCATTGCGATGAAGCACATCAGCACGGCCAGCGGCAACAGCGCGCTGATCAAAAATGAACTGCGCAGATGGATCACCATGACCAGGATCACGATGATCGTGACGAGAATCTCCTCGTAGAGCGCCGTGTTCAATGTTCCAAGAGTTTCGTAGATCAGTCCGGTGCGATCGTAAAATGGAACAATCGTCACCTGACTGGTTGTGATCCACTGAGGCCAAGTATCGCTGGGGATCTGTCGTAGGAGCGATAGATAATCGTCGGGCGATTCTGTCGGTTCAACGTCGGCGAAACGCGCACCATATCGGCCAGCCCAACTCGTGACATCGTCCGGCTCGACAGCGGACCAATCAATCAGCACCTTGGTAGGCAATCCGGCTGAGACTTCCTCGATCCTCTCTTTCACATTCTTAATTGCAGCCAGCGGATTGTAGCCGTAGCGTACGACGGCGATGCCGCCCACGGCTTCGGCACCCGCTTTATCAAGTGCCCCGCGACGAAGAGCAGGCCCAAGAGTGACATCGGCAACATCGTCGATCGTGATGGGGACGTTGTCCGAGACCTTGACGACGGTCTTTTCAATATCTTCGACTTGCTCGATGAACCCTAAACCACGAATCACATACTCCGCCTTGTTCAGCTCAATCGTTCGAGCGCCGACGTCGACATTCGACATGCGGACTGCGCCGAAAACAGCGTCAAGGGTGACGCCAGCCGCCCGCATGGCATCAGGGTCGACGTCGATCTGATATTCCTGAACGAATCCGCCGATCGAGGCGACTTCGCTGATTCCTTCCGCCGATGCGAGTGAATAGCGGACGTAGTAGTCTTGGACCGTTCTGAGTTCTCGTAGGTCCCAGCCACCGGTTGGATGCCCCTCCGGGTCGCGACCTTCTAGCGTGTACAGATAGATCTGTCCCAGGGCGGTAGCGTCGGGACCAAGCGTCGGCTGAACACCATCGGGCAACGTTCCGGCCGGCAAACTGTTGAGCTTCTCAAGGACACGCGTTCGAGACCAATAGAAATCAGCGTTGTCGTTGAAGATGACGTAGATTGACGAGAATCCGAACATTGAATAGCTTCGGATCGTCTTGACCTCAGGAATGCCGAGCAATGCGACCGTCAGGGGATAGCCAATCTGGTCCTCGACATCCTGGGGACTTCGTCCCATCCATTGCGTGAAGACGATCTGCTGGTTTTCACCAATGTCGGGGATCGCGTCGACGGGAACGGGGTCGCGTGGTAAAACGCCCGTGTTCCAATCGAACGGTGCGACCATGACGCCCCAGCCGACAGTCGCTAGGACAATGAGCAAGACTACAAGCTTGTTGGTCAAACAGAACCAAATGATGGCCCCAAGGATTCCGCGTTTTTCAGGTGAATTTTGAATCACCTCTGGTTGCGATTCGTTCTCTGTGCTGTTGCTCATGATTTGTTGATGCGTCGCCTTGATGATTCTTAAAGCTTTTCAAGTTTGTCAGCGCATTTGAGCATCGAAGCCCCGTAGTACGGATTTCGAACGGCATCATCGGTTTGCAACCAGGACGCACCTCGTCCTTCAAATGCCATCGGGCAGTGCAGCAGATAGAGATCTTGTTGAACTGAGATTCCAAACGTGCGCTCGATCGAGATCATCGATTCCGAAAGCAATGCGAATGCGGATCGCATCGCTTTCAGATCTGGAGAGTTCATGAGCTTCGCAGTGATTTCCGAAAGGTCTTTGCTTTCTTCTCGCCACAGCTTGGCTGCTTCCGCATCGTTACTGATTTCTTCCCAGCTTCCGATTTGGCGTTGCAATTGTTCGATGGCCGCCTTTGCTGCATCTGCTTGATCTGCCGCGAGAGCTTCCGAGACGCGAACGTAGAGTGGCAGAAGACTCTGTATTTGCGCCGCGACTGCCGTTGGGACTTCTAGACCGGATGGCACTGGAACTTCCGGTGCGGCGTTTGGAGACTGCAGGCCAAACTGCATGCTTAGTTGATCGATATGCTGTCGGGTCAGACGATAAACTTGATCTGCCTCTTCCAACGTCTTCACGTCAGATCCTTCAACGGCATCGTTCCGTAACAACATTGCAATTTCGTTCCACATCGCGCCCGCGTCGCCATGCAAGTGCTCGGACGGGACGCTGGTAAGCTGATTACCCAATCCTGTATATGCTGTGCGAATCGTGCTGAGATCTGATTCTGCGATAGCTGATTGAATTGATGTGTAGGACTGCACCACCGATCGCAAATGCTCTTTTGTCTCTGGTGGTACGTGGGCCGCGTGATTCGTCATGCCCGGCATCTCTGGATTGGCAGACGCTTTCATCTCTCCATGCTGGTGCCCGCCCCCGCCGCCACCCTGCGGAGTCATCATCGACGGCTTCGCGGCGATTTGCAGAGCGCTATCTAACTTGAAGTTTCCGTTGGTCACCACGAGATCGCCTTCGGACAGTCCTGATTTCACGAGGTAGTGATCCCCAGCTCTCGGACCGACGATGATCTCACGACCTTCGTAAGTGGGCTTCTCGGCACCAGGAACTTGCACATAGACAATCGCACGTGTCCCGGTGAGCAGCACTGCAGACGCCGGCACCACTAATGGTTTGGCCGACTCGATTGGTTCTGCCGTCACGTAACCCATCGACTCGGCGCGCACCAACGGCATGCCACAGATATCGCAATTGCCCGGTTCGTCTTTGACGATTTCCGGGTGCATCGGACTGATCCATTTTCCTGCCAAGGCCGGATCGAGAACGCGACCTCCCGCGGCCACCTGGGATCGAACGATGGCGCGCACGAACATTTCCGGCTTCAGTCGGCCGTCTGAATTGTCAACGTTGACGCGAACTTTCACCGTCCGAGTTGATTCATTGAGAACCGGGTCGATGAAGGCTACGCGGCCATGGAATGTTTCGCCAGGATAAGCTTCCGTCGTGAACTCGACGTCTTGGCCGTATCTCAACCACGCCAAGTCGGATTCGTACGCGTCCAGCATGATCCACAGATGATTCAGGTCGGCCACCGAATAGATGCGATCACCGGTTTGCACCCGATCACCTTCCTGACGCAGCTTCTGCACAACGACGCCACCAACAGGCGACTTGATCGTGACCGTTTCGGAAGCGGTCCCCCGTTGTTCAATCTCTCGGATTTGCTCCGCAGTAAGCCCAAGTCGGCGAAGTTTCTCACGAGCCGATTCCAGCAAATTAAGCGGTTCAACAAATCGTGATGACGTTCGGGGTTGGTTCCGATCGAGAGCCGACAATAATTCCTGCTGGGCCGTGTAGAGTGGCTCGCTGTAGATGTCCACCATGTGGTCGCCCTGTTTGACTTCGATCCCCGTGAAGTCAACGAACATTCGCTCCAACCGACCAGGCACCCACGCCGTAATGTGGGCCATACGGGTTTCGTCGTAAGCAACTTTTCCGACCATTCGTACTTTTGCAGGCACGTATTTGCTAACGACCGGAGTGACCTCGACGTTCATCAGCTTCTTGACATCATTACTGATTGAGATCGTGCGGACGCCTCCAGATGACTCCTTCACGGGCACCAAGTCCATCCCGCAGATTGGGCAGTCGCCAGGACCATTGCGCCGGATCTGGGGATGCATCGAACACGTCCAAATCGTCGCTTCATTCGAAGCGGTCGAGGCAGCCTCCGTCGAATCAGAAGCCGAACCGGAGCCCGTTGGTTTGATCCACCAGGCAACAGCAAAGCCGAGGATGACCAGAAGAATCGACTGGGCAACCCAAAACTTGTTCCGGTGTTGATCTAGAAATTCGCGCATTGTCTTGTCAGCTATAAGTTCTTAGAGATTGACGCCGGTTTCAGGACTGCTTGAGCGCGTTGACTAACGTTGTGACTTCGTCTTGGTCACGTGCACCGACCGCGGTGATACTCCGACTGCCTTCCTTCCAAGTTGCTGCGATATTCGAATTTAACTCAACCAAGCAGCAATCTTTGTCTCCGCAAGTAGCCATGCTGGACTGACGATTACCGAACCAAGCAGCCTTTTCGTCGTCGTGTTCGAAGAGAACCAGTGTCGATCCATCCGCACGACGACAGACGGCCTTGAAACAAGTGCAGCAAGGCATCTTCACGACGCTGGACGAAGCAAGTTCGTAGCCGTTCGGCAAACCCCTTGAGATCAACGGTCGGTAACCCACCAAAGATTCCGCCTGGTCCGGCGAGACGCGTTGGCCGTCATACTTGGCGAGCAAAAAGTCTTCCGCTTGATCGGGGTCCACAGAAAGCTTTGCCAAGTAATCATCCATCACGTACTGAAATTTCAGCATGTGCTCCGGATCCATCGCCATCTCAGCCATCCCCATTGCGTTCGGCCCCATCTCGTCCATAAGCGGATCACTACCGTGCTGAACAGCGGAGCTTTCAGCCGGGTCGTTTGAGGCCAACTTGGCTACGTCATCGTTTGGTGAACTAACCCACAATCCAAAGGCAATCAAAAGAGACGCCGCGATGGCCACGGCTACACCAACACTTGGTTTCTGCCACCAGGACCAACCAACCGGGTGAGGAGTAGGCAATTGGCTTTCGATTACATTCCACTGATCCGGGGCAGCGTCCGTCCCTGCTCGGACGAATAGACGTCCGACTTCACGGAAACCGGCCAATTGCGATCGGCACGCATCACATCTCGATAAATGGTGCTCGATCTGCGCACGCTCCGGAAGGCCAAGTTCTCCATCGAGAAAGGCAGATAAATGTTCCTGAACGGACTGGCATGTGCTCGGCGCCATTTCTTTGGCCTCCAAGGGAATGACTCTCTAACCGACTCTTCAGATGCTCGGCTCCTTCATTTCTTCACGAAAATCTCTGCCGAAAAAAGCTTTTCAACTTCGTGAAGAATCGGGCACTCGACGCATCCAAACGTGAAAAGAGGCTCCGAAAGGGTCCTATTCACGACAATCTCGAAGCACAGGAAAACAAAACATGCGACGGCTTTCGTACGCTCTGGCAGCAGTAATGACAATCGGCACATCGCAATTAGTGGGAACTTCGCAGGCAACCGCACAGGACGCAAGTCAACAACACGCCGCAGCAGAACACACTCACCAAAAGTCCGGACATGGAGACATGAGTGGGTCTCACGGCGGATCCTTGCAAATGGTGGACGGAAACAAAGTCGAAACGGTTCTCCAAGAGAAGGGGATCATGTTTGCCTTCATGACTTCAGAGGGCAAAGCGATCGACGCGTCCCAAGCATCCGGCAAACTGACACTTCATGTTGGTGACAATCCCAAGAAATACAGCTACACGCTAAAGCCGCTGAAGAACGGCATGGTGGGAGTTGGCGTGGACCTTTCCAAAGTGAAAGGGATCATGCTGCATATGAATGTTCAGCTCAGCGGCGTCGCGTCATCGCCTTTGGAATTTCATTCGATGGGCAAAGTGGGTGAGGGTGCAAAACTCTCAGACGAACTGCTGATCAGCCTCCAAAGTACTTGTCCCGTGAGCGGTCAGAAGCTTGGTTCGATGGGCAAACCTCCGAAGGTAGAGTTGGGCGACAAGTCGTTGTTCGTGTGCTGTGCTGGCTGCATCGAGAAGGTCAAAGCATCGCCTGACCAGTATCTGACTAAATACTACAAGTCGTCTGGTAAAGAGATCCGACCTGGTGTTTTCGAAGCGACTTTGGCTGACGCAGAAGCAATCGCCAAGCAGAAAGTCTGCCCCGTGATGGACGAACCACTGGGTGGAATGGGAACGCCCGGCAAAGTGAACGTGAAAGGGAAAGCCGTCTTCATTTGCTGTGCCGGATGCGCCAAGAAGCTTGCTGCTGAACCGGATAAGTATTTGGCTCAGTTGAAAGAGCAAGGCGTCACGCCACCTGAGTTCAAATAGGGACGTTCCTGCGAGTGCGGTGTATCTTTAGCGGGTCCTGCGAACAGGCCAAAGCCACAACCCAAGCGGAATTTCTATTGCTACCGGCAAAGTCTGCCGATAAACTATCCCTATGCGTCCAGCGATGATTTTCCTTCTGATTGCCAGCATTTTTTCGTGCCCTTTCCGGTGCGTTGTGGGTGCTGGCTGCGCGGACGCCGTGCATCCTGCTCAGCCGGTTCATGCTTGCTGTGACTCCTGTTGCGGCAATGACATTCAGGATGATGAGAGTCCTCAACCCTCCTGTCCTTGCGACGACTGCGATTGCTTGGCTTGTATTTGCCACGGCGCCACCGTTGATCGCGACTCAGTAAACCTGGATCTATCGTCAGCGGGGATCGCTTGGGTTGCCATTGAATCGTTTAAGTGGACTTCGCAGTCCCACTCCTTCTCTCCTGTTTCAGTGGACCACTCTCCGCTGATATCTCGGTTTGCTAGCGGCCGCGCTGCGCGTATCGGTCTTCAATCTTTCCAGATTTGATTTCTTCTCTCGGCCGTTTCTATTTGTTCGTGGTTTAGCAGACAGCAGTGAACCCTGCGCGTGCTGCATCTCTTTGAACGCGTAATCGAACGGTCACCGAGTCGTCGCACCCGTTGTGCCCATCTGCCAAAAGTGCGTCCCAGAGGTAATCGTTTTTCTGCAATTGCTGCGGAAAGTCGTGTGCAGGCGTTATTGAGAGAGAAGTGGACCAATGAGTCAAAAGAGTATCGATCGGCCATCAAAGATCGCGAACCGAAGTCCCAGTGCTGCTCCAGATTCAATGGAAGAACTGAAAGCAGGTCATGGTGAACCACCGGTCGAGCATTCCAGTGCCTTGGTTGACGATGGATCACGCGCGTCGGCTACCATGCCTGTTTCAGAATCGAACGCTGAGGCACGGGAACCCGTACCCGCCAAGGGGAAACCTAGCGAGGGTGTTTCAAAACGAAAGCACAGAGCCGGCGTCCCCTTGTTGAAGGGGTTAATCGGAGCTGCTGGTCCGACGCTCGTTTTGCTGGGCTTCGCCGCGGTTTTCTACTTCGGCCATAAGAACGAATGGCGAGTGCCAAAGTTCGCTTCTGTCATTGGAACAGCGACTACCGAATCGGATGATTGGTGCTCGGACCACTCGGTGCCGGCTTCCATTTGCGTTCAGTGCAATCCCGAACTCATGCCACCCAACGAAGATTTCGGTTGGTGTAGCAAACATGGAGTTCACAACTGCGTCCTCGATCATCCGGAGCTGGCAGAAAGAAAGACACTACCTTCCCAGGAACAATTGCAGGAAGATCAACGACAGGCTCAATCTTCATTGGCGATGGGAGTACGCAAGGAAAACAACAGTCGATGCACGCTCTACCAGAGCCGTATTCAGTTTGCGTCGGTCGAATCAGTTCGCCAGGCTGGAGTCGATATCGGTCTCGTCGAGCGCGATCGCGTCATCGAAGCGGTCAGTGGCAATGGCGAGATCGTCTACGACCCGACTCGTAAGGCGACGATCGCGGCACGAGTGCCAGGCAGTGTTTGGGCGGTTGAGAAGAATATCGGAGACGTGGTACGCCAAGGCGAACTGCTGGCTCTTATCGATGCGACGGCAGTCGGCAAAATCAAGTCAGAATTGCTCCGAGCCTTGGCCGAGAAAGCTCTTCAAGCGAAGAACGTCGCGAGACTCAAGGATGCTCGCGGCGCCGTCGCGGGAGCAAGAATCATTGAAGCCGAAGCAGCTTTGGCGAAGGCCCGTGCCGATGTGCTCAATGCTGAACAAGCAATTCGAAACCTTGGTCTTCCTATCGATGCCGACAACTTGCGTGGCTTGAGTGAGGACCAAGCAATTGACAATTTGCGACTGCTGGGAATTCCACAAACCTATCTTGCAAACATCGACGAGCTTGCAGCATCCACAAACCTGCTTCCCGTGGTGGCACCGATCAGTGGGACTGTTGTTGATCGATCGGTCAGCCTAGGAGAAGTCGTCGATCCGTCGATGCAGTTGTTTGAGATTGCTGACACCAGCCAAATGTGGCTCAGACTCAGTTTGCCGCTGGAAACAATCGATCAATTATCGATCGGACAGCAAATTCGATTCTCGCCCGACGGTAGCAGTCGCATAATCGAAGGTCGCCTGGATTGGATCAGCACGGGCGCCGACCAGCATACGCGGATGATCGACGTGCGTGCCATCCTGGATAACCAAGACGGTCGTCTGAGAGACCGAACGTTTGGCACCGGGAAAGTGATCCTTCGTGATGCAAATGACGCCATCGTCGTTCCCTCAGAGGCAACCCACTGGGAAGGATGCTGCAACGTCGTCTTTGTACGAGACAAGGACTATTTCGCCAGCCCCGATAGCCCGAAGGTTTTCCACGTTCGCAGCGTCAGGCTCGGGGCAACCTATCAAGGCAAGACGGAAGTCATTGCTGGCGTGTTGCCAGGCGAGGTGATCGCGGTCGAAGGAAGCGACGTGTTGCGAGCGCAGCTGTTGAAGAACGGCTTGGGCGCCGGATGTTGCGTTGAGGAATAAGGAGCAAGGACATGCTGAACTGGCTGATTGATTTTTCGCTCCGACACCGCGCCGCGGTCATATTAGGCACCATCGTGTTCGCAGTGGTGGGTGCGTTCTCGCTGCGGCAATTGGACATTGATGCGTTCCCGGACACGACTCCGGTTCAAATTCAAATCAATACAACGGCCCCATCACTTTCTTCCGAGGAGGTGGAGCGTCAAATCACGTATCCGGTGGAACAGGCGATCAGCGGACTTCCGGGCCTGCAGGTGATGCGTTCGATCAGCAAATTCGGCCTCTCGCAGGTTGTTGTGTTGTTCGAGGATGGGATCGATATCTACTTCGCTCGGCAGTTGATCAACGAACGTCTGAGCACCGTCGAATTGCCTGTTGGGATTGAACGTCCTCAAATGGGACCGGTATCGACTGGGCTCGGTGAAGTCTTTCACTACGTATTAACGTTCGACGGAGTCGATTTTTCACAGGTTTCGCAAGCAGAACGCGTTCAGCGTCTTACCGAGTTGCGTACGGTCCATGACTGGGTCGTCAAACCTCAATTGCGTTCCGTACCGGGCGTTGCCGAAGTCAACAGTTGGGGCGGATACGAGAAGCAATATCAAGTCCGTTTGATCCCTGACGCTCTGATCAAGCATTCACTCACGTACGAGCAAGTCACCGACGCGATCCAAGCGAACAATCAGAACGTTGGCGGCGGAACCATCACCGATGGCAGCGAATTGTTGCTCGTTCATGGCGTTGGACGAACGGTCAACATTGACCAGATCAAAGACATCGTCGTGAAAGCAGAAGACGGCGTGCCGATTCGTGTGAGCGATGTAGCAAACGTCGAGATCGGCCATGAGATCCGCCGAGGCACCGTGACCGCCAATGGTCGGGGCGAAGCGGTTCTTGGTTTGGGCTTCATGCTGATGGGAGAGAACAGTCACGATGTCACCTGGGCCTTGAAAAATAAGGTCGATCAGATTCGCGACACACTCCCCGCTGGCATGACGATTCAGACGGTCTACGATCGCACCGAGTTGGTCGACCACGTCATTCACACCGTTCAGAAAAATCTGTTCGAGGGCGGTCTGCTCGTCATCGCTGTGCTGTTTATCTTCCTAGGCAATCTGCGAGCCGGCATCATCGTCGCGTTGGCAATTCCGCTATCGATGCTGTTCGCATTTTCCGGCATGCTGCGATTTGGAATCGCGGCCAGCTTGCTCAGCCTCGGTGCGATCGACTTTGGACTGGTTGTCGATAGTTCGGTGGTGATGGTTGAAAACTGCGTTCGCCACCTTTCACATCCCCGTGACGGTCGCAGCCGACTAGAGATCATCCGTGACGCCGCAATCGAAGTTCGCAAGCCAACGATGTTCGGCGAACTGATCATCATGATCGTTTACCTACCGATCCTGACATTGGAAGGCGTTGAGGGCAAGCTATTTCGTCCGATGGCGATGACCGTGATCATGGCGCTTGCCGGATCGATGGTTTTATCGCTGACGTTGATGCCGGTCTTGGCCAGTCTCTTCCTACCCAAAGGAATCAAAGAGAAAGATCCATTGCTGGTGCGATTGCTGAAGCGACTTTACGCACCCGTGTTGCGATTCACGATGAATCACAAGGTGTTCGTCGTCGGCTCGGCATTGCTGTTGATGGTATCCGTGTTTGGACTCATTGCACCGAACCTTGGCAGCGAGTTTGTTCCCAGGTTGTCTGAAGGGGCGATCACGCTCAATGTCGTTCGCCTGGCCGGAACGGACTTGGAGGAGTCGATTCGTTACAACACGCGAATGGAAAAGACGCTGCTGGAAAGCTTTCCGGACGAGATCGCCCACGTCTGGAGTCGCGTCGGAACAGCCGAGGTGGCAACCGACCCGATGGGGACGGAACTGACCGACTTGTTCATTACGCTGCGACCGCGCGACCGGTGGAAGCAAGCCGAAACACAAGAGGAACTGACACGATTGGTCCAGCGCGAACTTCGCGATCTACCTGGACCACGACTCGCCCTGTCTCAGCCGATTGAAATGCGGATGAATGAGATGATCTCGGGAGTCCGCGCCGATGTGGCTGCGATCCTGTACGGCGATGACTTGGACCTGATGGTTCAAAAGGCAACCGAGATCGAACGCGTTCTCAAATCCATTCCCGGCGCATCCGATGTGCGAGTTGAACAGGTTACAGGACAGCCCGTTTTGCAGATCCGGATCAAGCAAGATGAGATTGCTCGCTACGGTGTCCCTGCGTCACAGATCATGAACCTAGTTCGATCGCTCGGTAGTCGAAACGTCGGTGAAGTTTATGAAGGGCAGTTACGCTTTCCGCTGATCATTCGCTTACCGGAAGAGGCGAGGGCCAGCCCCGAGGCGATCAAAGACATATTGGTTTCGACTGCATCGGGACAGCGAATTCCGCTTTCGCGTTTGGCAACCATCGAGCGGGTAGAAGCTCCCAACACCATCAAACGCGAGTGGTATCAACGGCGGATCACGATCGAATCGAACGTTCGTGGTCGCGACATGGGTACTTTCGTCGCCGAAGCTCGGCAGAAAGTTGACGCGCAAGTTGCGTTACCGCCGGGAAGGTATCGGGTCGAGTGGGGCGGACAATTTGAAAATCTCCAGCGCGCCCAAGCGAGGCTGATGATTGTCGTTCCTGTCGCAATTTTGCTGATCTTCTCATTGCTCTACATGACGTACCGCAACTGGATCGACACCCTGCGAGTCTTTACTGGCGTGCCGTTCGCATGGATCGGCGGCGTGATTGCACTGTGGATTCGAGACATGCCGTTCTCCATCTCGGCTGCGGTTGGATTCATTGCCCTGTCAGGTGTGGCAGTCCTGGACGACATGCTGTTGGTATCCACCATTCGCCAGCTTCGCCGCCGCGGTCGTAATCTTGATGAGGCTGTCGAGGAAGCTGCGATGACACGCCTGCGTCCGATCTTGATGACCACGCTGGTGGCAAGCCTGGGCTTTGTTCCGATGGCGTTTAGCACCGGCATGGGCGCTGAGGTCCAACGGCCGCTGGCGACGGTTGTCATTGGCGGCGTTTGTAGCGCGATGGTGATGAGCTTGCTCGTGTTGCGCGTGCTGTACGTCGTCTTCAACCTTCCTCAACGCAAGAAGACAACGGCCGATGATGAATTGTCGGCAAGGGAAGAGTCCACCCCCGAGGAAACTAGCGAGCGCCGCCAGGAACTTGCCTCGGTCTAGTCTTAGTTACCGTTTTAAATTTAAGTCCCCTCTCAGGAGTACAAGAATGACCTATCGTTTCCGATTCCCCATGTTACTTGGTGCTGCCCTTTTCGCGGCAACACTGTCGCTTAGCGGATGCTCTGATTCCGGTACTGCCTCGACGGATGCGACACCCGCTTCAGGTGAGCACGCCGACCATGACGAGCATGGCGATCACGATAATGCGGAGCACCAGCACGGCGAGTGGTGGTGCGGCGAGCATGGAGTTCCGGAAGAAGAGTGCGCTCAGTGCGACAAGTCTCTGGTAGCAGACTTCAAAGCGAAAGGTGATTGGTGCGAAGAACACAATCGCCCCGACTCGCAGTGCTTTATCCACCACCCGGAGAATTTTGAAAAGTACGCGTCACTGTACGAAGCCAAGTTCGGCGAACGCCCCGAGATGCCCACCGAATAGCTTCGGGCAGTCTGCAATGATTTATGTCATGCGCGTACCGCGTGTGGCCTTTAAGCAAACGTGGTCGAGGGACTGAGGAGTTACGCCAGCCCATGGATGCCTCGTCCCTCGATCACGCTCAACTCCGACAGAGGGTATCGTTCGCATACGCTTGCCTTCTGTCGCTTTGCCTAGATCAAGAACAGTCACAATCGTGAAATCGCCGGCCGATCGATTTCGCGGTCTACGTTTCCCATCGGCTCGCAAGGAGTTTCAAGGATGACCTTTCGTATTTTGCACGGAATCGCAATCGCGTGTCTTGCCATAATGGCCGGCTTCTCTACCGCAAACGTCAAGGCAGCAGGCCCCGGTCAAGAATCGATCGAAGCCGCGGCCGGCAACAACCAGTTTTCATTTGTGCTGTTCTATCGCGCGAACGACGCGAATACACAGCAGATGTACAAAACGTTGCAGACGACGCTTCAATCGCGAAATGACGCGGTCGCAGTTCCCGTGAACGTCACGGATGCGGCGAACCAGGACATTGTTACCAAGTTTGATGCCACTCGGATTCCGCTGCCAGCGGTCGTGGCTATAGCTCCAAACGGGGCTGTGTGCAGTGCTTTCCCACGCAAGATCGCTGCCGAACAAATCGAGGCGTCGTTTGTCTCGCCTGGTCAAGCAGCTTGCTTGAAAGCGTTGCAGGACGATCAAATTGTCTTGCTGTGCGCGTATTCGGCAAATGGTTCAACGGTGCCGCCAGCGATCAAAGCATTCAGTGAAAATCAGATGTATCGGGACCGAACGCAGGTGGTCAGCGTGCGTGCGGATGATCCGGCTGAATCGCGGTTTCTCAAGCAGTTGAAAGTTCCGACAGACCGGCAGACCGCATCAATCGCCTTCATGGCTCCTCCCGGATCGATGCTGGGTGTGTTTGATCAGTCCGTTTCATTCGACACCCTGGCGGAGACCATTGCTGCAGTCGGCAAGTGTTGTGAAGACGAGAACTGCAAGTTCAACAAAGCAGCCGCCAAGCAGGGTAACACGCGGCGTTAGAAAACATTTCGCCCAAACACTCAATGCACTTGTAGACGGACAAGCCCCATGCGTGGGGCTTCCGTCGCCGGAAAGCAGTTGTCCTTTTAAGCAACTCGACGACTCGGCTCGGCAGCCTGACACGAATCGTCGCGCCGCGACCATGTTGGGCTCCCGAGCCGACAAACACCGGCTTTCAGTAAACCACTTACGCCACCGACGACAGAGTATCCACGGAGGGATCCATGAAAATTCACCATCTGATTTGGAAAGAGATGCGCAAACGCCCAACGCCCATGATCACCAGCTTATTAGCCGTAACGCTCGGAGTGATGGCATTGGTGGCGATCCAGAACATTGCGGTGTTTTCACAGCGAAAGATTGCCGGGGACATGGAGTCGCTTGGCGCAAACGTCCTGGTGTTGCCGCCCAACGCGTCACTGCAAGACTACTATGCGGCGGACATGCACGGCGAGACCATGCCGGAGGAGTTTGTCACCCGACTTGCCTTCGCGAGGTTGCCTGGCGTCGAGAACTTGGCTCCCAAACTGTGTGTGGAGACCTCGACGAGCGGACAAGAAATCACAGTCACCGGAATTCTTCCCCGTAGCGAGTATCAAGCCAAGTCCGCATGGCAAGGCCTTGGAATGCTGACCGGCGCTGTGGGTAGCGATCGTGGTTGTTGTAGTTCTTCGGCGTCATCGCTTTCTGGGTCGGACGATCCCAGTTCGCTTGCGACCGAACGAACAATCAAAGACCTGGGGGAACGGGAAGTGGTCCTCGGAAGTCATGCAGCGGCAAGCTTGGCGTTGAAGGTTGGGGACAACATTCGGCTGTTCGATGCCAAGTTCAACGTGATTGCAGTTCTTCCTGAGGGCGGGACGATTGATGATTCGCGGATCTTCGCGCACCTGCATTCGGTTCAAGAACTCGCAGGAACTGGTCCGGTAGTCAATGTGATCGAAATCATCGCTTGTTGCGAAGACGCCGCCGGCAGTTTGATTAGCAACCTCTCTGCGGAACTTCCCGAGACCAAAATTGTCACCATTTCCCAGGTGGTTCAGACGCAACTTGCCGTCAACACTTTGATGTCAAGGCTGTCGTGGATCTTCTTTTCGATTCTGTTACTGGTTGGTGCGAGTAGCATCGCCAGCGTGATGTTTGCGAATGTTACCGAGCGACGTCAAGAAATTGGCACACTGATGGCATTGGGTGCAAGTCGCGGCTTTGTAACCAGGCTGTTTCTTGGCAAGGCGGTGGTTCTGGGGGTGGTCGGCGGCGTCGCCGGTTACGTCGGAGGAACGATGCTTGCCATCATCCTCGGGCCTCGGTTGTTGAACGTATCGGTCGAGCCCCTGCCAGCGTTACTCGCTATCGGTCTTGTTGCTGCAACGCTTGTTGCTGTGCTGGCGAGTTTCCTCCCAGCAAGACGAGCGGCCGGCTTGGATCCTTGTCTGGTATTTAACGATGCGTAGGCCATGTCATCCCGGTGACTCAATCATGAATTTCAAATACCAAGATGCAGTCGAAATCGGTTGCCGTCGACCTGGCGACGAACTCCAACGTCGCATTCATCAGCCGATTTTGCAGGATAATCAATACTCGCTTACTCAGCTGAGAGTTTCGTCGACGTCGCTGCCGCTCGATAGTGGCCGACGCGACGACCTCCGCCAAATCGGAGAAGGATTGACGCAGGAACGCATATCGCCAGGAGTTGACGTCAGGGTGTTGCGATTCCCTGAGATACTCAGCTCCTCCAATCAAAGTGCGCTTGCTCGCGTTTTTCGAGACGTCAATTTGATCCTCACCATACCTGTTGTCGTGCCAATTGTGCTCGATCTGACATCGATACGGATTTGCGGTGCAGGATTCATTAACGGCTTGATCGCGTCCAAGGAAAAAATCCAAGCCTGTGCGGCGGAGGTTGTTATCGCAGGTGACCCCGATCGTCTGCTGTCTCTTTTTCAGGTACAGCGACTTGTACCTGTTTATCCAGATCTACAAGCCGCACTTTTGAAAGTATGCCGGGCGAACTAGTCAACTCGCACACAGCGGGTGTCCGGCTGTAACAGAAATCACATCTACAATTCGAAAGGGAGTTCCCATGTATCAACTTAAGCAAGTCACGCAAACGTATCACTGCCGAGGCAAAATGGTCACCGCGCTCAACGCGGTTGACTTAGCAATTGAGGACAACGAGTTTCTCGCGATTGTCGGCCCTAGTGGCAGTGGCAAAACGACGCTGCTTTCCGTCCTGGGTGGCATGCTTAAGCCGGAGCAGGGCGACGTGTCGTTCGATGGCGTCTCACTTTACGACCTTTCGGTGGAAGACCGCGCGAAATTGCGTGGCACAAAGATTGGATTTGTTTTTCAGACCTTCAACCTCGTGCCATGGCTAACCGCGCAGGAGAATGTCCAGGTTCCGATGATGCTTGCGGGGCTCTCTGCAAAGCAGCAGATCGATCGAGCTGGCGAACTGTTGGACCGAATTGGACTCAGCGATCGGCTAGACCATCACCCGGGCGAGCTAAGCCAGGGGCAGCAGCAGCGCGTCGCCTTGGCGAGGACACTTGCAAATGACCCTCAAGTGATTTTGGCCGATGAGCCAACGGGAAATCTCGATCATGAAACGAGGCATCAGGTGATGGAGTACTTGGACGAGTTTCATCGGGACGGACGCACGATCATTCTTGTGACTCATGATAGCGATACCGCATCATTCGCCAAACGGACACTGCGGCTTGTGCAGGGCAGTGCTCAATCATTGAACGAGCGGCGCGTCGCATAGAGAAGTCCCATGCAGTACCGCACTCGCACGGATTCACTATTCCAAGCCAAGTATCCGACTTTACTTGCGATACTTGGCATGTTTGCAGTCGGCTGTAGTTCACAGACTTCTCCATCAGACACTCGCGAGTCAAGAGTCGTCATTGAGGTCAGCGACCAGAGTTTTCATCGTGAGGTGCTTGAAGCCGACGAGCCTGTTTTAGTGGATATGTGGGCGCCGTGGTGTCAACCTTGCGTGGAGATGAAGCCAGCGTTCCGAGATGCGGCTGAATTGCTGCAAGGCGAAATCAAGGTTGTTGAGATTAATGTGCAAGAGAACCCCTTCATCAATGAAAAGTACGGAATCAATCAGTTACCGACACTGATGCTTTTTAGGCACGGAGATGTCGTTGAGAAAAGCGCTGGTGCGCGTTCAGTCGATGCTTTGCTCGACTTTGTTCGACCCTTTCGGCGAAACGACAACATCCAAGGAAAAGGCAGTGTACAAAACTGAAGCATCGCGTTCATGAAAGGCAAGGACAGCGGCATGCCTTCCCATATCATTGGGGATTCGTGATGCGTAAGCGAGGCAGAACTTGAACAACTCACAGGTCCATTCATGAGCGATTCAACCCATGAGCGTATCGAGCAGATTCGCAAAGGGCGATACATCGAAACGGCGAGTCTTGTCTACAACCTCATCGAGGTGGTCGTTTCGCTCACCGCAGGTTTCGCGACGGGAAGTTCGGCGCTTATCAGCTGGGGAGTCGACAGCATCGTCGAAAGCAATTCCGCCGCGTTTATGATCTGGCGTCTTCGCGGAGAAGAAAAAGGCATCAGCAGATGCAATGTGCTCAAGCGAAAGAAGGTCACGTTGAGCGTTCTGTCAGCTGCATTTGCGATCGCCGCATTGTTCATTCTCTATGAAGCGATGAGCAAATTAATCCGCGGTGAAACGGCATCAATGTCTTGGTGGGGCGTTGGCATCCTGCTGGTCTCGCTGGTTATCAATCCGCTGCTGGGTTGGGGCAAATATCACTACGGCAAGAAAACGGGTTCACCCACACTGAAGTATGACGCGATCGACACGATGATCTGTGAATATCAGACGGTCGTCGTGTTGATTGGTCTGGCCTTCGTGCAGTGGCAGGGCTGGTGGTGGGCTGACCCGGTCGCGGCATTGCTAATCGTTCCCTATGTCGCTTGGGAAGCATTCAATGCCGGACGCGAGGCTTGGGCCGTTGACCCATCTAACGAACAACTGGAGTAAGCAAAATGGAACTCAAACACATCATTCTCGGGATGCTCGAAGCGGTAGTCTGGTATTTCTTTCTTTACTACTTGCTGCTGACGATCAAGAAGCCGGACCGAAATCTCTGGATCGCCGCGGGGGTGCTCTTGGTCCTGTTTTATCTGGGTTTCGTGCTTTGCCCTTGGGTGAGACATACGCCGGCATGGCAGGAACTATAGAGACATACGAATGGCATCAGAAATGAAATTGCGGATTTACGGCATGGACTGCGCGGAAGAGGTCACGCTTCTGAAGCGGGAACTTCTACCTGTCGTGAAAAACGAAGAGCGATTGGGATTCGATGTTCTCAATGGCAAATTGATCGTCGACCTGTCCGGGACAGACGTAACGGAAGGAGACGTCCTTGCGGCGATTGAGCGAACCGGGCTTCGGTCAGAACATTGGCGGGACCGATCGGAGACGACCGACGATCAATCGTTCTGGCAGCAGCATCAACGATCAATCCTAACCACCGTAAGTGGCCTGTTCGGGCTCGTCGGGCTGGTGATCCAGTTGGCGCTCGGAGGCGAAACCGAAAGTGTGCCGATTTCCTCGATCGTCTTCTACAGCATCGGTATCCTTGCGGGCTTGGTGTTGGTGCTGCCAAAGGCGTGGCGATCGCTCTTTTCGCTCCGCCCCGATATGAACCTGTTGATGTCAGTCGCCGTTGTCGGAGCCGTGTTGATCGGCGAATGGTTCGAGGGCGCATCGGTTGCGTTTCTGTTCTCATTCTCATTGCTGCTTGAATCATGGAGCGTGGGACGGGCGCGTCGGGCGATTGCTTCGTTGATGGACCTGTCGCCTCCGACCGCTCACCTGCGAGATCAGACTGGTGACGTGAAGGACGTCGCACCCGCTGATGTTCCCGTCGGATCGGTCGTCGTTGTCCGACCCGGCGAGAGGATTCCGCTCGATGGTCGCATCACGAAAGGAACAAGCAGCGTCAATCAGGCACCGATCACAGGAGAAAGTGTCCCGGTTGAAAAAGAGAACGGCGATGAAGTGTTTGCGGGCACGATCAACGGTGACGGGTTGTTGGAAATCGAAACGACCAAAGCGGCTGACGACACAACGCTGGCTCGCATCATCAAGATGGTCGGTGATGCCGGTTCTAAACGTGCCCCATCGGAAAAGTGGGTTGAAAAATTTGCCGCCGTTTACACGCCGGTTGTGATGGTCGTGGCCTTGCTGATGCTGCTGATTACGCCTTTGGCTTTTGGTGATCAGTGGTCAGGTTGGCTCTATCGCTTTCTGGTGTTACTGGTCATAGCGTGCCCATGTGCCCTTGTGATCTCGACGCCGGTGAGTGTCGTTGCTTCGCTCGCCGCAGCGGCACGCAACGGAGTGCTGATCAAGGGCGGAGTTTATGTGGAAGTTCCCGCGCACCTCAAAGCCATCGCGATGGACAAGACCGGCACGCTCACGCAGGGAGCACCTCGGGTGATTGATGTCGTGCCAATGAATGGACACGATGAAGCTGAATTGCTGACTCGCGCCGGGGCCTTGGAACTCAACAGCAACCATCCTCTGGCGAAGGCGATCGTCGAAGAAACGCGGTCCCGAGGGATGACCATTCCACCAGCCGACAATTTCGTAACCATTCAAGGGAAAGGTGCTTCCGGAGTGATTCAGGGAAAGCCTTTCTGGCTGGGTTCCCATCGTTATTTGGAACAGCGTGGACAGGAAACACCGGAGGTTCACCAGCAACTGGAATCCATGCAGGAAGCGGGGCGAACCGTCGTGGTGGTTGGAAACGATGAACACGTTTGCGGTTTCATTACACTCGCCGACGCCATTCGAGAAGAAACCCGCGACGCGATCGCGAAGCTCCACGAAGCAGGTGTCGAGCAATTGCTGATGCTGACCGGTGACAATGAAGGGACCGCCAAAGCGATCGCCAAAGAAGCGGGCATCGACGAAGTTCATGCCGAGCTATTGCCCGAAGACAAGGTCACCGCCGTCGAGCGTCTCGTCGAGCAACACAAACACGTCGCCATGATCGGCGATGGCGTCAACGATGCACCCGCACTGGCTCGTGCGTCACTTGGACTTGCGATGGGAGCCGCCGGAAGCGATGCGGCCATCGAAACTGCCGACATTGCTTTGATGTCCGACGATCTCTCGAAACTGCCGTGGCTGATTCACCATTCCCGGCGAACCCTTAGCATCATTCGCCAGAACATCGCATTCTCACTGGCCGTCAAGGCTCTATTCGTCGTGCTGACCTTCGCGGGTTTCGCATCACTATGGGCCGCTATCGCCGCCGACATGGGAGCCTCACTGCTGGTTATTGGGAACGGCTTGCGTTTGCTGAAATCGTGAAAGAGCTACACCGAGTTGCTTACACTGTTGATGGTGGTGGAACATCGAATCGCTTTGGTTTGCCTTCACGCGGCGAAGACGGCGAGTTTGGTTCAAGCGAAGGTGGTGGTGGACTGTCCATGCGAATTGAGTCATCTCGCTGCGGCTGTTCACGACGGAAGTCTTGTTCTGGCTGAAAGTCGCCTATGGAGTCGCGAGGAAGCGATGGCCGCGCGATGTAACCTCCATCGGGTGGTGCAACGTCACGATTCGGAGCCTGGAAATCCTGGGAATGACCTTCGTGTGAATGTCCGAAATGGCTGTCTCCACTGTGTGAGTGGTCGTGGCTCGGCGTTTCTAAGCTGAAACCGTAGTCGTATTCGTCCGTCAATCGATGCGGCAAATTTCCACAACGCTGAAGCGGACAATCAATCGGCTCGCGGCAAATGGCGTCATTTCCGTATAGGCTGGCAGCAGCCTCAGCGTAAGCGGGGATCGCGTGATGACGACTCAGGGCTGGGTTGGGGTACGAGATGTGGCCACACCCGTGGTAGTCGCCGTGGTTGTGATGGTAGCGGTGATGTGAATCGTAGTGGTCTCGGTGACCGTGATCATCGAGGCTGTAGGAATAGTCGTGAAGGTTGCCATACACGTATTGGGCTGACGCTGGAGTTGCGATGCAGCCAAAGAGTGCCAACACGGATAAGGTTGCTAGCGTAGTCGTGCGAATCATGGTTTGATCCTGTTGGCTTGCTTGACTCGGAAAAGGCAGATAGGCGAACAGAGCCGCCGGAACGGCTCAAGGAGATGGGATTCGAGCTCGAATAAGCGATTGCTTAGTGATGATGACCGCCGATACCCAAGACGTGAAAACGCCCGATGTCAACATGCAGGCCACCGTGCTGATGACTGCTATAGGATCGGTAGCGAGGTGCGAATCCCTGCCGAACTCGAGGCTGGTAGCCATGGCCGTTGCCGTATCCGAAGGTCTGGCTCCCGTAAAATCCCCCGTAGCCATAGTTGGAATAGGGTGAAACTGCGTAGCCGCCTCCATGAGCATAACCGTGACCGCCGTGGTGACCGTGATGAATTCCGTGACCACCGCGGTACCAGTCACCGGCTTCCGAAGTCGAGGCAAAGAGACTGAATCCGGCGACGAGGGCCGCCAGTGCTAGAAGACGCGTCATGGGTCTGATCCTTCTTGGGAATTTGAGAGAATTGATGCGATCGGGCCGCGATTTCCTCAGGTTGCACAACGTGTGCCAACTGGAAATACCAGCGGTTTCTGCCGAAGGCGTGAAGGTTGCGCACTCACATTGACGACAGCCGGTGTCTGAATGACGACGATTCCGTTATCGCCACGCGAACTGCCAGCGGGAAAGTTGTGCGGATTATGCCTGTGATTCCGTCCCTTTAATCAGAACAGGTGATTCGTGCTGAGCAGGTCGATAATCCTGAAGAACCGTTGCCGTCGGACAGTGCGAGTGATCCTCTCGCTGCCTTTCAGCCAACGCCAATTAGAACTTTCACCGACAAGGATGTCCCGGTGTTTCCCCGCGTTGCTACATCACTGCTTTTGGCTGCACTGCTGATTTTTCAGTCAGTCGTACCGTGCTGTGCCATCAGCAAGGTCATGGTGGTTGGCGAACGCACGGAAGCAGTGGCAACGCATGCAATGCATGTTTGTTCCTGTTGCCCGAATTCACAGTCTCAGCAGGAACCCGCTCCTTCGGATAACGACCACTCGCCGAATGACAAGTGTCCGTATTGTGGCGGACTGCTCTTTCATTCGGTCTTGGACGATGCAACACCAATATCCGAAGGCGATTTACTCTTGGCGTTGATTGGCGATGCATCGAAACATACGAGCGCGCAAGTTTCTGTTTTCCCTCAGATACTTCAGCGACAGGTTCTCGGACAACCATTTCTGAACACCGGTACGCGCCTTCTGATCTAGGCCTCTTCAGCGACTGGAAGTCCGTGCCTGTTCAGATTGTTTTGTTCACCGCCCTAAGAGACGTTTGCCATGTGTTCATTTAAGAGATACCTCCTGCTCGCTTTGACGGCAGTACCGGTGGTCAGTGTTGGCTGCTCCACTGCACGACAACATTTGGCCCGACATTATTCGACTCCAACACAAGTCACTGTGGCGGAGTCGTTAGTCGACGCGAACGCATCACCTGAAGTCCGTGATGTGCCGGAAGTTCAGGCCGTTGTATTTCGCGATGACGAGCCGGGTGAAGGAACCGAGGATTCGGTTGACTCGGAAATTCAGCTTGCTGTGCCGGTTAAAGTTGAAGGTTTCGCGATGGGCGAACCCGGCATTACGCTCGATGCCATCGAACAGTTGGCATTGGCAAACAATCCCGCGATTCAACAGGCCAATGCGGCTTCGGCCCGAGCTGGTGGCATACGGACGCAGGTCGGACTCAAACCCAACCCGACCATCGGGTATTTTGGCGAAGAAATTGGCAACGAAGGTGCCGGTGGACTTCACGGAGCGTTTGTTTCACAGACCTTTGTTCGCGGCGACAAGCTCGCGTGGAACCGTCAGGTGATCGGCCACGATGTGAACGCGATGAATTGGCAAATCGAAACGCAACGCCAGCGAGTTCGCACCGACATTCGGCTTGCTTTCTACGACGCATTGGCTGCTCAGAAGCGCCTGCAACTGGCCAAAGACTTCCGCAGCGTCGCCCAAGAGGGCGTGACGGTTTCCGAAGAACGAGTTGACGCCAAGGTTGGCACTCGACCAGACGTCTTGCAGTCGGAGATTCAACTCAATGAAGTCGATCTGTCGATTCAACGAGCCAAGTTTGAATTGTCAGCGGCGCTGAATGAACTCGCAGCGTTGGCCGGTGTTCCTGACCTTGGAACGCCGACGTTGATTGGAGAATTGGACGCGGCGGTCAAGTCACGCGACGCGGAAGCGGAGTTCGCACAGATTGTGGCAATGAGTCCACAGTTGGCGGCTGCTCAGGCTCGTGTCGATCGGGCGCGAGCGAACATACAGCGTCAGCAGGTGCAACCGATTCCAAACGTGACCGCACAGCTTGGTGCGGGTGGGGATGATGGGACTGGAAATGCGTTCGCCAACGTCCAGTTGAGCCTTCCTGTTCCCGTTCACAACAAGAATCAGGGCAACATCCGGGCGGCTCAGGCCGAATACTGTGCAGCGACGCAAAACGTGCAGCGAATTCGTCAGGGCATTCGCCGCGATCTGTCTCAAGTCATGCGAGAGTACAACATTGCCGAGGCCACAGTACGACAGTACGAGCAGTCGATTCTGCCCAAAGCGGACGAAACGCTGAAGCTGATGCAGCAAGCTCGGGACGCAGGAGAGTTTGACTTTTTGCGTGTGTTGACCGCTAGACGAGCCTACTTCGACGCAAACCTGAAGTACGTCACTGCGATGGGCCAATTGGCTCAAGCCAACGCTAAGATCGACGGACTGCTCCTCACGGGCGGACTGTCGAATGTCGTCACATACGACGTTGGGGACGATCTGCGTGGGCAGGCTTTGAGCGGTCAGTAGTGCTGGGCATTTGCCTGCCAACAGCGGAGTGTCAAATGGTCGACACTTTCAATCAAAGTGAAGACTTTACAATATTCGTAGTCGCGGCAGGTCCGCCATTTCCCAAGCATTTCCACCTTCTAAGTGACGAATTCGCCTTTGGCACGCTAGTTGCTTAACTGTCCAGCCAAGAGGAATCACTGTAGACCGTTGCCGGAATAACCGATACAAATCCAATCGGCGGGAGCAACGCGCCAACAAACGTTAGAGTCAAGCCTTAAGTTCATGTTTCACAGCATCATCAGCATCCTGACAACGGCAGCAGTTGCGTTACATGCAATGCTGGGATGCTGTGCGCACCATGATCATTCATGCTGCGATTCGCACGGACTGACGGCTGCGGTTCAGCAAGCTGACGAGGACAGTTTGCACGACCACGAACACGTTCCTCATCACCACGATGATTCCGATTCGTGTGGCGAAAACGCTGAGAACGACTGCGGCAATCAGCATGATGATGGTCACCAACACGACTGCGATCATGGCGATTGCAGCTTCACTTCGGTGCAGCGAATCAGTGATGTCGAACTGATGCTCACATTCTCGATGTGGTGCCAGAATCTCTGCGATGCGCTGAATGTTGACGCAATCGATCGTCTGGTTGCATTGAACTTGGCCGCCGAATCGCCCCCCGATCCGCTCTGGAACTCGGGTACTGCACGCGCCATTTCTCAGGTCTGGCGGCTGTAACAGCACGCGACCAAGGTTTTTCTCCGGCTCCCGCGCGTGACGACCGGTGGCTTTCGATGCCACTGATGCTCTCGTCCCACAAGCGATGCCGGATGCGCTCTTTGCCTTGGTCTGATCCCCTTGCGATTGATTGATCGCTTTCCGCTGCGCTTGTCTCAGACATGAGGCATATCGCACGCAGGTTGGATGATTTCCCGTGTGCTGGATACAGAACAATGAAGATACGTTTTCCCAAAATCCCAATGAAGTGGGTCTGGTTCGTCGGACTGCTGCTTGTTGCCGTTGTCGGCCTCGCAACTTGGAATCGTTGGTTCCCTGCGGCCACGGCATGGGTCGACAGCACCGTGACCGCGTTCCGTGGCGGAGTTGAGACTTCGTCCGACGACGGTCATGTGGAAGATGATCCGCACGCGGGACACGATCACGGTGCCCATGCGGGACATAGCGACGAGACTTCGCTGGAGTTGTCGGCGCAGGCATTGCGAAACATCGGTCTATCCGACGAGACAATTCAACCGGTCAAACTGGAGACGTTTCGCAGGTCGATCACCGTTCCTGCTGTCGTCGTGGAGCGGCCCGGTCGGACTCGCGTGCAGGTGGCGACACCGATGACCGGCGTGATCACTCACGTTCACGCTGTGCAGGGGGAAGCTGTTGAACCGGGAACGCTGCTGTTTCAGATTCGGCTGACTCATGAAGACCTCGTCAACGCACAGACGGAATTCGTCAAGACGCTCGGTGAATTGGAAGTTGAAGAACGAGAGATCAAGCGACTTCAAGGCGTCACTCAGAGCGGTGCCGTAGCGGGAAAGCTACTGCTGGATCGCGAATACGCTCGTGACAAACTGACCGCGTTGCTACGTGCCCAACGGGAAGCACTCAAGTTGCACGGACTTTCGGAAGCTCAAGTTGATCAGATCGCATCCGAGCGTCGACTGCTGCGGGAGTTACAAATCTTCGCACCGTCAATCGACAGTCACGGTAACGACGAATTGAAACTAACACGCCGGTTCATCAGTCAGGCGAGCTATCAGCAGCCTATAGAGCAACCGAACGCTGAACGGCCACATTCCGGTCCTTTGACTCTACAGCAACTGGATGTTCATAAGGGGCAATCGGTCGCCGCTGGCGAAACGCTCTGCATTCTGGCTGACTACGACGAACTGTTCATCGAAGGCATGGCGTTTGAGCAGGACGTGAGCCAGCTCCGTCAGACATCTGACAAAGAATGGACCGTTGATGCGATCTTCCGGCAACCGGGCGACGAGATACAGGTCGTCGAAGGCTTGAAGATTGCGTATCTTGCGAACACCGTCGATCCCGCATCACGAACACTGCACTTCTATGTTCGCCTGCCTAACGAAGTCGCGAAGGATCGTCGTGAGGACGGCAATCGTTACGTCGAATGGAAGTATCTGCCGGGACAACGGCTGCAACTGCGAGTCCCGGTCGAGGAGTGGCCGGACCAGATTGTGTTGCCGGTTGATGCGGTAGCTCGCGAAGGAGCCGAGTCGTTTGTCTTTCAACAGAACGGTGACCACTTTGACCGCGTGCCGGTCCATGTGAAGTACCGCGATCAGTATTCGGCTGTGATCGAAAACGACGGTTCGCTCTTTTCGGGTGATGTGGTGGCACTGCGTGGTGCTCACCAGATGCAAATGGCCCTCAAGAACAAGGCTGGCGGCGGAGTCGATCCGCACGCAGGTCACAACCACTAAGGGGCCACACCATGCTAAACGCCATTATTCGATTCGCACTGAGACAACGTCTGCTTGTCATTGCTGCCGCTCTATTCCTTATTGGATATGGAACGTGGCAGGCAACCCATTCGCAGATTGATGTCTTTCCCGATCTGAATCGTCCTCGCGTGGTCATTATGACCGAAGCACCGGGGCTGGCTCCGGAGGAAGTTGAAACGCTGATTACATTTCCCATCGAAACCACGATGAACGGGGCCAACGGTGTTCAGGCCGTTCGCAGTTCATCGGGCGTCGGAATCTCCGTGATCTACGTTGAGTTCGACTGGGGCACCGACATCTACAATGACCGGCAGATTGTCAACGAGCGGCTGCAACTCGTTCAGGAACGCATGCCGGAAGGTGTCAAGCCAACGCTGGCACCGATCTCGTCCATCATGGGCCAGATTCTGATGCTGGGCGTGTGGAGCGATAACAATGCAACTCAACCACTCGAATTGCGGACACTCGGCGATTGGGTCGTTCGGCAGCGATTGCTGACGATCCCCGGCGTTTCGCAGGTTTTCACGATCGGCGGCGGTCGTAGGCAGTTTCAGGTACTGGTCGACCCCGACGCCATGTTGAGATACGGGGTGACGCTTCATGAAGTGAAGCAAGCGGTTCAGAACAGCAATGAGAACGCGACTGGCGGCTATCTCGATGAGCAAGGACCAAATGAGTTGTTGGTCCGAGCTTTGGGGCGTGTGCAGTCGATTGAAGACCTGCAAAAGGTGGTCGTTACGATGCGAGAAGGCCGACCGATTGCATTGGCACAAATTGCTCGCGTAGTCGAAGGACCGCAGGTCAAACGCGGCGACAGTTCCGCCTTCGTTCGAGGCGACGAAGGCAACTTCTCCGGTGGTCCCGCTGTTATTCTCACCATCAACAAGCAACCGGGAGCCGATACACGGCGTGTGACGGATGATGTCATGGCGGCGATTGATGACCTGCGGCCATCGCTGCCGAGCGATCTGCGAATCGAGCCGCTCTATACACAAAAATCATTCATCGACCGAGCGATTGAAAACGTCGTGGAAGCATTGCGAGACGGCGGCGTTCTCGTCGTCATCATCCTGTTTCTGTTCCTGATGAACTTTCGCACGACGTTTATCACGCTGACAGCAATTCCGTTGTCGCTGCTGATGTCGATCATTGTGTTCTCGTTCTTCGGTCTCTCAATCAACACCATGACGCTGGGTGGTTTTGCGGTTGCCATTGGCGAGTTGGTCGACGATGCGATTGTTGACGTTGAGAACATCTTCCGGCGACTGAAAGAGAATCGTAGCCGAACGAATCCGAAGAATCCGCTGCTGGTTGTGTTTCAGGCGAGTGTCGAGATTCGCAACTCAATCGTCTTCGGCACGATGATCGTGATTCTGGTTTTCGTTCCGCTCTTTGCCCTGTCGGGAATGGAAGGCCGTCTGTTTGCTCCGCTGGGTGTTGCGTACATCGTCTCGATTGTGTCTTCGCTGCTGGTATCACTGACGGTGACTCCCGTGCTGTCGTACTGGCTGTTGGGAGGCCGCAAGCTTACTGAACATGAGAAAGACGGCTTTGTTCTGCGAGCAGTCAAATGGGTTGGCAACAAAGTCATTCGCTTCAGCCTGTTGTTTCCGCGATTCAATCTGACTGTGACCGCAGTGTTGGTCGCTCTGGCGGCGCTATTCGTCTTCCGGCTCGAACGGGACTTCCTGCCCCCGTTCAACGAGGGTGCTGTTCAACTGAACGTCGTTCTCCCGCCGGGTACATCGCTCGAAACGTCGAACGATATCGCTGGCCGCGTCGAGAATCGGCTCAAGCAGATTGAAGACATCGAGCAGTTCGTTCGCCGCACAGGACGAGCCGAACTCGACGAACACGCTGAAGGTGTGAACATGAGCGAGTTCATTCTGGAACTCGATCCGGAGTCGCCTCGATCCCGAGAAGAACAACTCGAAGAAATCCGCGAAGCGATGGCCGACATACCGGGCATTGTGACCGCAGTAGAACAGCCGCTGGCCCACCTGATCTCGCACATGCTATCCGGTGTGAAAGCTCAAATCGGGATGAAGATTTACGGCGATGATCTGGACACGCTGCGTCGCAAAGCGGAGGAAATGAAGTCCGCCATGCAGTCAGTTCCAGGCGTAAAAGACTTGCTGGTCGAACCACAGGTCACGATTCCTCAGCTTCGCATCGAACTCGACCGCGATCAGCTCTTGCAATACGGACTCACGCCGGTCGAAGTCAACGAATTCATTGAAACCGCAATGAACGGGCAGGTGGTGTCCGAAGTCCTGATTGGCCAGCGAACATTCGACTTGCTGATTCGGCTGGACGAGAACTACCGCGAGAACCTGCAAGCACTTCGGCGGCTGACGATCGACATGGAAGATGGCGGCAAACTGCCTTTGGAAGCAGTCGCCAACATCTACGAGTCGGGCGGTCCCAACACCGTGAACCGCGAGAATGTTCGTCGTCGGATTGTCTTGCAATGCAACGTGTCAGATCGCGGTGTTGTGGATGTCGTACAAGACATTCAGAAACGAGTGCGTCCGGTCGTCGAATCGCTCCCGCCCGGCTACTTCGTCGAATACAGCGGCCAGTTTGAAAGCCAGCAATCAGCATCGCGAATCATCGGAGCCTTGTTTGCAGTATCGATGATCGGCGTGTTCCTCGTGTTGTTCACGATGTTCCGTAGCGTCAATCTCTCGCTGCAAGTGATGATGGCGTTGCCAATGGCTTTCATTGGTTCGGTCGTTGCACTGGTAATCACCGGGCAGACGCTGACGGTGGCTGCGATGGTCGGCTTCATTTCGCTGGCCGGCATCGCGACTCGCAATGGCATTCTGCTGCTGAATCATTACCTGCATCTGGTCAAGTACGAAGGCGAAAGCTGGACCAAAGAAATGATTGTCCGTGCTGGACTGGAACGTCTGGCACCGGTGTTGATGACGGCTCTGACGACAGGTATCGGTCTGGTGCCGCTTGTGCTGGCGGCTGGCGAGCCGGGGAAGGAAATCCTTTATCCAGTCGCGACAGTCATCCTTGGCGGGCTTATTAGTTCGACGCTGCTCGACTTCTTCGTGCATCCGGCACTCTTCTGGCTGATCGGTCTGAAGGAAGCCGAGCGAGTCGTCAATGAATCGAATACGGAAGTTGCCCTCGTCGAGGAAGCCGACGAGGAACACTTCACCCGTGAAAGAAATCTCACTTCGTCCGGGACTACGGAGACCACTGAACCTGTTACCGCTCCTGCTGCCCAATGACGGGTGACAGTCGGTGAATCTCTGAAGGAGATAACCATGTTGAACGTTACGAAAACCGTCGTCTGCTGTTTGGCAGTCCTGATTCTGTCGAGTGCGTCGGAAGCAGGCGAAGCAATCGCCTACCGCCTGTCTAACACGAAGGAAATGCACTTCGATGATGCACGCAAGGCCGAACAGCACTTGGCGGCTGTCAGGAAACTCGGCTGCGAAGCCCGCATGGACTCACACGGCGGGCACACGGATGTGATCTACCGATCTGTGAAATGGCAGGTTATGGAACTCGCCAACGACAAGCTGGCTCACCAGTGGGAAGAGTGGCTGAAGAAAGCCGGGTTCGAGACTGTCCACGGCCATGCTGCCGACCACGGGACAGGCCATGACGCTCACGATGGTCACGATCACTCCGGCCATGACCATGCCGGTCACAGCCACGCGGGGCACGACCACGGTCCCGGCGAAGCAGAAGAAGTTTCGTACTTATTGCCGAACTGGAAAACCATTCATTCACGCGATGCGGCTCAGATGTCCGAACTGGTTGCGCTGATGAAGGGGCTCGGATGCGAAGTGCGAACTGAAGACCACGGCGGTCACAAGGATGTCAGCGTTCGTTGTCCGCAGTGGAAACACGTTGAAGTCGCATCTCATCAAGCCGCCGCAGGCTGGCAGGATTGGCTGCGAAACAACGGCTTCGAAACACATCACGAACATTGATCAATACGAATAGCCAACACGGCTGGCAGCCGCTCGAATGTGTTCAGTCGGTTGCCAGCCACTTCATATACCACATTCCTCACCGGAGAATGCAATGAAAACCGTCTCTGCTTCACTCACCCTATCGTTCGCGTTGATGGCCATGACTGTCGCTGGCTGTTCCAACGAAAATTCTAATGGTCCAGAAACTGCCGGTCCGCCAAACACGATGGATTCGCATGACGATCACGCTGGCCACGCTCATCCGAGCGAAGGTCCACATCATGGTGACCTGATTGAGTTGGGCAACGAAGAATATCACGCCGAGATTCTGCATGACGACGATGCAGGGACAGTCACCATCTATGTCCTCAACGGGGCTGCCACAGAGCAGGTTTCGATTGACGCAACCGAAGTCACAATCAACGCCAAGCATGACGGCAAGCCGGAACAATTCACGCTGACCGCCTCACCGGATACGAACGATCCACAAGGCAAATCCTCTCGCTTCGTCTCCAATAATGAAGAACTCGCTCATCACCTTGATGAAGAAGGAGCGGACCCGCGTCTGGTTCTGACCATCAACGGCAAGTCTTATCGCGGCACGATCTCGCACGATCACGACCACGAAGGACATGATCACTGATTCCAACAATCTGCAACTTCCAACGGCCCATGTTCGTCAGCCGAGCGAACACGACGGCTCACTGAACCTTCGGCAAACCAAATGGAGTTTCCCAATGACAAGGATCGTTTCAACCTACGGACTGACCGTGGCGCTGCTGAGTGCTTTTTTAAATGTTAGCCCTTCAGCACACGCGGCCAGTCCCGGCGAGCAAGCCGTCGCGACTGCGGCACAGAACAACCAGTTTGCCTTCGTGATGTTCTATCGCGGCAACGATGCCGCTGCTCAGGCCATGCACGGAACCATCAAGTCCACATTAGCCGAACGCCGCGATGCCGTGATCGTTCCGGTTCAGATCGCGGACAAAGCCGAGCAGGCATTGGTCAAGAAATTCGATGCAACTCGGATTCCGATGCCAGCTGTCGCCGTGCTGGCTCCGAACGGGGCGGTATGCAGCGTCTTCCCACAGAAAGTGACCTCCCATCAACTGACTGCGGCGATTGTCTCTCCCGGACAAGCAAGTTGTCTCAAGGCATTGCAAGACAAGAAGCTTGTCGTGCTGTGCGCTCAACCGGCTCCGTCCACCGAAATTCCGGTCGGCGTGCGTCAGTTTCAGGCGGACAAGCTGTATTCAAACCGCACAGAAGTCGTGTCTGTTTTGGCGAGCGATCCGGGCGAAGCCAAGTTTCTGAAACTATTGCGAGTTCCCACCAACCAGCGTACGTCCGTCGTCGCATTCATGGCACCTCCAGGTGTCATGGTCGGCACCTTCAATGCCAGCGTCAGTTTCGAAGTGTTGGCCGAGAAGTTAGCCGCCGCAGGAAAATGCTGCGACGACGAAAACTGCAAGCACCACAAATCCGCTCAGGCTTCGCAACCAGCACGACGCTAGAAAGAAGTTTGGAGAGGGGGAGGTGGGAGGCCATCGCTCCCAGCTCCCAAAATCTTCAATCTCAAATCAACCAACATCAATTACAAGGAACGGACTCCATGAAACTTCGTCACCTGATTTGGAAAGAACTCTGGCAACGGCCGACGCCGATGCTCACTAGTTTGCTGGCCGTCACGCTTGGCGTCACAGCGCTTGTTGCGATTCAGAACATCACCGTGTTTTCAGAACGCAAGATCGCCGGTGACATGGAGTCGCTCGGTGCGAACGTGTTGGTGCTGCCACCGAGCGTCACGCTGCAGGACTATTACGGTGCCGACATGCACGGGCATACGATGCCCGAGGAATACGTCACCCGTCTTGCGCTCGCTCGATTGCCCGGTGTTGAAAACCTTGCTCCCAAGTTGTGCGTCGAGGCAGACGTGGACACGATTCCCGTCACACTGACCGGCATCCTGCCCAAGAGTGAGTTTCAAGCCAAAGCCTCTTGGCAGGGACTAGGTATGTTGGGCAATGCGGTCGGCAGTGATCGCGGTTGTTGTGCGACCGCCGCTGACACCAGTGAAGTCGACAACGATCCGAACTCGCTGGCGACGACACGTACCATCGCCGAACTGGGCGACCGCGATGTGATCCTCGGAGGTGATCTCGCAAGCCAACTTGGAGCGAAAACTGGCGATAGGCTGCCTCTATTCGGTGAAGATTTCACAGTACTCACTGTGTTGCCTTCGACCGGCACGATCGACGACGGGCGCATGTTCGCTCACTTGCACAGCGTCCAAGACCTGTCTGGTGCAGGGCCGGTGGTGAACGTCATCGAAATCATGGCGTGCTGTGAAGACGCCGCTGGCGGTTTGATCACGAACCTTTCCGCCGAACTTCCCGAAACGCGAATCGTCACGATCGCACAGGTTGTTCAAACACAGGTCGCAGTCAACGGTTTGATGTCGCGTTTGTCTTGGGTCTTTCTGTCGATCCTGTTGTTGGTCGGTGCAGCGAGCATCGCCAGTGTGATGTATGCCAACGTGACCGAGCGTCGCAAAGAAATTGGAACGCTGATGGCAATCGGAGCCAGTCGCAATTTCGTGACGCGGATGTTTCTTGGCAAAGCCGCAATCTTGGGACTCGCCGGTGGTGCAGTGGGCTTCATTGTCGGCACGATTGTCGCCGCAGTACTGGGACCACAGTTGCTGGGCATTCATGTACGTCCAATGCCGATGCTGTTGGGCGTGGGGATGGCATCGGCAACGATCGTCGCGGTCGTCGCCAGCCTACTGCCCGCCCGCCGAGCCGCTGGTCTCGATCCCTGCCTTGTTTTCAACGACGCCTGATCGCTGCGTCGCGTGATCGAAAGATCTCACTTCCAATATCAATAAACACACTTCAAGTCGAACCAAGATATGTACCAACTCACTTCCGTTACCCAGACTTACGAACGCCGAGGCCAGATCGTTACGGCGCTCGACAACGCCGACCTCACGATTCCCGACAACGACTTCATCGCAATCGTTGGCCCCAGCGGTAGTGGCAAGACCACGTTGCTATCCGTCCTCGGTGGAATGCTCGCCCCGTCAACCGGCGACGTGATGCTCGATGGCCAGTCGTTGTACGACCTGTCCGTCGAAGAGCGCACGGCGTTGCGAGGCCAAAAGATCGGATTCGTCTTTCAGTCGTTCAACTTGATCTCGTGGCTGACCGCTCGCGAAAACGTGCAAATCCCACTGATGTTGTCCGGCAAAACTGCCAAGCAACAAGAAGAGCGTGCGATGGAGATGCTCGACCGTGTCGGATTGTCCGATCGAACCGATCACCGTCCGTCGGAAATGAGCCAAGGACAGCAACAACGAGTCGCGTTGGCAAGGACGCTCGCTAACGATCCGCAAATCATCCTGGCCGATGAACCGACCGGAAACCTCGATTCAGAAACCCGCCAGCAGGTAATGAATTACCTGAATGAATTTCACCAAGACGGGCGAGCGATCGTCATGGTCACCCACGACGCCGACACCGCCGCGTTCGCACACCGCACGATACGACTCGTCGCTGGAGTGACCCATGAGGTTTCGACAGCAAAAGTTGCTTAAAAAGAAGATGTGGAGTTGAGAGTGGGGGAGCATGGTCTCCTTGTCTCCCCCTCTCCGTACCTCCCTGATTCCCAACTCGAACACTGCCGGTTGCCATTCAGCCGTCAGCCAAGTTCCCGGACCGCGTCACTCACCAGCCGACGCACCGGGAACCGCCCCATTCGCTTCCCATCACGACATTACCACATGCCACTCATTGAAGATTTTGAACGCACAGGATCATGGCTGTTTCGTTGGCGCAGCTATCTTCCGTTCGTGTTCTTACCGCTGATCGTAATAGCCGTGCTTCGATACCCGGCTATCGAGTCGAACCCGAATCTGCATTTCGCTTGGAGTATTTTCAGCCTTAGCGTCTCGCTGGTCGGTTTGTTCGTTCGTTGCCACACCGTCGGCCACGCTGCCGAAGGGACATCGGGACGAAACACGCATACACAACTTGCCGAGTCGCTCAATACATCTGGTTTCTATTCGGTAGTCCGACATCCACTGTACCTTGGCAATTTCTTAATTGCCCTGGGCATCGTATTGCTCTCAGCATCACCATGGTTGATCGTATTCTATGCGATGGCGTTCACGTTGTACTATGAACGGATCATGTTCGTTGAAGAAATTTTCTTGCGACGCAAGTTCGGTCGCAAATTCATGGAGTGGGCCAATCGCACGCCAGCGTTCGTGCCGAAGCTACGGCAATGGAGGTCCGCGGAACAGCCAATCGACTTCCCCAAAGTTATTCGCGCCGAATCCGTAGCCGTTGCCGTGATTGCGTTGACATTTCCGACACTCGAATTTGCCATGCACTATGCCCAGGAAGGGAATGTCGAAATTGAAACCTCGTGGTACGTCCTTCTCGCCAGCGGGATACTGACCTACATCGTTGCCCGAGTGATGAAACGCCAACTTCGACGCTGGCTTAAATACGAGCGAATTTTGTACGAGGCAGCAAAATGATCCCCAACATGAAAAGCGACGCTTCAGGAAACCGTGAATCACCAGCATATGAGTGGAATGCATCCTCAATCGATTCGAATTTGAGGGATTCCAAGTTTCCGACGAGCAGGTGGGGCGCGTCGCTATCACCGCGAGCGTCGAGACATCAATGACTGTCTGCTAAACGTCGCGACCGCACGGACGACTCCCGGCTTTCGGGAAGTTCGCAGTGACTTCACAACCGATAAAACGTCACCATGAACAAAGAGAAGATTGAACTACGACTGCTCCTTCCCGACGTTCCCGATTCCGACGACCACTGCGTCAAACGATTGGCCGACCTTCTGCAAACGAAGGCGGGAATCGACTCAACGCATTTACTGAGGACCGAATCGGAACATCCCGATCAAGTCTGCATCCACTACGATCCCTCGATCGTATCGACAGGTGAAGTCCGAGAACTGGCAAAGCGAGTTGGTGTTGAACTGGATCAGCGTTACGGCCATTGGCTCGCTACTACAAAGTCGATGCACGCGCGAAGGGCGTCAGCGATCGAATCGCGACTGACTCGGATCGACGGCGTGCTCGAAGCGGTCGTGTCACCCGATGGAACGGTGCGTGTAGAATACGATCGAACGCTGACTAGCGAATCAGAAATCGCTAACGCTTTTCGTCAGTGGCAAACCTCTCTGCCCGTTGATGATCACGCCGATCTTGACGACGATGATGACGGCCACCACCATACGCAGCGTCATGCCGGCCACAAACACGCTCATAGCGGAATTTTCGGTCCAAAGACCGAGCTCATCTTCGCGGTCTTGTGCGGTGCATTTTTGCTGGTCGGCTGGCTGCTAGAAACCTTCGCTGAATTTGCCGATTGGATTTCGGTAGCCTTGTTCGTAATCGCCTACTTCTTCGGTGGCTACTTCACGATCAAGGAAGCGATCGAGAAGATCAGAGCTGGCAAGTTCGAGATTGACTTCCTGATGATCGTCGCGGCTGCGGGTGCTGCGGCTTTAGGAGCTTGGGCCGAAGGCGCGCTGCTGCTGTTTCTGTTCAGCATTGGACACGCGCTGGAAGGTTACGCGATGGGCAGAGCGAAACGAGCGATCGAGGCACTATCGGAACTTGCCCCGCGAACCGCGAGAGTACGCCGCGACGGGAACGAAACAGAAGTCGCGGTTGAAGAACTACAGCTCGGCGATATCATTATCGTCAAACCCGATGAACGCATCGCGGCGGACGGCTTTGTCATCGAAGGTGATTCGAGCGTTGACCAAGCACCCATCACCGGCGAAAGCGTTCCTGTCGATAAACAACCGGTCACTGACCGAGACGCCGCCGCGGCCGACCCCGAATCGATTGCTTCCGAGTATCGAGTCTTCGCGGGTACGATCAATCAAGCAGGTGCGATCGAAATACAAGTCACCAAGAAGGCATCTGAAAACACACTCGCCCGCGTCGTCAAAATGGTCGGCGAAGCAGAAACGCGAGTCTCGCCAACTCAAAAGTTCACGAAACGATTTGAACGGTATTTTGTACCATTAGTCATCGCGGTCGTCGTCCTGCTTCTCTTCACGCCCTTCATTCTCGACGAATCATTCAGCGATGCGTTTTACCGAGCGATGGCTGTCCTGGTTGCCGCCAGTCCGTGTGCGTTGGCGATCGCGACGCCAAGTGCGGTTCTTAGTGGCGTCGCGAGGGCGGCGCGAGGCGGCGTTTTGGTCAAAGGGGGAGGGCCTCTGGAAAGTCTCGGACAGCTCGATTCCGTCGCCTTCGATAAGACCGGCACGCTCACCGAGGGCGAGCCCCGTGTTACCGATGTTCGTCCCGCCGACGGCGTCGGCGAAGCCGAACTGTTGCGGATTGCTGTCGCCGTGGAAGACCTCAGCAATCATCCACTCGCCAAAGCGGTTGTTCGTGATGGAAAGATAAAGTTGGACCAGGGGGAGATCGAGAGTCGTGAGCCGACGGCGCTAGCTGCGGTTGCAATACCCGAAGCGATGAACTTGAAGAGCATTACCGGACGTGGGATTCAAGCCGAAGTTGAAGGCACACTGGCTCACATCGGAAAAGACGACTTGTTCAGCGAAGTCGACGGTCCGCCGCTACTTGAGTCAACTCGACAAGCCGTCGAATCTCTTGAATCCGAAGGCCGTACCACGATGATTGTTCGTCACGGCGATCGCTACCTCGGCGTCATCGGTTTGATGGACACACCTCGCGAAGCTGCCAAACGCACAATCGCTCGACTGCGTGAACTCGGCATCAAACGCATGATTATGATCTCTGGCGACAACCAACAAGTCGCGGATGCAGTCGCCAAAGCCGTCGGACTAGACGAAGCACGCGGCGACTTGATGCCAGAAGACAAAGTCGCCGAGATCAAGAAGCTTGACAGCGAAACCGGGGTCGCAATGGTTGGCGATGGAGTCAACGACGCACCTGCGATGGCATCCGCATCTGTCGGAATTGCGATGGGTGCCGCAGGCAGTGACGTCGCACTTGAAACCGCCGACGTTGCGCTGATGGCCGACAACCTCGAGCACCTACCGCTAGCCATCGGACTCAGCCGTGCCACCGGCCGCATCATCCGCCAAAATCTATGGATGAGTCTCGGCATGGTCGCGTTCCTCGTCCCTGCCACAATTCTCGGCCTCAACATCGGCCCCGCCGTCGCGCTCCACGAAGGGAGTACCCTCGTCGTCGTTTTCAACGCACTTCGCCTCCTTGCTTACAGTGAAAACGGGAAGAACGAGAATTGAACATGCAAATCAAGCACAGAAGGAAACTCCTAACCGCAAAAAATAGCTGTCTTCCAAATGGTCGGGAACCGTTGAATTTCGATCGTGGTTGAATTCGCGTTTGTTGAGGACACAACTAAGGTGAATTCAACTTTGAAAGTGAATTCCGCAAAGTGTTGATGGCAAATAACTTACGGAAATGGATTGCCAAGTGCCGAGGTGTTCGGGCCAGTGGGTTACCTCATTTTGCCGGGATTCAGCTCTTCCAGGCGCCGAAAGCGAAGGACGCCAACGCGTTTCTCTTAGGGCCTATGACAAGAAAACCCAGCTCAGTTGTGAACTGAGCCGGGCAGGCGAATGGTCACACGGATCCGCTGGTCGGCAGTCTTTTCGGCGAAGGTGGACGCCCTGATAAAACCGGTCCACTCAGCACCAAATTCCAATCCTACTATGCGGACTGTCGTTTGTTCCCGTTGTTGTAGGGAAGCACTGGGATGGGCTGCCCGGTCATTTCGTACCACCGACGGTAGCTGTACCAAACATTCCCCGAGTTGATTTTGTGCCCTTCCTGCTGAAGCTGCTTGGCGGTCTGCCGGTGGCTGAGTCCTTGTTCGTCAATCAACTGATGCACGCGTTCAGCAAGAAAGTCAACTCGCGGTGGACGCCGTAGCCAAATCCGGAGTTCTTCATTGGGATCCGTCCCCGGAATCAGCGTATCTGACCAGTCTGCCAAAGCCACGCGGATTTGGGGACGAATAATCCCTTCTGCGACCTTCTGTTTTCGCCCGCGACGTGTTTGCACCTCAACCTCAATGCTCCCACCAGTGATCGAGCGGAAAAGACTCAATGCCTGGAAAATCTCATCGCCCTCGAGTTCGTCGC
The DNA here is from genome assembly GCF_008312935.1 of Roseiconus lacunae. NCBI lineage: Bacteria > Pseudomonadati > Planctomycetota > Planctomycetia > Pirellulales > Pirellulaceae > Roseiconus > Roseiconus lacunae. The sequence continues at coordinate 204,046 of NZ_VSZO01000005.1, read as the reverse complement.
GAGCGGCACGGCGGAGCAATAAAGCCATCTCCGAAAGTTGGCTCAATGCTTCGTCGTACGTGAGCTCACGATTCGTATCAAGTGAATTGCGTAGTTCCCGGAGTTCCGCAACTACTGCATCCCGACGCATTTGAGCTGCGCGCAAGTGAGACCTCGCCTCCGTCCGGCCGTCCCCGGAGCTGTCAGCATAGAGTTCGAACAACGCGTCAACGCGATTCTCCATTGATTTAAGTTCGATTTCGGCGCATGCAATTGACTTTCGAGTCTCTTCGACAAATTGGTCGCGATCATCGGGGATTCGACTGACCTCTTCAGCGATCGTTTGGGCTTGCTCATCGAGCAGCTTTGCCAGTTCACAGCAAACTTCGATCACTGCCGTTTTGCGGTGCAGGCAAGTTGAACAGGAGCATGTCTCGCCTTGGGAGCACCGCATGCCGCGGCCGTTGGCTCCCGCCATATGAAAACGCACAGGCTTCTCGGATGTGCCGCAATGACTACACCTGAAACATTCAGTCGCAAGGTCCCAGAGCTTGGAGACCTTCTCGTTCCGCGGTCCACGAGGGCCGGTCTTGCGCTCTTCGAACTTTCGCTGGAGCGCAAAGTATGTCTGATCGTCGAGGATCCGAAGTTCGTCAATCTGCTTCACCAGCACCTCGCTTTCCGATTGTTCCACTTGCTTGACATAGTCACGTTTGGAAGAAAATTCGTTTCGTTTCCGACCGAATTCCCAACGCCCAATCAGTTTCGGGTTCGAAAACAGCCGCCGGTAAGCGGGATATGTCATTCGGCCGCTGCTTGACCTAGGGTCGCATGGCCCGCCCGCCTCGTTCCACCTTCGCACGCCTTCCCGTAGCGACATACCGCAAAGAATCAACCTTGCATGTTCTTGGATCAGTGCAGCCGCAATTGGATCCACAGTTGGGCGGGTCCGCGGGAGCCCGCGATTCGTCTTGCGAGCATTTGGAACCTCTTCAGGAACAAACCCGACGCTCAGCGCGCCGGTTGTGAACTGGTCGAGGAACAAACCCTTTTGGCCATCACGAACGTGGTCCGCGATTACGTCTAGGAGCATCTCGTCCATCAAGCCGTGGATCTGCAACTGCAACTTCCAGGATTTTTTGTCGTCCGTATCAATTCCCTGTGATACCGAAACCGCTCGTAAACCCTCTTCGACAACTTCTTCTTGAATCAGCTGGTACCCCTTGCCCGCGCTGCGAAACAGCCGGCTCGCCTTATACACCAACAGCACCCGAGCTTTCCGAGACGAGAAAATCTGCCTGGTCCGGTTCAAGCCGACGCGTCTAGACTTTGAACCTTTGACACCTTCGTCGACTGAGATGAAGCAGGGTGGGACGAAGATCCCGTTCTTTGCTGCCCAGATAACGCATTCACGGATTTGATCTGCCGTCGATTGCTGCATTTCCGTGCTGTAACGCGAGTAAATCGTTGCGATGGTCAATCCGTTTGCTACAGCCCAATCGATCAATGCCTCGTCACTTGCCGTAGGATCGAATCCGTCCAGGTCGATGCCAGATTTTTCGGCAGCCTCCGCCCAATGATCAAGAGCTTGCCTTGCGACTCCCTGATTCGCTTGTCCAACTTCCGTGATAGTGCTTTGCATTTCTTGGTCTCTGCGATAGAGCACCATGCGGAACACGGCCAACCGCCGCATTAGTGACCGCATGGCATCGGCGGAGACTTTGGGCGACGGTGGTCGCCACTTAGTCGCGGCTGGCGACCGACACTCAGTAAGCCGAAATTCCCTGAGAATTCGAGGCAAGCAGAAGAAAAAATTCAAACATACACATCTATTTCTAGCGTCCGGCGAAGCGAGTGAACGAAGAATGGCGAGCAGGCTGAGGATCAAGCTCGCCAAGCCGTTCCTCGGTGAACCAGCCAAGTAGGCAGATTTCATTTGGCTCCAGATTCAGTCGGTAGGTGCCCGGGCCGGCCGACTCAACCATAGCATTGAGCTCATTCGAGATGAGCTTTTTCAATCCACTTCGACGATCCTTCACGGCTTGATGTGAAAGCGGTTCGAGAAGCCGCGAGCCGTCCTCACCCGGCGGCGTGGACTTGGGATTGCTCAAGTCGTAGCCGTCGACGTTGCGCCGGACCATTGCACGATCGGCGAGCGTCCAGAGGAGTTCCCACTGCAAACTGTGTTTTCCGTGCCAGGCGACATCGCGTCCGGTGTCGGCGCGTGCGCCGTCGAGAAAAACACTACGCTGCTCCTCGACGAGAACCAATCGCTTCTTCGCCTTTTGCTCCTCAATGACTTCGTCGGGCGGAACTGCCCTTCGGGCAACTTCAAGTATCTCGTTCAGAGCTTCAAAGGCACGCTCGGGAACATCCCACAAGTGGCGGCGTTCGACGCGATGAGGAAGGTCAGCGATTCGCTGGTAATACTCCGTTGGTAGGCCCAACCACTCAAAGGACAAGTTTTGACGGAAACCGACGTAAACTTGGAAAAGGGCGATACAGGAGTCGCGGAACCTCGCATCGCGTCCATCGAAACAGACTCGGCGAAGTTCGGCGAAGCGTTCTCGCAGCCCTTGCAGCAGCTCACCCGATGCGGCCAACTCCGAGTCAGCTTGAAGGTTGTTCACTCGATGAAGATCCCAGAGGCGCCGGTAGAACTTTTCGACGTCCTCGATCAGTTCCCGGATACGGACTTCTGCACACCGCGATACAAAATCTCCCGGGGGACGAAGTCTCGGCTGAAGATATGGAAGAAAACTACCATGCTGGAGATTACCTGGCCCGACAGGAGGCTGAGCCGGATGAAAATAGTCCCTTGCTGAGACCAGATCATCCCAGGTCCTTTCGGCAACATCTCGCATTTTGCTGAGTCCGCTTTGCAGCTCCCAGCCGGAAGGCTCGTTTCCTCTGGCTTCGGCCTCTTGCCTCCCGGGCTGTTCGAGGAGCCGTGCGAATCGCTCCGACTCCGCCAGGGTCACCAACTCCCGGGCAAGGTTGACAATTCTTCCGTCGACGTCGAGCAGCAACTCACGGTGCTGGGTCGTCAACTGATTGCGACCTCGTTGGTCATGGGCGAGAAAATCGAGTGGCCATCGGACGCGATTTCGGAAATCCGGACGTTCAAGCAGCCGATCAACCACGCGCCCAACGTCGAACTCAAGCCATTCAGACAGTTGCATCGCCAAGGTGTTCGACATCTCCAACGAAGGATCAGGAACGAATCGCTGATATTTCCGAATTGCTAGCTGAATGTTGTCGATCATCTCGTATTTCAATCTCCGGAGACAACGCGACCAGCATCGCGTTTCGCGCTTTTAGGAAAAAAATCTCCAGTCGCTGGCAGCGACTCAGTAGCGACCGCCGCACTTCAAAATCCCGCCGCACGACGACCGGTTTCGGATCGATCCAATTTGTGGGACAGGGAATGGATGCTTCACTACTGAATTCAAAGGATGCGGCTTCGGAGCTTGGGATCTCAGTCCCGACGTTCTATGACTGGCTCAGTCAGTCGAGGAACGGAACATTCACGCTCCGCGGCAAACCGGTGACAATCGAATTTTATCAAGGAGGGCGGTGTGGTCAGGGGCGGATTCGAATTCCACGTCGCGAAATCGACCGACTTCTTGCCCTGATGCTTGTACAGACTCAACCCAAGCCGCTACGGCGTGCCCCAAAACCACGGAAAAACTTTAGCAACATCACCGTCACTCCCGGAAGGCCTGAGTCCTGAGACTACTCGAAACCCTGGCGGCAGCGTTCACGCGGCAACGTGGACGCGACTTTGGCCCAACCCGAGACATCCCGGGTTGGGCTCATTTTTTGTAACGCCGGTATCACTGTCACCCTGAATTGCGGAGGAGTTTTATGAGTAGGCGCTCCCATCCAACCGTTTCCGTTGAAGTCCGCGAGACACGCCGCACTCAAAGTTCAATCAGGTTCTTGGTTAAATCACTGGCAGCGAGGCTCAAGAGTTGGCCACCGATACAGGAAGATTACCGGTCGGAGATATATTACCGAGAGTTGCGTTCTTGATTGAGTAACAAGTGCGGCGTATCCTGTTGAGCATCCTGACCAGACTCATTCCCCAGTAAGTGTTCGATATTGCGCTCGACTCAAGGAAGGTGCCGTATGAGGAAGACGCTCGGATACGAATTTGTGCGGTGGGCGGCTGTCAACAGCCATCCCTATCGCGATCCGAGAAAAAATCTCAGGGTTTCAGAAGCGGCCCCTGACCACACTGAACTCCGACTTTATCGTGGGTCACAAAGCTGTCTCAAAGTCGTTGACACATTCCACCGCGCCATCTAAACCGGCGATGTCACGCATAGGGCTCTCGATTCTACTGACCAATGTAAATCGGACTCCATCGAGTCACAACCTAGCAGCTGAATTGGTTAGGATTATAGCCGTGACCTAATGGAGAAAGACTCGAGGGCAAAAGGCATGTCGAACAACGGAAACGGTTTTGCGGTCGTTGACGTCGAGACGACCGGATTCGGGAGTGGTGATCGCGTTATCGAGATTGGTATTGTTCTTCTCGACCATCGCCTCCGCATTGTGGATGAGTATGAGACGCTGATAGATCCTGAACGAGATCTTGGACCAACGCACGTGCATGGCATCACGCCGAAGATGATATCGATGGCACCGTCATTCGGCGAAGTGGCTTCCGCCATTGCCAAACGCATTGGTGACCGCGTGATTGTTGCTCACAACCTAATTTTTGACGAGCGAATGCTCGGTCAGGAGTTCGGTCGACTGAGGGCAATATTCGATCCCGGCGTTGGCATCTGCACTTTGAAGTTGACCAAACAAAAGTTACCGGCCGCGTGTCAAATGCTCGGTGTCGATCCACCAAGCCATCACCGCGCCCTCGCCGATGCTCGTGCCAGCGCTGGATTGCTGAGAGCTTTGAAACCGAAATGCAACGGGCAGCCATTGAAACTTGGAAATGTTCCGGGAGAAATTTCAGTGCGGACGCATCGCCGGTGTGCCGATGAAGGGACACTCGTTCTTGACAGGCTCATCAGTCGAGTTGTCTACACCGAAGGCGATACTCGTTTGCTTCAATACATGGACTTGCTTGACTGGGTACTTGATGATTTTGTTCTTACCGCCGACGAACGACAACATTTGAATTTCTTGGCAGAAGAACTGTCGTTGAGCGAGGCCGAGATTGTCCGCGCTCACGAACAATATTTCGATGCAATGGTTGTTGGAGCAAAAAAGGACGGAATTATTACCCAGGAAGAAAATGCCGCACTCGCATTTGTCGCCAACGCGTTAGGAATCCCAATAGATCGCGTCCCTGCTGTCACTGAACCTGACTGCGGTTGCAGCAGTATTCCGGTAGGATCATCTATCTGTTTCACCGGCAGTTTCGCCGACTCCAATGGTAATAAGTTGCCAAAAGCAGAACTTGAAAAGCTGGCAACCAACCGCGGCTTTACGGTTGTCTCGAATGTGACGAAGTCCAAGTGCGATGTAGTAGTTGCGGTGGATCCATCATCTTCGTCAGGAAAGGCCAAGAAGGCCCGTGAGTTTGGCAAGCCTGTGATCGCTTCGCAAGATTTCCTGAAGCAGGTTCAGAATTAGGAAAACGGATGTTTCGTCGATTTCTCAGAGGAGCAGCGTCAACTCATGAAGCGGATCTGGTCGAGGTGCGCTCCGTGCCAACACCGAGTCAGCTGAACGATGGCGGGTTTGCAATTCCGTTGCCCGAAAATGAAGGCAGCGGCGAACGGTATATCGAGGCGACTCCCAAGTCGAACTTGCAAACCAGTAGCGTTGTTTTCTGTGGACCGGGAGACTCAATAAAGTTTCAGGTTTCGGTCGGCAAGGGAGATTCGATCGAATTGGATGTCCAGGATCCGTTGGTCTACATCGCTAACGGACCACTGCACGGTCGGTTCGATGCATCATTGATTGACTTGTCATTGCCTATCGCGTCAACGTCGATCAACGCTCAGCAATCGTTGCCATACTGGCCCAACTACTACGACTGCTCGGCAATTCAGCGTGGTGAGTACCTAAGTTGGCTTCAGGGTGGACGCAGAGACTCGGACGTCGAACTTGGTTTCGTTTTCATTTACTTCTACGGACTGGAACGCCGTGTATTGATTGATCGTGCCGACTATGTCCCAATCGCCAACGAAGTCATGCGATTGCTGCTCGTATACGGAAAGTCAAACTCTTTTCGACGCTATGGGACATCGCTCTTGTGGACCACGATCCATCTGGCATCGCATGCTGGCGAACTACCCACCAAGTTGCTAAGCAATGCGATCAGGGTGACCAAAACGTGGACCGACGAAACGCTGGGCATTTGCTTGGGAATACTTCATTCCAAGTCGATCTTGTTACCATCTCGGCTCGCTCGAACGATCGCTCAGCGTGACGCAAGGTCGTCTTCCAGCGTGATCGTTAACCGTCACGAGGAAGAGTTCAACAAGCTGTTCAAGGTGAAGTACCGCGAGCGGTTTGGAAAAGGTCTCTCGCTAGATGTCAGTAAGCGGGCCAAGCGAGTTGACTACTATCCAGCAAGTGGCAGCCTGCTTCGTAACCTGCATTCCGATGAAAACCCATCTATCCCGCCGCGACCAGATGTCTTCGGAAAGACTGCACAATTCAAGCCACTCATTGCGATCTGGGAAGATAGCATCGAATCACTGCGGAGTTTTAGCCGCGAGAAAAAGAAGTCGTCTGGTGAGATCACGGCCAACGTCTATGAATCACTTCCACCGGAGTTGCGTCAGGGTGAGCATCCGGAGGAAGAAGCTTGGCTCAACGCGTGGGAACGCAACGTTGATGAAGACGATTGGCCAATTGTCCCCGTCTCGGAGCTCGCCGCGATAAAGCAGATCGCCCGTCGAGACCGACTCACTAAGACTCAATGCGGACAGATATTAGCGACCGCAGATGTGATCGGTTTCGGTGTCGAACCCGACGCGCGTATCACCGGGAAGAACTACCGATGGGACGAGAAGGTAACGCTGTTTTTTCACGACGGCAATGTGCTAGACGATCCTACAGGATACGCCGCCGCATCGGTATTGCTGCGACTTGGCGCGAGTATTGCCGAGGCCGATGGCAGTATTGACGCGGAAGAACTCAATTTCATCAACGAACACCTGCAAGGACAGTTCAATCTATCGGAGGCGGAATCAAAGCGTCTTGATCGCTTGCAGTACCTTCTGCTGCATTCACGATCCGGTGACAACACGATTGGTAAGGCTTTGGCGAAAAGATTATCGATCAAGCATCGACGCTTGGTCGGCGAGTTTCTTGTTGGTGTGGCCGCAAGCGATGAAGTCATCTGCAAAGCCGAGCAAAAAGCGTTGCGAAAGGCTTATCGGTCGCTGGACCTTGACGAAGCTGAGCTCGACCAACTTATCCATCGCCACGAGACGACCGGAGTCAACGGGGATAGCCAGTCCGACGACTTGCAACTTGATCTCGATGCGGTTTCAAAAATCATGGCCGAGACGCACCAAGTCGCCTCTCTTCTTCGCGATGCGATGGCCGACGAGGATGACGACGAGATAGCGGACGAGTCCGTTTCCGCGTTGTCGTCAACAAGGAGTTCGGCCAAAGACACTGCTGAACCGCGTTCCGAGGTGGCAGCAGATGCGAGGTTCGGAAGCCTCGACACCCGTTATCATCCGTTGCTTCATTCGATTCTCGAAAGCACAGAATGGTCTTCTGAAGCGATGCGGTCGCTTGCCGATGAACATGGTTTGATGCTCATCGGGGCGGTCGAAGCGATTAATGAATGGTCAACTGAGGAGTTCGGCGATTGGCTAATCGAGGAAGGAGAAACATTCACGATTCATGCACAATTGATTCAGGAAGAAAGCTAAACGATGATTCCCAATCGCGAACGATCTGCCGTTCTACAATCTCTTTCCGCCGGTGTCGTTCCGGCCATTGGGCTGCAGCATATTCAAGTTGGTCGACTGAACGAAGTCGACGCCTTGGTGAATGATTTGAAACTGGTGGAGGAGGATGGTGCATCCGTTCGATTCATCGTGGGCCGCTTTGGTAGCGGAAAGACGTTCTTTCTCAATCTGATTCGAAATGTTGCCCAAAAGCGAAAGTTCGTTGTCGCACAAGCTGACATCACGACAGAACGACGCTTTCATGGATCAGGCGGACAAGCAAGATCCCTCTATACAGAACTGATGAGGAATCTATCCACTCGGTCCAAGCCCGAAGGGAATGCACTTCAAAATGTCGTCGAACGCTGGGTCGGCGAAATTGACCACTCCATTCGGCAGTCTGGCAGTGGGAACGAGGACGATGTGAAAAGGGAGTTTGTGCGCGTTCTGCGTCCGCTCCAAGATCTCGTCAGCGGGTTTGACTTCGTGAATGTCATTTCCAAATACTACGAAGGCTATATTTCACATAATGAAGAAATCCAAGCTAACGCGCTCCGTTGGTTGCGTGCCGAATACACCACCAAGACCGAAGCCCGCCAAGACCTCGGCGTTCGTTCGATTATCGACGATAGCGGATTTTATGACTATCTAAAGCTGTTTGCCGGGTTCGTTCGTTTGGCGGGATACGCTGGACTGCTCGTGAACGTTGATGAACTCGTTGTCCTGTCTCATCGGCTATCCAACACCACGGCTAGAAATAATAATTACGAGGCGTTATTGCGGATTATCAATGACTGCCTGCAGGGACGCGCCGAAGGCCTCGCATTCTTGTTTGCCGGCACTGATGAATGTTTGGAAGACCAACGTCGGGGGCTCTACAGCTACGAGGCATTGGCAACAAGATTAGCTCCAAACCGGTTTGCCGATGAGAAGCAGCAAGACTATTCCTCTCCCGTCATCAAACTCGAAAACCTGACACCGGAAGACTGCCTTGTACTGTTGTTGAACATTCGGCGGGTTCACGCGGGAAAGAACGGTGAAGATCACTTCATCTCGAAGGATGGTTTGGTCGCATTTCTGAAGAACTGTCAGTCACGAATGGGCGCTGCGTACTTCCAGACTCCACGAGAAACGATTAAGGATTTTGTGAGCTTGCTCAACATCTTGGAGCAAGACCAAAGTCGAAGCTGGAAGGATCACCTTCAAACACTGGGGAAGGCAAACGAAAGTTCTGCCGAAGGAAACAAGGGGGGGCAGCAGCCCGCTTCAACGGACGAGGATTTGACCGAGTTTCGGCTATGAGTTCGTCGCAGGCGTTCAATTTGCTCGCTCCGCCTATTCAGAAAATCTTGTGGGACATGCGGTGGCGTTCCCTTAGACCGATTCAGGAAACAGCCATAAACGCGATCTTGCGTAGCGAGGCAGACATCGTGATCTCGGCGAACACGGCTTCGGGAAAAACCGAAGCAGGGTTTCTGCCGATTCTATCTCGCATCTTCGACTCGCAAAAACCTTCTGTCCAGGCGGTGTATGTCGGGCCGCTGAAAGCACTGATCAATGACCAGTTTCGTCGGCTCGAGAGTCTGTGCGAGTTCGCAAAGATACCTGTCTATCGCTGGCATGGTGACGTTGATGCCGGACGCAAGAAACGCCTGATTCAGCATCCCGGAGGTGTTCTGCTTATCACTCCGGAGTCAATTGAGTCCCTGATGCTGAATCGAACGTCTCGGATTGCAACTGTATTCCGGCATCTCGAATTCGTCGTGATAGACGAAATTCACTCGCTGGTTGGGATCGAACGGGGGACTCACTTACGAAGCCTACTTTTTCGCCTGCGCCAACAAACTGAACGGGACTTTCGCATGGTGGGCCTTTCAGCAACCCTGGGCAATGCGTTTCCAACCTACCAAGCCTGGCTTCGGCCGGACGGCAACCGCGAGGTTAAATTGATCGAAGGCAGTTCCGAGTCGAAGCGTGTTCTGTACAAGATTCATGGCTTTGTAAACCCTCCCCCTAAACAACATCACGACGAAGGGGATGATCAGTCCATGCCCCTGCCTGTTGGGATTGTCGACGCCATGTTCTGCCACTTCGCTGGAAAAAAGAATCTGATCTTTGCGAACAGCAAATCCGACGTCGAGCAATACGCGGACGCGTTGAACGCACACTGTCGGGCGGACAGTCGGCCAGAAGAGTTTATGGTGCATCACGGTTCGCTAAGTAAGGAAAGCCGAGAATTCACTGAAAGAGAGATGCTTGGCCGTCGCCCGAAAACCACCATCTGTTCTTCGACCCTTGAGCTTGGAATCGATATCGGGAATGTCTCCGCAGTCGGGCAAGTCGATCCACCTTGGTCTGTTGGTTCGCTCGTTCAGCGGATCGGTCGAAGCGGACGTGGAGAAGATGAGCCACAGTGCATGCGGCTCTACATTACCGAGAATCAGATCACCGCGAAGTCAACTCTGCTCGACAAGTTGCACTTGAATCTCCTTCGAGCCGCCGCTGCGACCGAATTGATGCTCGAAAGACCTCAATGGGTGGAGCCACCCTCAATTCCAAAACTCGATCTGAGCACGTTCACGCATCAAATACTGAGCACTCTCGCGCAATTCGGCGGTGCCCAGGCCTCTCGCATCTTCGAGTCGCTATCCACCAATGGAGCGTTCCGAAGTTTCTCAGCCAAGCAGTTTGCACAGATTCTGCGGTGTCTGGCGGCGAAGGAATTGATCGAGCAAATGCCGCAGGGAGATGTGATTCTCGCGCCGAAGGGCGAACAAATGGTGCGTCACTATTCATTCTACAGCGCTTTCGCGAGCGGTAGTGACTACAGCGTGTTGCATCACAGTGTTCCAATCGGAATGTTGCCCGCTGACTCATTGCCAAAGGTCAACGACCACTTCTTACTAGGTGCCCGGAGATGGCAAGTCATGAACATAGATGACGCCCGGCGAGAGGTAATCGTAAAGCGAGCTAGCGGAAAGAAACCACCTAAATTCATCGGCGGAGGTGGAGAGATTCACGAACGCGTCCGGCAAAAGATGAGAGAAATTGTTTCCGGCAACCAGCAACTTGGCTATCTAGACGACGGTTCCTCGCAATTGCTGTCAGAAGCACGGGCGACGGCCAAGCTGAGTCGTATCCACAAGACCAATTTCGTAGAACTTTCACCGAGCCGTTCATTGTGGTTTACGTGGACCGGAACTCGCATTCAGCGAACGCTATGTCTTTTAGCCGAAAACGCTGGAATCGCGTGCATCGATCGTGATGTCGCCTTGGAGTTTGAATCCACAGGTGTCAGCGAATTGATAAAGCGTTTACCTGCCTTGATTGCCAGTCCGGTAGATGCTCTTGCACTAGCGCGTCGCCTGCCGTCAAAGCAGTTCAGGAAGCTCGACGAGCTTCTCTCCGAAGAGCTGCTCTGCGAATCACTTGCAACAGATTTCCTGGATGTCCAGGGCGCTGTTCGTTACATAAACAGTGTGAACCCAGCGCAACCGTAATTAACCCGAAGCCTCGTGTATTACATCTCATTACGTCGAAAATGCGACCGCTAGGCGTTAAGCTGATTGCGGCGTAGCGGCGCGACAAGAGTTACGATACTCAATGAGCTCCTCTTCGGTGAGTTTCTTGATCCGTCAGTTCATAAATCAATGTAAGTAGTTTAGGAATCACGTAATTGTGCAACAACTCCGGCGAGCGGGAAATGAATTAATGTGGCGTCGACGGTCCTATTCGAGCTAGCGAGTATCTCGTTGTAAGCCAGGAGCTGGCCAGCGTATTCGGCCGCTTTGGTTGCGCAGTGGTCGCGACGAATGGGTGCGCTCTTGTGATCAATCAGGATCAGCATACCATCGGAAAGCTCAAGAATGAGATCGATCGTTCCGACCCATTGGCCACCGTCCGAACGCGGCGCGCTCACTGGCACTTCTGAGTGCCATTTTGCACCAGGATATGTTTCGTTTACCCAGTCGATGAATCGGTCACCGGAGCGGACAAGCTCGGAGGCTGGCAGGATTGCGGCAACTGAAAAAACCGTAATGCAACGCTCGGCGACCTTTGTCTTTTGTTCTGGACTTGCGTTGATGAGCGAAGGCAAGGCTGCCATGTAGCCGTGGACAGCGTCACCGATCGACGAGTATTGATCTTCGGTCGTTTTCGCAGGAAAGAATTGAGATCCGGGGAACGTCACGGTTGTAAATTCGGCGCATCCTGTTGGGGTTTGAGCTTGGCTTGGTGAGTAATATCGCTTGTTGAAGACAGGCAACTCGCTTGGCTGGTCCTGACTGATCCAAACTTGCGTTGCCGGTTCGTCAAAGCAATGCTGGTCCAGTTCTTCGTGTGACAGGTGCCGGATGACGAGTGTCGTAGCGATGCCCTCGATCGGGTGTTCCCCTGGCTCTTGAGTTGGATCGAGCAAGTCATCGATGCGGGTAAGCGATTCAAGCCATTTGTAGTTTCCAGCACGGTGCGAGAAAACGAGCTTCTGTTTCGCTCGCGTACAACCAACGTAAAGCAATCGGAGATTTTCTTGGGCTTCACATTGACTTTGATCTTGTCCCTCGGGAGTCGCAAGTGCGTCGATTTCGAGCAAGCTGCCTTTCTTGATACTTCCAAATGGACCATCTGTGATTCCGAATGGCCAGAACCAAGCTCGCAATTGTCGATTCGCAAGTGGATCATCAGCAATCGTTTCGCTGCTAACGACTGGCTTCCACATGTCGGGGTCACGCGCCGAGTTCAGTCCGCTCAGCACGACCACTGGCCACTTCAGTCCTTTGGCCCCGTGATAGGTCATGAGCGTCACAGCGTCATGGCCTTGCGATGTGAAACGTGAATCTTTGGCACTAGTGGCTAACTCCTCCAGATGGAGAATTAGTCCAGATAATGTCGCACTGCCACTCCCAGTCGCGGCAGACTCTTCGTACTCCCTTGCATGGCGGATCGCTGAATCGAGATTAGAGCAGCGTTGAGGCGCGTTTCCCCAGGTATGCACACGGCGGGGAATCGCGAGAGCTTCAACCACCTGCTGTATGACCAATGATGGAGACAGATTGCGATAGTCAATTGCCTCAAGGCCCGCCAAAATTGGATCGTTTTTCCAGGGAAGCTGGAACTCGGCTTCTCCGGTTTCGGGATTTACGGGGGCGTTTGCAAGAGCATGAAGCCTTTCAGATAGCCAGTCCGGCGTCGGTGTAGTTGGATCGCTGGAAAGATGCATTACCGTTGCTGCTGCAAGCGAGTCGTTGCGATTAGCGACAAGCCGCAATCCAGCCAGGAGAAGTTGGCCCTCTCTTGTCGAGAACAAACCGGGGCTTTCCAGTAGATACGGAATTCCGACCTCGTCCAGTGCGACTCCTAGTCGTGTGAGCTGGGCATTTCCTCTCTCCAAAATCGCAATATCGCCAAAGCGTGTTCCTTCGCGATGAAGTTGTGCGATACCACATGCGAGTGCGACCGCTTCGTCGTCGTTGTTCTTGACATTCAGCAACCAGCGTTCGACACCACGATCTTCCGCGTCATTTTGTGGAATCTGACGAGGGTCTTCGTCGAAATGCGGCGCGAATAATTCCCCGACTAACTGCACCAAGCCTTTTTGGCTACGGTGATTGTTAGGCAAAGTCGATCGCTGTTCTTCGGGTACTTGCTCCCAGACTTCCGCGACGAGTCGAGGGTCTGTATCTCTGAATCCATAGATCGCTTGCCGTGAATCACCGACCCAGCGATTACGAGGCGCAATCGTCCGCAAACGCTGGAAGATGGCGAGTTGCAGCGGATTCGTGTCCTGGAACTCATCCACCAAAACCAAGTCGTAGTCCTGCGAAAGACGGTCTGCTAAAGATTCATCTTCAAGCAAGCCCAGCAACAGGGTCTCCAGGTCGGTGAAGTCGACCAGGCCTCGTTCAGCTTTGTAGCGAGTGTATTCTGCATCGAGCAGCAGGATTTCCTCCGTCAGTAAACTGTTGAACTGAATCAAGTCCTCATGCAACTGTGGATTGTTTCGCACCTCCGCCGCGTGCAATCGAAGTTCGTCGAGCAGTTGGTCAGCTCCTGACCTTTTTCCTGCACTGATCTTCGCCGCATCGAGATATGTTCCCCACAATGGGCCTTTGCTCGAATTGAGCTTGCGCAGTTTTTTGATCGCGTCAGAAGTTGTCTTGGTTGTGTCCGTTGTCGTGGTTTCGATATTGTTGATTGCGGCTTCTGCCAATGCGAAGAGATGCGATACGGGCTGAGCCGTACTAGCAACTCCGTTCGGGGAGAGGATCTCGCAAACTCGGGAAGCACTCGCCGCGAGGTGTTCACGGAATGTGTTGTCGCAAATTCGATTACCTCGCTTCGCAGCGAGCAAAGCTAGAATTTGGCTCGACAAATCACTGACACCAAGTCGTTCGGTACGCTCGGTTAAAGGTTCCCAGCGAGCCAATGGAATTGCCGCCAGCAAGTCGCTAAGAACTTTGTCGGCCCCTTGCTCAAACACCTCAAGCCGTGGCGACAAGCCAAGTTCGATCGCATATCGACGCAGTAGTTGATGCGCAACGCTGTGAACCGTTCCAATTGCAGCAAGTTCCAGTCGATCGGCATGAGTGTGCCAATCGCCTTCAAGTAGTTTCGCCTGGACACGTCCCTTCAGCTCGGCGGCTGCTTTCTTGGTAAACGTGGTGGCCAAGATTCGAGCTGGATCCAAGCCATCAGCGACAGCCTGAGCTACCGTGTTGCACAGGTCGGTTGTTTTGCCGGAGCCCGCGCCTGCGCGGACGACTTCAAGTAAGTTTGTCATAGCAGTTGTTTGAGCCCGCAAAGATGTTGATAGTCGCAATACTTGCACACGTATTGCGTGTCCGTAGGCTTGAGGTCCGTTTCCAAAACAATTCGCAAGCGGTGAGGCCACTCTTGTGCTTCCTGTAAAGGTCTCGCAGGGATATTGCCGTCAGAAGTCAGCCACGATTCGGCATTCGTGATCGCCGTTTCAAACTCTTGCCAAACGGCTTGTACCGCTGGTCCATCGACAACCGACCGATGTCCATCCCCATTGATCGGGCCGCGAGATGGCGTGAATAGCAACCCGTCACTCAACACCAGATAGGCAATCGCTGGAAATCGCCCGGTCTCTTCCGAGCGGCTGTAAGCGTACGTGGCAAGCTGGACAGCTCGCCCCTCTTGGATCATTTTCTCGTATTTCTTGCCACCATATTTGAAATCGATAATCCCCTCTTGTCCTGCGGAATCTTCAACCAGACAATCAATCTTTCCGGAGAATGGCTTGCCGAAGGCCTGACCCTCAACGTCGACTTCAATCCCATTGATGCGATAACCACCGGCTGACAGCGTGTTGATCAAAACACGGGTAGCGTGGCTCAGCTCTTTGCGAAGCAACTGTCGCTCGCGGTACTTGCCTGATTGGGCCAGCGGTGCGGCGTCCAATTCCAGCCGCTCATCAAACAGACGCTCGACCCGTGCAACGGCCACATCGACATCTGGTAAACCATCACCGTCATTGAATGCGTGCTCTAGGATCTTGTGACAGAAACTGCCCTTAAGTTGAAAATCGCCCGGCAATTGAGCAATGGAGCTTGGCCGAAGCTTAGCGCGATACCGGAAAACCCATTTCAATGGACAAGCCAACCGATCTTCAAGCTCGGTTGCCGAAACAGTCTCACGATCTGAAAGCAATGAGGGATCGACTGACCAAATGGGACGGACCGCTGGCGGTGGCTGGATCTCTTCAGATGACAAACTGCAGACAAACGGCGACAAGCTAGACACGTCACCCGCTTCGATCAGACTTTCCAAAACAGCCACGTGGTCTTGAGCATGCTTCGAAAGTGCCATCCGGATCGCCAGCCATAGCGGGTGCCGTCGCTGCTCGTTGTCTTGTGGCAGCAAGACAGCAAAGAGTGCATTCTCAATGAACCCAAGACCGCGTGCTTCGGCAGTTCGCAATGATGTTAGAGAATTGGTTCCGTCATCAACTTCGATTTCAAGATCGCGAAGTATGTTGAGTTGATCGGTAGACCATCGGCATGGTGAAGCGTCGGCGGTTCCCAGTCCCAGCCAGATGACTCGATAACAGCGATCGTTGATCTCTGCCAAAGAGCGAACACGCATCGGCCCGCCTTCTGCTTCAATGGCACCTATCGACTCAACGCCGGCGGACAAAGCCTCCTCCAGCAATCGTGACAACTGAGGTTCGCTAAGTTCCGTGCCTTGGCTTTGTGCCAATTCACCCAGCAGCGTCGCTTGGCCAGCGGCTAGATGCAGAGCTTGAATCAATTCTATGGAAGCCTCCGGCTCGTTGGACATTGCGATAGCCAATCCGGTCGCCCATTTCGCCACTGCGGCGCATCGTTCTCGAACCAGTCGAGTCGGCACCAAGTTGTTTTGAATAACCCGTTCGCAGAACAACCATGAGTCCAATTTGGCTCGAAGCGAGCCTTCGGGATCTGCTTCTGAATCGCAAAGTGTCGCGATCGACTCTTCCCACGAGCTGCTTCCCAAACCCGGCTCATTAGTCAATGCACGAGCCAGTTCATTCGCAGCTCGTCGCGGAATGGGCGAAATTGGCAGAGTTAAGAAGTCGAGCAAGTGTTGCGGTTCGACCGGACTCCACAACAATGCCAAACTCAGCGGCAATACCTGCAGCATCGGATGAGCCTTGGAGCACGCCGACGCTCCCATAGTGGGCAAACCGTATCGACGCAGCGCCGCATCTAACTGGATGGCAAGATTGTCGTCTTCGCACAGGATAACGGTTCGTTCAAGCTGGTCTGGGTCGTGTGCGAGAGTTGCTGCGACGTACTCAACGGCGGCAGTCTGACTAAGCGACTGGACATAGCGCAAAGAATCATCCAGCTCCACATTCGACCCGGTACCGCCTCGTACAACGGTCTGCATAAGTCGTAAAGCTGCGCCCTCGGCGGCAGAGAATTCCGCTTCAACAAATGGCGTGATAGTCAGACGTTGCAACAGAGCCTGCCATTTCCTTGGCCAGCGATCGATGGGATCCGCTAATTCGCACGAATGCGGAGGTAGAACTTGACCGTCATCGAGAGCATCCAGGACGCGATGAATGCGATTGGCGACACTCGGGAACACAAATTCGCGTCCGCTCGCCGCCAGAGCAAGGTCGCTGACAACAACAGGCAAACCGTCCACATCAGCTTGATCCCATCCGCCAACCTGCAGTTCATCTCTGCGAGACAATAATTCCGATGCAGTCGCCCATCGATCAGTCTGCAAACTGGCAGTGATAACGGAGTCGGCCACCCCATCAAGAGCTGTCGCATACTCCGTAACGTGACTTCCCCGGTGCGCTTCGACGACTGGCAAACCAAGCTGCAATTCCAACCAACGAAGCAACGTCTCAGGACCGCCGCGCAATTCGTTAATCGTCGCTTTCCCAAAGGTCGGCCGAAGCGGACCAGGAGTAAGCCGAATCATGAGTCGCGTTAAGTTAAATCGCACTTAAACTGTATACTAACATTGAAGGAATAGAAACCACTAATCGAATACTCGAAAAAGCCAAACATATGGCGGTATACATTACAACCAAAAAGACCCGTCTCTAAAGTCGAAGCAGCAAAACGAAACACCGCACGATGCTGAGCGGATTCTTATTGTGCGAAGATCCCGCTTCTCAAACCACAAGCTTCTGTTCAGCTTTGATTTCGACAACCAGTTTTCGTAATTCATCCAGATCATCGAGTGCGTTGCCTGGAGTTGGGACACCGAAACTGCGGAGCGAAGCTCGATCGTGAGCAGAGGTGATATCACAACAGCGTTTGAATAGCGTCTGCAGACGCTCGCAATGGGTCGTTGTCATGGCTGTAACCTTCTTGAGATTGCTTAAGCTGATGTAATCTTTATGACGAACAATGACACCTCGAAAGAAATGCTCTTCGATAGCTCGTTCAACTGTTGCTCTAATGTCGCCGTAAACCGCGAATATATCCCGTTCGTAAACGTCGTCGTTTTGGTTGTTGTAGTCATTTTGTGTCGCCCTGACGCGATGCTCAAGTTCATCTATTCGTGGCAGGGTTTTTTGAGCAATCCACGGTAATTTGTCATCGACGAAACCGCTGTTGTTACGATTCGATTGCACGCGACGGAGTTCAATTGGCACCTTCAGTTGTTCGGCACCTGACAAAAGATCATGCAGGAACACAATGTCGTGGGTAAAGACAATGGCCTGTCGATCGGCAGCTTCCTCGACCAAACGTTGCGCGAAGCAACCACGCCAGTGGTGGTCGAGCGACGTAACTGGGTCATCAAACACCACAGTTGACTTGGTCGTCTCGGTTGCAAGCTCTGATAAGAACCCAGCCAATGCAATGCAGCGATGCTCGCCTTCAGAAACAATTGTCACCACCTGAGCATTGCTGGCTCCAACTAATTGGACGCGATAAAAGGTGCGTCCGTACTTTCCTTCTGCTGCGACAAGTTCCACGTTTAGTCGACGCACCCCTTGTTGCATCTTCTTGATTTCATCTGCAAACGCATTGCGAAGCTGATCGGTCACGTAGAGCTTGGCCAGTTCTTTGCTTTTGGTCGTAATTGCATTCGTTCTGGTCTCGGCGATTGCTTTTTTCAACTTGCTGATGTCGGCTAGCCGAGACACGTGCTCCTTCACGTCGCCGAGTACGGTTGCCAGCCACTCGCGAGCTTTTAGCTCTGCAAGTTCGTCCGTCAGCCTTTTTCGCTCTGTCGCATCTGCTGATTTGTCAATCTCTGCGGCACGCAGGCCCAGGGTCTTAATGAGGGCTACCAAGTGGTCGCCAACGTCGTTGAGCGCTTCCGGAGTCTCGAAAGACCAGTTGCCTGATTCGTAAGCCAGCTTAACCGCACGCAATCGTCGCAACAGCGTTGCGAGCTGATCCCGAACTGACTGAAAGACGTTAGCGTCTAATGCTTCTACGTCTTTCATTTGTTCCCTGGTACCTTCGCCTTGAAGGTCAAGCCGATCTAAAGCTGTAACAGCAGTTGTCAAAGCCGCAGTTGCCTTGGTTGCTTGTTGGGCACTATCGTCACGCACGAACTTTTCGAATCGCTCTAATCGATCTTTTGCGTATTCAGCAAGCGGTTGTTGACATAAAACACAGACGGCATTTTCAGCGTCTGTAGCAGGGAATTCCGTGTCTGGAATTGCGTCCGTAGAGTATCGACGAGCCGCTTCCCAAAGAGCACGCCATACTGGTTCCCCAATGCCGTCCAGTGGATCATCATTGAAGTTCATCGCCGCAGCAACTTGAGCGGCCTTCGTTTTCGCGGCGGCGTCACTGGCAAGTACTTTGATTGCTTCAAGTGCTTCGTCAGACAATGCCTTCTCGGCCGCAGCAAGCGAACGTCCGAGCGTGGTGATTCGGCCTGCCTGAACCCGCAGCTCTTTCGCCGCTTTCTGCGGGTCGGACGCCAATTGTGCAGGTATCTCCTTCAGTCGCTCCACTTCGGCATCATCCAAAGACGCCAGCGTATCCAAGTCTTCCGGTTTCGCTGAACCCTTGAGCGAGGTAAGCGTTTTGCCGACCTTTGTGTTGCCGGTCGCGTAGCTGCTTCGTAGAAACGGAGGTGTTTCACCTTCGAGTGTCCTCTTTTCCGCGCCGAGCTTTGCTTGAACTGATTTGCACAAGTCACCCAGTGTCGGCAAGATCTCTAGGCCGAATGGCGTGAAAGCAACCTCGTTCTTATCTCGTACATGCACCGATGCACAATCCGAATCGAAGAAACTGATTGATCCAAGACCATCGGGCGATTGTTGCCCGTCGATCCATTGTGCTGGCAGCTGCTCGGCATCATCAATCGCGGTCGTGATGACAGCGCTGGCTGGGTCAGTCGTCGCTTTACCCAAGACGTTAGGCAGGATTGGGTCACCTTTACTGCGGGCACGGCAGGCACGGCGCAGGATTCGCCCGTATCCACTCTTTCCCGAACCGTTGTAACCAAATACCACTGTCAGGCCGGTTGCAGCAAACGATAGTACCTGACTTGAATCCAATGCATTGACGTTCGCCGCTTCCGAGATCGAGCACAGCGTAATCTTTCGACCGGACTGTTGCCGGGAAGGGATATGCTCGGTCGCTAGCGGTGATAAGTTGGGTGCGGAATCTTCGCTCAGCCCGTAAGCCTCACGACAGGCCGCGGTCAACTCATCGGTATCCGAGACATCAAAGCTGCCTTTTTCGACAATGCGACGTAACGCATCGCGCTGCCAAAGCGGTTGGTCGAGCGACCATGCGAGGATTTCATCGTGAATTGTCATTCTTCTTGTAGCTGGGGATTTCACGAGTGGCCTCATCACTTGATCCTAGATTTCTTGATTAGCTGTGGATTCGTGTTGTCAACCGGTTATCAAAGTCCAGATCCAAACCCAGTATGACATTAGCGGTTCTTCGTAGGTTCACTTGGTTCGCGGTGTAAGCACTTCTTGAATATTGGTTGCCACTTCGTAATCAACTCCGAGTTCTCGGAAGTGGGCGCGGCCGCAATCGATCTTGTGGTTCTCGGTGTCGCGGCGTTTGTCGCGGTCGTGGGTGTCTTTGGTTTCTCGGGCGAGATACAGCTTGCGCGTCCCTCCCACTTGCAACATTGGGCTGCTGACGTGGGGCGGCGAGATCTCGACGCTTTCGTCATCCTTGCTGACATCAAGCCCGATCGAATCGAATGGATTAAACCAAACGGGCTGCGGCTGATTATCGGGTTTCGGTGGTGTTTCAAGTCGCTGAGGGTTGGCCAACTGCCACTCAAATTCAGACTCCGTTTCATCACAGCCAACCACCTCGACCGTTTCAGCGATGACGCCCTTATCGAGTTGATCCCATGGTTGACCAACAGCGTCTAGGATCTCGGCGTCCGAAATGTCTGGACGCCCTTGTGCGGCATAAATGTAGATTGCCCCTCGAATCTTGTTGGCCTGAGAGCGATGCTCCACGCACTTATCGCACCGGAGGATCAATTCCGCCCAGAGTTGCCGAATACCGGGTGCTTTGTATCGCTCATGTTCCATATATTGCCCCAAGTTAAAAACCAGCTACGGACATACGATACCGGAATGCTGCCAAAGAACCGCTCCCCTGAGGGGGGTAGCATCCGAGCGTAGCGGATGCGATTGACACGTTTGGTCACTCGCGACATGGATCGGGCAAATATTTTGGGCAATGAACGCCAGATTCTTCGCCGTTTGAGGTTTCGCAAAGTCACGCCTGCGCCTCCGAAGCAATTTGGCTCTTTACCGTTTTTTGAATTCGTTCGACCTCATCTCGGTTTATCAACACGAGTCGAGCAACCTTTGGGTCAAGCGCATCGTGCTCCGGGGCCAAACACAAGTGCCCCATCATGTAGTAGAGCAAAGAGACCCGAGTCTCGATCTTGCACCTGCCATCTTCCATTCGGTAGTCGAGTTCAACGGCGCGCTTGTCGCCTGGAGATAGCTTCGGGTTCGGTTCAAGAATGAGAGTGACGGAGTGATTCCACTCAACGTCTTGCGCTCGATTGATCTTCTCCGGCTTGGAGCCATCGACCTCCACGATTCGGGTGAGAACAAAATCTCGAAACGATTTATTGCGAAGGCACCAGGACCGAGCGTGCCAACCGAATCCGTCGTATCCAAACGCATGCGGGGCGATCCAACGCCACGTCGTTGAATTGGAGTAAGCGGACTGATACTTAACCTTCAAAGCTTGGGAGTCACGAGCCGCGCCAATTGCCGCTCGCAATATCTCCGGTTCTACGGGACGACGAAGGATCGGGACGACCGAGAAGTCGGGCGTTTGCTCAGCCCACGTTTCGCCCTCGGCAACATAGCCAGACTCTTGCAAACGCAACTGTGATAAATAGGCGTCAGCCGAAGGCCGCAGATGCAACGGCTTGAACCGTTCAGTGGGCCGGTATGTCTTCAAGTGGCGGTCGTAACGAATGAAATCAGGGGCGGATTCCTGGTACCGCTTCAAATCCCCCGATGCTTGCGGAACAGAGACTCCGAATTGCGCGACGATATCCGACCGATTGATTTGTCCTTCCCAAAACAAACGAAACTCAATGAATTCCAGTCTGCGCTGGACACTATGGCGAATTTCTGACTTTTCCGGTTGTACCACTGTTGCGGGCTCCGTTTTGCTGCGTATACTTTTTTTACGGGTAAAGTAACTTTACCCACCTAGGTCTTCGTCGATCGCCAAGTGTCTGTCAATGCGGGCAGCGCCCGAAGTCGTTGATCTAGTCGGCAAAATTGCGGCTGTTCCGCGAAATCGTCGTAAGCGGCAAACCTTTATGGCTGCCTTTGTTGGGTAGCTAAAGCGAAACCATTCACTTGTGGAGAGAACCATGACCAAGAAGGACTACCACGTTGTCCCCGGGCAAAACGGTTGGGCAGTCAAGCGAGAGGGAGCTGAGCGGGCGTCGTCCGTTCACTCAACTCAGCAACAAGCGATTGACGCCGGCAAAAAGCTCGCCCAAACGCACAAGACGGAACTCGTGATTCACCGCCCCAACGGCCAGATTCGCGATTCCGATAGTTACGGTAACGATCCGAACCCACCGAAGGATAAGAAGCACTAGACCGAGATGTCAGTATCAAACGTTCCAGAACCGATTAGGCTTTGCCTTTGGGGCAGAGCTGCCGGTCGCTGTCAATACGAGGGTTGCAATCGAGAGCTGTTCCGCGATCAGGCAACGAAGGCGGAGTTCAACCAGGCATACATTGCGCACATTATCGCTGATAAGCCCACGGGGCCGCGCGGCGATTCAGTACTATCTGAGAAGCTCAAGGCGGACCTTTCCAACTTGATGCTTCTTTGCGATGCGCATCATCGCTTGATTGACAAGGTGGATGTCGCGGGGCATACAGTTGCGCGTTTGCAAAAAATGAAACAAGCTCACGAGAGCCGCATTGAGCTCGTAACGGCTATTGATCAAGAACGCCGCTCACACGTTCTTATGTACGGTGCGAGGATCGGCGAACACGGGACGCCGCTAACGATTCAAAATGCAAAATTGGCCCTGCTTCCAGAGCGGTATCCCGCGAGCCACGAACCAATATCGCTGAGTCTTGGAAACGCCTCAATCGGTGATGACGAACAGCTCTATTGGACAATGGAGGTGGAACATCTTCGGCGTCAGTTTGCCGAACGTGTAAAACCGCGTTTGACGGCTGATGCTCTGCACCTTTCTGTGTTTGCATTGGCGCCCATTCCTTTGTTGGTTGAGTTGGGAAGGTTGTTATCTGACATCCCAATGGCTGACGTGTTCCAACTCCACCGGGAGCCTTCAACCTGGAGCTGGCTCGAACACAACAAGCCGTTCGAGTTCAAGGTGCTGCAAGATGGTAATGAATCAGCGACTGCCGTCGCAATCAATCTTGCGTTGAGTGCAAATGTCACAAATGAACGTGTACGGTCCGTGTTAGGCGACAACTGCTGTATCTATACCGTCACTCCAACCGAACCTGGAAACGATTTTCTCAAGAGCAGCGCTCAGTTGCAACTTTTCCGCGAAACCATGAGGAAGCTATTTGATCAAATCAAGCTTCGGCATGGCGAATCGTGTGAGTTGTCAGTTTTTCCTTCAATTCCGGTTGCCGCTGCGGTCGAGCTCGGTCGAACTTGGATGCCGAAAGCAGATCTTCCTTTCCGCGTGTACGACCAAAATCGCAAGAGCGGTGGATTCATACCAACGATAACCATTTCCCAAGTCTAGCCATGCATCACTCAGTCATCGACAACCGAACCCTGATCGTGAACTCGATCCTTCGGCAGCTTGCTGAAGAACTTGACATTCCTCCAAGTAAGTACAAGCAAGCTGTGGAGCGATATACTTCGGTGGGGCGGTGGCTGAATGATGGGCACTACCCAGGTGCGCACGGTGAGCCTTCTATCTATCCGCAGGGTTCATTTCGTTTGGGCACAGTTGTTCGCCCAATTCGCGATGGCAAAGAAACCAACTACGACATCGATCTCGCATGTGTGCTGCCATACCCCAAGCAAACCACCACTGCGAAGACGATTCGTCATCTGGTAGGCAACCGATTAAAAGAGCACGGCACATATTCAGAAATGCTCGATGAGGAAGGGCGCCGCTGCTGGACGTTAAACTACGCAGAACACGATGGAGCTGGCTTTCACATAGACATACTTCCGTGTATCCCGGATCCGCAGCGGTTTTCCGACGTGGAGGAACGCCATGCGGTTCAATCGGTTGCTCTAACCGACCTTAACAAGGAAGGCCGCGTCTACTCGTGGGGCTTTACGAATCCAGCGGGATATGCGGATTGGTTTGGGGAGCGACAGCAGGCTGTTTTCGAAGAACTTTCGCCTTTGCGTAAACGTGAAATCTATCTAGAAAACATGGAGATATTCGCGAGTGTTGATGATGTACCAGATCAGCTGGTGAGAACGCCCCTGCAGCGGGCGATCCAGGTCTTGAAACGCCACCGCGACGTCCGATTCAACAGTTTGAAAAACTGTGAGGATCGTCCAATCTCCATCATCATCAATACGCTGGCTGCGCTGGCGTATCAAGGTGAGCCAGATGTGTACTCAGCGTTGGCCAACCTAATTGATCGGATCCAACGATACCAAGAGACCGGATTGATCCAGTGCGAAAACGACAAATGGGTCATTCGGAATCCCGTGAATCCAAACGAAAATTTCGCTGACCGATGGAATGACGAAGGTAGCGAGAAGGCAGACGCTTTTTTCCAGTGGATTGGATGGCTTCAAGAGGACATTGACCAAATCCTGAACGCATCGACGTCCAAAGAACTCGAGCGAACGCTTGTCGAATCTTTCGGTAGCGACATTGGAATTCGCGTTGCAGATGTGTATGCGTCACAGCTGGTTGCCAACAACACCCTTGTTGAATCCGCATTTGGTCGAACTCTAGGAAAGTATTTGCGTTTCGACGTAGCGCACCGCGAGCAACCTCGTTGGCATATTTCACCGACAAGATACCAGACTCGAATTAAAGCCAAATACATGCGAAATGGATTTCGTCCGACCTTATTTAGGAGCAACAGTGCAGTGTTGCCGAAGAATGCGGGCTTGGTTTTTGAAGCGATCACCGATGTTCCCAAACCATACAGCGTTCATTGGCAGATCGTGAATAGTGGCCAAGAAGCAACCAACGCGAATGACCTTCGAGGCGGTTTCTACGATGGAAAGCGTTCAGGAAGGACCAGAGAAGAGTCCACGAAGTATACGGGTATGCACTGGGCCGAGTGCTTCATCGTCAAGGATGGTGTTTGTCTCTCGCGAAGTGGCGAATTTGTGGTGAACATTAGATAGGACAGTCGTTCAGGTGGGTGTGATCGGAAGCGTTTTATCCGATTGAGGCAACGGGTAGTTCTTTGGCTCGGCGCAGAATAGCTAAAAAAATGGATGGCTGCTCCGCCTGGGTGGGCGGAGCAGCCATCAGACGAATAACATTCAGTCACATCTTAGAGCTTTCGTCGAGGTTTTCGGGCAACCGAAAAAAACGCCGTCACCGAGCGTCGTTTACCAGCCAATCTCCCGAGAGCAAGTTCAAACTCGTTTCCGTATCCACGGCGATGTCACGTAGCCATCGCGTAAACTGGTGAACCATCAGGGCGGCAGCGATGCTGGCCGCGTAGATCGTACTCCGCGAAGTGCAGGTGCCCGGATGTGCTTCCGACTGGGAAAACAGTGTAGAGCGATACAACGATCCGTCATGACCAGCTACCGCAAACACTCGAATGACTTCACCAAGCATACGCCCGTCGGCCCAAAAATCCACTTTGCCTTCCAGCGAGTTCCAAATCGCGGTACGTGCGGAAATGGAGTCGACGCAGCAAAAGACTGAGTTGCCGATGTCATGCCGTGGACGAAAGCGATCTTGAAGCAAAGTGATGTCGATCGTTGGATCAAGCTCCGCGATCGCGATCGCACAAGCCTGGGTTTTTGCCAGACCGATCTCCCGATGGCGATAACCTTGGGTTGTGGTGTTGGATAAATCGACGTCATCGAAATCGATCAGCTGGATCTTTTGGATTCCGATCGCAGCAAGCTGGATGGCGACTTGCCGACCAATGGCACCGACACCGATCACTGTCGCGTTTGCGCTCCCTAGTCGGTCGACCGGGACGATTCCTGCTTGACGAGAAAAACGATCGAGCGAAGGGTTCATCAACCGACCTCCGAATGCTCATCGGTCCATCGTTCGAACGTGACCGTTGACGGTCGCCACCAGTCGACGTCGATCGATTGGGTAACTGGCGGGTTCTGCGATAGAAATGGATCGTGAATCGAAACATTTTCGCAATACTCCAAAAACCACGCCTCCTGATCCGATGATGGAAACTCACAGTCAAGCTGCGTGCGACAACGGAGACGTCGATCGAAACTTGGACCGACGTTGAAACGGGCCCTGGCATAGCTGTTTCCTCCCTGAGCTAGTATGTACATCACGCACCAATCGCTGCCTCCGAAGCAACGATCAAATGTCTCTTCATCGGTGCCGCTCGGTGACGGCGACTTGCCTGGATGGGTGTGAATCCAGATCCGAGCAAATTGCTCCGGCAGTCGACCACAGTCAACTTGCTCGTCGAAGTAGTCAGCAACACTGTCGTCATCGAATTCGACGGAGACAGCGGAACAGACTTGTTGGACCAGCTGGACGTCCTCGACCAGTAAAAGGTCATCGGCGTTGGAGATTCCAAATCCGCCAACTTCTGTTGGGCCAATATCTCGCAGAAACAGCAGTTTAGCCATTGCATAGGGAGTGAACCTAAGCACATGCCGGCTGCGTTTGCTCGATTGTTTCCGCTTCCGGCGTTTGTTTTTGTCGATCGATGCAATCATCACAAAGTCCTTCGGTTAGGCAAGAGTCACAAAAATGGTCATCACACTCTTCACACAGCGTTTGGCAATACTGGCAGCAATCGGCGTCACAGCCGGCACATGAACCATTGCAGTCATTGCAATAGCGATCGGAACACGACTCACAGCGGGTGCTGCAGTCACAACAGAGCTCCGTTTCACATTTTGAGCAGCGATTCAGATCGTCGGAATCGACGGTATCTCCGCACGCGCGACAGTTCACTCCATCCCAGTCGTCGAGTGAAACGTAGGCACTTTGCGGGTTGTAGGTTTTCAAGATCCGGTCAACGACGGTGAAGAAGTCGAATAGACGACCTTCCCGGAGAGCTCGCTTGATCACCGTTGCACCGTCTCCTTCGCAAAGCCGGTCGCCCTGTACATGGGGATGGGGCGTACCGTCTCGCGTTTCGTATCCCGAGTCGATTGCAATGACGTCGTAGGGATGGGATTCGTCAATCCGAGCCCAGCGGAGGACAATGTCGAATTGTCCTAGATAGACGCCTTCCAAAACGATCTCATCAGTACGGACGCGAAGCTGTTTCATGGATCGTTCGATCACGACCGAATCAAACTCGCTACACAACGACTCGATTTCTCGATACAGATCCCCCGTGGAGATCGACACAGACTCGCTATTCGGTTGACGTACGCCAGCCAAAACAATCTCTGCCCGCTGACGCAACAAATCAACCGCGCTGCACAGTCGTCCGGCAGCATCGCTTTTTGCCGCGTGCCAATCACGAGTGTGAGCTTTCTTCCATCGACTATACCAACGTTGGCAGGATTTGAAGGCATCTTCCAAAGACGCGAGGTCGGCCTGAACGCCGACCGGATTTGGTAGCGCCGAGGCGATCTCGACCGCGGCAGCGTACTGCTGCCGCATTCGACGTTTCGCGTCAGCCATCAGTTAGCACCTTCGATCTTCAACGGTGTGAAGCTGATCCGATCGCCGTCGCAAAGCAGCTGATCAGCAGCTGCTGGCTGACGGTTGACACGAATCAAATAGTTGCCAGCCTTCAGCGGACCGATTTGCTTTTCGAATAGCTGTTGGACGGTCATTCCTTCGGTCAATTCGACATGTTCTGCGAATCCACCGGCGTCATTTGAAATCAGTAGGACTTTCATGCTTGGTTCGTTTCTGGTGTTTGAGGTTCTTTCGACGTTTGGGGAAACGGAGTCGCCGCCGCCCGCGAAGCGGATAGCGACGACTCGTCACAATGTGTCGGTTGCGCGTATTCGTCATCGCGCTAGCAGAGAGCGGCTTCTGGGTCGAAGCAGCGTTCATCGGGTTCCTCGGAAAGGAATTCAAAGTCGTCCCAGTCGAGTACACGACCGCCGTGCACGGGATCGGTCGGGTCTTCGAAGGGCTGGTCAGGATCGGCGATTAGAAATCCGAGACGTTTGATCGCGGTCACGGTCTCGCCGGTCGCTCGGGCTACGGCGCGATTGATATCGTTCTGATTCATCGTGGAAATCTCCAGGGTTTGGGTCGGAAACAAGAAAAGCCCCGGTCACCTGATTTGGATCAGGTAACCGGGGCCGGGCGTGAAAAAGGTGTTGTGTGTGGGGTCAGTCGGTTTGCCGCAAAACCCAATTGGCGTTTAACCAAGTGACTTCGGCAGCCAGCGCATCACTGCGTTTGTCGTACGGTCCCAGTACGGGACCATCGACAACGGAAAGATCGGCAGTCCATTGCCCATCGAAGTTGGGTTCAACATAGGAACCTCGTTCGATCGAGATTCGTCCAACCGCTCTGAGATCGAGCGAATCGTCAAAGATCGTTCTCAATTGACCATTCGGTTGGATCACCACGGTCGGCATCAGCGTGGTCCCCGGATGACATTGCGGCGGGGACGATCGCTCATCAGTTCGTCCAAGCTGGATTCCACCCGCGTCAGTGAGGAGGCGACTTGCTGACGAAGCGATCCGCGATCTCGCAAATCTTGAGGGGAGACACCGCTAATAACTTGGCGCGCGTTCTCAACAAGCTGATCGAGTTCGTCGCTGCTGCCAATGTTCAGATGCTGGAACCGTTCAAAGAACTCGGTTAGGTTCGTCACGGCAGAATCGCGAAAGACTTTTGGCTTCCCATCCGCTGAACCGGACAACCGCTCTGCCAAATGATTGACAAGTTGCGACAGCTCTTCTGCAAAAGTTTGCTCGGCAAGTTCGACGGCTTCGGCAAAGCGTGCTTGCACGCGCCGGCACTCTTGTTGGTACAGTTCCGGGCTGACAGTTCGCAAATACGTGGGCGGGGTGACGGAGGGAAAGTCCCAGGAAATTGCAAACAGATCCGAAACCGTTGTCGGATAATCTGCAGGATCAAACAGGTGTCCGAGCTGGTCACGGGCGGAATCGACCAACTCGCTGAAACAGCGGTCCAATTCGTTGACTGATTCACTCAATTCGTACTGAATGTTGGTCAGCTGGGAATCGAACTCGGAAACATCGCTGCGTCGTAATAGCCGGACGCCGGGTTCGATGTACGGCAGGGTCATCCCTTTCCAGAGCGAAGTCGCCTTCGTCTTGACCGCCGAAACCGCACGAAACGCGGGATGCGAAGTGTCAAACAGTCGTTTGGCGGCCGACAGGGTTCGACTGTCAGCATCAAACGCACCCGCCGCCTGCTGTTTCTGGTCGCGGCTAAGGCTCTTCCGAGTCCCCGGCCAGCGGATGTGCAATCGGACCGCCGTCGTTTCCGCTTGGAGACGGCTGCCCTGCAACTGCGTCGTTTGACTATCTGGTTCATCAAGCATGACGCTCATGGGTTCTCCTTTCGGGTTGATGATTCGTTTGAAGATTGAAGTCGATCGATGAGCGACTCGATTTGTTTGGCGTCGAAGCTCGGGATTGGTGCCCGATCGAAGTAATACTGTTGATTTGCATGACCGGCTTGCGCCATTTCGTCTCGCCAGTAGCGGAGCGATGCAGAGATCAAGGCGAGTTCGTCAGCAGTTAGATTTACCGCTGCCATTTAGTTATCCGATAGCTTCGCGCGAGAGACGCGGCGACGTGAGCTTCCCGCATTTGATCGGTGTCGAAAGATTCCTCCTTTGTCTGCATCCAAGCATCGACCACTGGCCCATTCCCTCAATCGTTCGACCGATTCGGCGGAAGTTGCCGAGACGGGAACCACATTCAGCGAGGCTTGCGACAAAGGCAGATCCAACAGAGCTGCGAGGCGACAGCAAGAACGGATTTCTGCGCCCGTCCAGCCCTCGTCGACGGGTCGGCGTTGATCACCGTCAAGCTGAAACAACTCGATGTACTGGTCCCAGATCCGATCCTTCTGCTCCCTTCCCGGCAGATCCAAGAACACGATCCCATCAAACCGTTCCGCTCGAGTGAGCTCGGGCGGCATTCGCGAGATGTCGTTGCAGGTCGCGATCAGGTACACATTCGATTTGTGATCATTCATCCAGGACAAAAGCGTTCCCAGCATGCGTGAGGCGACTCCGGAGTCGTTTTGTCCGGAACCGGATGTACCGCTGAGCGCCTTCTCAAGTTCGTCAATGAACAGGATTGCGGGTGCCATCGCATCAGCGATTTGCAACGCGCGGCGAACATTTTGTTCCGTTTGCCCGACCAGGCTGCCCATCAGGGCACCGACATCAAGGATCAACGTCGGTCTACCGGTTTCTTTGCCGAGCGCTTTGGCGAAGGCGCTCTTGCCGGTCCCGGGCACGCCAAGCAACAGAACGCCCTTAGGCTGTTTCACTGGATTGTCGCGAACTGGCTGCAAGAGTGATCGCTTGCAGAACGCCTTGAGACTTTCCAACCCGCCCAGTGATCCGAAGTCATCCTTGCCCTTGTAAAGCCTGAGCAAACCAGACTTCTTCAGCATTCCGGACTTAAGTTCCCAAATCGTATCCGGCTTCACCTTCGACTCACGCACCAAGCTTAGCCCGACCGCGTTCTCCATTTCCAGTCGCGTTAGCCCCATCGCCGCATCCAGTACGGTTTCCAGATCATCGCCAGATGGAAGTTCGCCGTCTTCGGTCGCGATTTCTTCAGCGATCACTTTGAGTTGATCACGCGTCGGTAATGGGTGTTCAACGGTGATAAACAGCTTTTCCAGTTCCATAGGGATTTGGACCACCGGCGAGAGGACGACGTAAATGGTCCGCGTTGACTTGCCAAGGACAACTTGGCTCGCCAATGCCTGAACGATTTCAGCCGAGCCAAGGAAGCGATGGAAGTTACGCAAAATGACGATCAAGGGAGCCTCTTCTGAAGCCAGTGACCGCATGGCACGGATCGCCGAAAGTGGATCCGATGCTTGGTCGTCTCCGACCGTGCTGCCAGACAGTTGGATCCCTTGGTCGATGTCCCAGGTTGCCAGTCGCCAATTTTGGTCGCGGCACAAGCCGGCAATCTCAGAAATCGCATCATCGTGTTCGTGGCTTTCGATCCAGATCGCGGAGAAGCAAGCGCGGACCAATTCTCCGATCCGATCAGATAGTTTCATGTGATGTTCCTTTATGGTTTGTGTTAGGAGTTGAGAAGATCCGAGATTGAGGTCATCCAGGAGCGGACCTCGCCTTTGGGATCGCTTTCATCGAGCAATGCGGCGTTCATCCGATCTGCCACCGCTGTGTTGAGCCACCGCTTAGCTCGATTGGTCATGCGGCTGCGGGATCGGCGCGGTAGTAGCTGCCAGGGGATCTCACCCGGTCGATGGGCGTACAACAACCGCGCAGCCAGTTCCGAGACGCAATCGAAATCTTCGAACGAGATGTCGATACCGCCTGCGGATCGAATGGCATCCGGATGCAGGTAGTTCTCAACACTCCGCATTCGCGTCAGTACGGCTCGACATCGATCACGCCCGTTGACAATGTTTGCAGCGTCGCGGCGGAGATCGGTTTCCGGCGGCAACTCGTGGTCATAGAGATGGAACTCTGGAAGCGAGAGTGGCGCAAAACGCTGTGCCCATGCCCGGACGTGTCCACCCCCGAAGGGGATGAACACCAACTCGCCGCGGATCTCCATCTCGGCCAAGTTCGGTAGGTTGCCATCACTGCGGTGAAGAGCGAGAGAGATACGCCGCAGAAATTCAATGTCGTTGATTCCTTCAACGATCATCAACAGACGCACGCGGCCCGGCGTGATCGGACGCTGATCCGCCTGTTTGACTTGGAGTTCGTTGGTGTTGATCACTCCTCCTGCCGGGTTTGATGGTGGTTTTGCACGACGGTGTGATACTCACTAGTCAGGCTTTCGGATTGGCGTTTGCCAAGCGCCGTTTCCAACAGTCGACTTGCCTCTCGGCATTCACTTCCCGAAAAGCCTTTGGTTTCGACGCGATTTTCACCGTCGGGACGAATAAGAATCTCGATCTTCTTCACGCGTCACCTCCAAGCTCGATGGTGAGCCTGATCGAGCCATCGGCAAGGGTTTGCTCGGTGACCGAGTGTCCCTGTCGCCTAGCTTCGATAATGGATTTTTCCGCCGAGTACGCCTGTTTGAGTTGATCGAGCTGAGCTTGATCTCCCCAGCGACCGCCGTAGTTGTCGTAGTGCACGACGCCGGTCTCGACTTGGCAGACAACCGGGTAGCGCCAAGCGGGTAGTTCGACGCAATAGCCGGTTGCTTCACTGCTAAACAACTTGGCGGTCCGATGGACCGGCTCGGCAAGACCGAGTCTTTGGCACGACCGCCGTAGCGCGACAGGGTCACGGATTTCGGTTTCGATGGTCACGATGTGTGACACGGTTTCCTCCTGGGTTTAGGGAGATTGGTTTTGAACATCACTGGTGCTGGGACCGTCAATGCGCCGACGTTGCTTTGAATCGGATTCAAGGTCAAATAACAACGGTTGATCGGCAACCATGTCGTTGAGCATCAACTCGACGATCGCATGCTCACTATCGAGCTCTTGAGGTTTGGCGAGCAACAGCCAGATCAGCCCCAGCGGGAGCAGGCAAGCGAAGACCAATCCGATGTTGTTGATTGCTGCTGCTGACAGGGAATCAAAGCGACGCGAAGAGGCAACTTCACGTCGCTCGTCTTCGAGTTTATCTCGTTCTCGGTTGATCGATGCACGCTCGGATTGAACAGCACGTTGCATGGCGGTGACTTCGCGTTGAAGCTCCGTGGCACGAACGTTCTGTTCGGCTTGCCGGATTTCATGACGCCGTGCCATTGCGACGAGTCGAGCGTCTTTGTCCTCGCGGCATCCGGTCATGATTGCCAGCAGTATCAAGAGAATCAGAATCGGCCGAATTTCCATGGGACCTCCAGCGTCCAATCAAGCGTTTGAGAATTTGTTGCAAGGCAATCCTCAACCGTCGCTCTTTGATCAATGCAACGATCGCCAATAGCAGTGCAACGGAGAGAAGTGTCAGTAAGATGTGTGTCAAATGGGACCTCGTGGGGCATAGGGAACGTGAGTGAAGATGGCGGAGAGCTAACGTTCTCTCCAAGGTATATGCCGCATTTTTCGCTTTTATTTAGCTGGCCCCTTGCCCTTGCCGTCTATTGCATCTTCAGATTCGTTGGCATGGCGACGGTGGTAGGCAAGCAGCAGAAAGGCAACGCATTCTGCCAGTCGCGCACGATCCGGTGCGTCATACGCTGGAAGAGCGTCGGTTTGATTTTTGGAATGAGGCGTCATTGCGGTTGATCGTTTCCAAGTAGCGGATTAGAAAACGCCCCGATTGAGATAGCTGGGGCGTATGCGGGATGAATCGATTGGCAATCAGATCAGACTCTTCGACGTGTACGTCCGTTGTTATAAGCAAGCTGCGGAACGGGAAGGCCTTGCATTTCGTACCAACGGCGATAGCTGTACCAGACATTGCCGGAATTGACGTTGTGACCCTCTTCACGTAGCACCGCTGCGGCACCACGGTGACTCAACCCCTGCTGGTCGATCAGTTCATGTACGCGCTCGGCGATCGCATCCAGACGTGGCGGCTTGCGTAGCCATACGGCGAATTCTTGGTCGCGAGCAGAGTGAACGATCTGTGGCATGAACCAACCACGGACGTTGAAGCGTTTACGGTTCGGTCGCTGCTCAGCCCGGACTCGAACCTGGCTCCCCGTCACGCAGCGAAACATCGCTAACGCCTTGTAAACCGCGTCATCGCCCAGTTCACCCTCCGCCGCCTCCAGAATGGCTGGCCCCAGTTGATCGATCAATCCGGCCGCCTGATTGAGGGAGAGGGTTTGCGTTGATCCTGAAATCTGATCCTCAAGCTGCACGACTTCGTTTTGGACTATCCGGCGTTCGGACTGTGCCGCTTGCAGTCGAGCTTTGATTTCTCGGCGGTCTTCATCCGTGCCTTCGCCGGAGAGCTCAAACAGATCTTCGATTCGATTGGATAGAAGTTTCAACCGCTTCTGTAGGGCTGCCAACTGACGCGACAACCCCCGATCGGCTTCGCCGTCCAGCTTGACAATTTGCCGCGCAATCGACTCGACCAAATCGGTGTCGTCCGTGACGAGTCTGGAAATCTCTTTGCAGACCGCCAAAACCGCTTCGCTCCGCCGCACGGTCGAGGGCGAATCGCAATCGTCACCATTTTTGCATCGCATCGCTGCGCCGTTTGCGCCGGTTTGGTGGAAGCGGACTCGATGGTGGCCAGCGCTGCAATGGTCGCAATAAAAGCAGTCGGTTGTCAGATCCCATAGCCGCAATTTCTTCGGCTGGCGAGGCCCGCGACGACCGGTCTTTTTGGCGTCCAACAAGGACTGCAACCTGCGGAAGGTCTGGTCGTCAAGGATTCGCAGTTCTTCACATTGAACGCTGGTCACTTCGTCGTCGGACTGCTCGACTTGACGTACGTAATCCAGTTTTGTCGAGAACTGATTTCGGCGCCGACCGAATTCCCACTTGCCAATCAACCTGGGGTTGGAGAACAGTCGGCGGTAGGCCGGATAGGTCATCATGCCGGCGCTCGACCGTGGATCGCAAGGACCCTGATTTTGATTCCAACGACGGACGCCTTCTCGGATCGGCATCCCATCGATTAGCAATCGGGCATGTTCCCGAATCAACTCCGCTGCCTCCGGATCCACCTCGGGCATCGTCCTCGGCCGACCACGATTGGTCGGCGGGGCGCCAGGGATTTCCTTGCGTCGGTAGCCGACACCGATGGCGCCTGTGGTCCACTTGTTGAGGAACAGTCCCGTCAAACCTGAGCGGACGTGATCGGCAATCGCATCAAGGAGTAAATCATCAAGCAAGCCATGAATCTGCAATTGCAACTTCCACGTCTTTCGGTCGTTGGTGTCGATTCCCTGGGAGACGCTGACCGCGCGGAGGCCCTCTTCGACGACTTCCTCATTGATGAACTGGTAGCCCTTGCCGGCTTGACGAAACAGTCGGCTGGCTTTGAAGACCAACATCACGTCCGCCAACCGCTGACTGAGAATCGCTTTGGTGCGATTCAATCCGGCTCGCCGAAGACGTTTCCCCTTTACCCCCTCGTCAACCGAGATCAACTCTGGGGGCACATAGATTCCGCTTCGTCCCGCCCATTGGACGCACTCACGGACTTGATCATCGGTGGAGTGCTGGAGCTTTGTGCTAAATCGAGAATAGACTGTGCCGACCTGCCAGCCATGATGCTGTGCGGATTCGATTTTCGATTTAAGGGCACCATTCGAATCAAAGGACCGAAGCGTCGAGTTGAACGTAGCCGATGCATGCCACCAGTCGTCTGCTTTGTTTCGTAGCTGTTCATTGGCGATTCCCAAATTTGTGATTGAGTGTTGGTTCATTAGCTTCCCGTTAGAATAAACTCAGTTCGCGCGTCCGGACCCGAAACATGAGGGGCAGTTCTGCACTTGCAGAGTCCCACTCCCGTCGACGTAACGGTATTGACCTGCGCCCCCACAGCGTGGACACACACTGAGTCGGTCGAGTGACTGCTTGAATTGCTGATAGCGAGGATCGGATTGCTGACGACGCTGTTGTTCGGCAGACGCGCCGAGCAAGGCGCCAAGGAACTCGGCAGCCGCTTGACTTGCCGGGTCGAAATCTGAGACTGGTTTTTTCGATTCTGGTTTCGATGCTACCTGCTGCTTCGAAGCCGTTGAGTCCATTGATGGTGACGCGTTCTCACCTCCCTGCAAGTTTCGATCATTCTTCGCTGTCGATTCGCGTCCTCGAGAGGAAGCCCGATCTTCATCTGCCGATTGCGAACCGGATTGGATATCAGATGGGGCAGCGTCGCCGCTCCCGCTTGGGGCCGGAACCACGGCGAGCATCGCAAAAAGCAGAAGTGTCGCGACCGCTGAGAACGCCGCCCTAACAACCGATGAATTGTCGTGGTCAACCTGATCGTCGCGTTTTTTGAAATGTGCAATGACGACGATTCCAGCGAAGTACAGGGATGCTACGAGCGAAGCAAAGCCGAACGTCGACAACACGATCCGAACCAGGGGCCAAAGCCAACCGAATGCGTACAAAACGACGAAACAGACGAGGGTCAAACAGGCGATGATCTTCTGTGACTTGTTCATGGGAACTCCTTGGTGTGTACGTGGGGGAAAGGATCGGAAAGAAAATATCCGAAAATGGGATATTCCGTATCAGGATATAGGCTTCGTCCGTTTTTAGGAAACGGATGTGGAAAAGAACCTGTACACCGAACGACAAAACGCACTCTTGTCCCTACTGCGAAGCACCAGGGAGCAGGCTGGGTTGAGACAAGAAGATGTCGCGGAACGGCTAGGGCGTCCGCAATCGTTTGTCAGCAAGTACGAGTCCGGCGAGAGGAGACTCGATATCCTCGAGCTCTACGACGTCTGCGAAGCTCTTGGGACTTCGATGGCAGGATTCGTTGAATCGCTGGAAAAGAAGTTGAAAACGAAACGTCGCAAGTGAAATTCCGCTGGTGACAGGCCGGGAATCCGTCTCGATCCTGCACGTGGATAGATAACGGATTCCCATCACTGTATATGCCGCAAAAAACGCTCCAGTTTAGCAGCGGCGGCCCATCCACTCGTTCGAGCGGATTGATTCAGGCACCGGATGTACCGCAATGCTAAGAAATGGCCTCTGCCATAACATACTTCATCCTATATGCCGCAAAATCGACGCCAGTTTAGGTGTTGGGGCTCATCCTGCAGCACGTTTTGGCTTGCCTTTCCCCAGAGCCGCCCACAACGGGTCGTTGTAATCGTCAGCCCACTGGGCATAGTGGTCCCAACAAACCTTGGGCGTATTGCCCATCAACCCGGCCAGCACTTCGATATTCACTGGCGTCCCGGTGTAGTATCCGGAAAGCGTCCGCTTGGCAAAAGTATGCCTGCAGGTGTACGTGACACGGTCATCGGGCAGTTCCAGTTTCCGTTTGATCTCGCAGAACTGCTGAACGCCGTTGCAACGCTTCCATTGGCGTCCGTGTTTCGTTCGGATCAATGGAATACCCGAGCCTTTTGGAGCTTTCAGCATTTGCTGCCGAGTGATCGTCTCCATTTCTTCGCAAAGCATGATCCTTCGGTCCTTACCAGTCTTCTTGGCCGCCTTGTGACCGTGTCTGCCGTCGGACGTTCTTGCTTTCAGCAGATAAAACATCCCTTGCGGCGTCTCGACCACGTGGTCCGCCGTGACGATCGCCATTTCGGAGAATGGGCGTGCTCCCGTCAGAATGCAACACTTCAGGAACAACGCATGGGCGTCGTTGGTTGCGGCGTAAATCTGCTCCTCTTCTTCTGGACTAAATGCGGTAACCCGTGCCGTCGCGGCTGGCTTCTGGTAGCTTGCGACGGGGTTCTCGTCGAGGTCGTCAAACTTGCAACAGAAGTTGAAGGCCGCCTTGATGCATGCGATCACATTGCGTTGCGTGTTGTTGTTCCAAGTTTTGTGTCGCTGAAGCCATGTGCGAAGATGCTTCTTCTTCAGTTCGCTCACGGCCAGTGCACCGCAATAACCGCAGAAGTCGTTCAGCCACGATTTGCAAAGTGTCACCCACTCTGGTGACGCCGTATTGGTCAGGTCTGCGAGGTAGATCTCGCAAACCTGAGCGACTGTCCATTCTTTCGACACCGGCGACGAGACTGGTGCGAGTTCGTCGGACAGCTTGATCCTGGCGAGAGCAAGCTGGGCAGCCTCCTTGTTGTCTTTGCCGCGGATGCGTTCGCCGTCCTCGTCGAAGAGCGGAACACGTTTTCGAGTCCCCGGGGGTGTGTAGTACCAACTGTCTGTCTGCTTCCAGTGCCACGCCGAGCCGTGTTGCTGGCGTCGCTGCTTTCGATTCCTTGCCATTTTCGAAAAAACCTCTTGGGTTGGCCCAGTTGCCGCTGGGATTTGACTTGGGGGCTGAGAAAGAAGAAACTATTGGCGGGAACCGAGTTCGGTTCCTTGCCGCCAGGGGATCATCATGCGGTTTGCCGACCGCGATCCTCTGGTTTTTTTGTGCGCATAACGAACCCGCCTTTCACGGCGGAGCGCGACATCGATACGAGCAACCAGTGCCCGCATTTAAAAGAATGGGATTCAACATGATTCAATTCCTTGCCAAGACGCAGGCCGGTTGCCGCCGGTTATTCCCACGTCATTTGCTACACAGAATAGCTACACTCGCTTTTATAGCAGTTGTCGGCCTCTCAACGCAAACCCTGTCTTTTGCCGAATCAAAAGCGGATTCGGCCACTCGTCCAAACATCGTTCTAATACTTGCCGATGACATGGGATACGGTGATCTGGGATGCTACGGCAGAACCGATATACGCACCCCAAACCTTGATCGCTTAGCATCCGATGGCGTCCGGCTGACGAATCACTATGCAAACGGCGCCGAGTGCACACCGACTCGCGCGGCGTTTTTGACGGGACGCTATCAGCAATGGATCGGCGGATTGGAATGCGCTATCGGAACCGGCAACGTCGGTCGTTATGACGACGCTATCCGACTTCGTGAAACAAACGATCTTGGGCTTCCAGGCACCGAAACGACAATCGCACAACTGCTCAGCGAATCCGGGTACTCAACCGCGATCACTGGCAAATGGCACCTCGGCTACGAACCCAAGTTTGCTCCCAATCATCATGGATTCCAGCAAACGTTTTACTGCATCGGCGGTGGGATGGATTACTTTCACTACCTCGATACCGTCGCCGGATACAATCTTTTTCGAGATGGTAATCCGGTGTCGGGAGAAGGGCATTTTACGGACCTCGCGACCGAAGAAGCGATCAAGTTTCTCAATCAACAATCCTCGGATCAACCATTCTTCTTATACCTGCCATACACTTGCCCGCACTCTCCCTTTCAAGGTCCCGACGATGTGACCGCCGACCCGATCCCTCTCGATTCGCCCCTCTGGAATCAAGGTTCGGCGCCCCCAGAAACCTACATCGCAATGATCGAACACATGGATCAACGCATCGGTGACGTGCTGAAAACGCTTTCCCATAATAAGTTCGACGAAAACACCGTCGTTATCTTCGCAAGTGACAACGGTGGGACCAAGAGTGCCCGTAACGCTCCGCTGTCCGGTCACAAAGGGTCGACATATGAAGGTGGGATTCGAGTCCCAGGCATCATCCGCTGGCCGGGTAAAATCCCACCGCAAACGACCAGCGACCTTCCCTGCCTGACGTTTGATTTCACTCGATCGATCGCCCAATTAGCCGGTGTCAGTCGCGGTGACGGCAAACCGTTTGAAGGTATCGATATCATCCAAGCGATCATCGATGGATGACAACCAGCATGACCGCAAGCTGTATTGGCGAAAACAACGCGGCACAAAAGTCTGGAAAGCCGTTCGCGACGGTCAATTGAAATATGTCAGCGAACAATCTCCCCAGCGGACGCGCGAATACTTGTTCGATTTGACCGCCGATGTCGGCGAACAAAACGACTTGAAAGAAACACACCGCGTTGATTTCAATCGGTTGCGAGAGTCCTACCATCACTGGGAGAAACGAGTGCGTCAGAATCGACGCGGAAAACCAAACACGGCCTCCGAACAATAGATCACCGTGCGTTTCATCGACGAATTCTCACAAGGCGACTTCAATTGCTCGATCCAAATCAAAAATATCCAATGGTGATGCCCGACGGTACGGTCATCAAAACAGTGGTCCACTTAAATCAAGTGATCAACCATCCTCGGATTGAGATCGGTGACTTCACGTACTTTGGACACCTCGAAGAACTCGAGGACTACGCCAGCTACCTCGCCCCATTCTTATTCCCGCTCAGCCTGGAACGTCTGATAATCGGCAAGTTTTGCCAGATTGCTCATGGGGTTCGCTTCATCACCAGCTCGGCGAATCACAGTATGGCGGGCTTTTCCACGTATCCTTTCAACAACTTCCTGATGGATGAGCAAACCACTGCCGAGGACATTCAGGCGATGTTCGAGGTCCCCGGCCGAAAAGGTGACACGACGGTCGGAAACGATGTGTGGATCGGAACGGAAGCGACCGTGATGCCAGGTGTCACGATCGGCGATGGAGCAATTGTCGGAGCCCGGTCGGTGGTCACTCGAGATGTCCCCCCCTACACGATCGTCGCCGGTAACCCGGCTCGCGTCGTCAAGACAAGATTCTCGGAGGAAGTGACCAGCGAACTGCTTCGCTTGCGTTGGTGGGATTGGCCGCACCAGACGATTGAAGCACATCGAAACGCAATCGTCGGCGCTGACCTGGACGCTCTCCGTCGAGTCCGCCAAAGCGAATAGTCTAGCGATGCGGCTTCGCGCTTCGAATCAGCCGCATGTCGTTAGCCACGGTTGAATTGCTGATAAGATCAGCCGCATGGCGCTAGCCGCCATTTCCACACCACCAGCTAGGCTAACGTTCGTCGATTGATACGCCGCCCTTAAACGATCTGTATGGACCGATAGGCGGTCGGCGGAGACTCCGATTTCGGAATGCCGTACGCTTCTTGCTGGACAGCTTTCCCGATGAGCAAAGTGAACGATGCTTTCGAGCATCTGCGAAGCGGAAAGGCTCGCTATCGAATTGTTCTCGATCGCGACTGATCGACACTTGCCAAATCCAACTATGACCAACGCGAGGGAATCTCATGCTCAAACCACGGGCAAAAGTTCCTGACCTGACCGTCAATACCGTCGGTGGCCCCGACTGGACGCTCAGCGAACAGTCGCCGGAAAACTTCACCTTCGTCTTCTTCTATCGCGGCTATCACTGCCCGATCTGTCGCAAGTATCTGGGCAGCATCGACCGAAAACTCGACGAGCTGTCGGCACTCGGCATCGACGCGGTCGCGATCGGCAGCGATTCCGAAGAACGTGCAACACGGAGTAAGGAGGAATGGAAAGTCCAGAATCTTCCGATTGGATACGGGCTGTCCATCGAGCAGGCTCGCCAATGGGGACTTTATGTTTCCAAAGGCATCAAGACGGATGAGCCCGAACTTTTCAGCGAACCCGGCCTATTTATCGTTCGACCAAATCTGGAGTTGTATGCTGCGTCGATCCAGACCATGCCATTCACGCGTCCGTCTATTGGCGAATTGATGGGCGGTTTCAGCTACATCATCCAGAACGACTATCCCGGCCGCGGCGAGGCATAATTCGACCGATGTTGAATTCAGCAATTCAGATCAAAACGGAGCGTCCACGAGTTGAAGAGTTAATCGCAACTTACCGCGACGTGATCGGCGATGACTATGCCGGTTATCGAAATCACGTCTTCAGGACGGTGACGTACGCGATGCACTTCCTCGACGGTGACTTAGACGTCGAGCCTACCGTTGAGACTGCGATGGCCTACCACGACATCGGTCTCTGGACAGATCGCGAGTTAGCGTACCTCGAACCGTCCGAGGCCATTGTCGTTGCTGACAATGACAGGCATGGCTGGGGTCTTGATCCGGATTTGCTGCGAGGAATCATCCACTGGCATCACAAGATCTTTCGCTATCGAGGACCTCGCGAACGCGTCATCGAAGCCTGCCGCAAGACCGATTGGATCGACGCCAGCATGGGTTGGATACGAAAAGGGATGAACCGGAGCAATGTTGCGGCCGTGGAAGCAGCATTTCCCAACGAAGGTTTCCACAAGTCGCTACTGCGCCTCGCCAAAGACAACGGAGGTTCGACTCTTGTTGGCGGAATCCGAGTCACCTGCGGCATCGTGAAGTGGTAGGACGACCGAACATTATTCGTCCCAAAACAGGGCGGCAGCGTCAAGCTAGGACTCCGGATTCTTTGGAACGCCGGTGGGGTTTGGCTCGGCATCAGGATCACCGTCGCGGTCAGGCCGATAGGTAGCCTTGGCAAGCTTCAGCGAGTCCGCTTGTCGCTTCCTTCCTCACTTGCCCTGTTTCCCTGCCAACGCAAATCCTCATTTCCCGCCCAAAAAAGCGTGTGCCTTTGGAAGCGGCTTACGAGAACACCCTGCGTTAGTTTCTGGCGTACCCCCGGTCGTTCCCCGCCTCCTCTAACCATGTGACAGTTGTCCTCGCTGGCAGGTCACTGTCTAGCCTCTGTGAGCACTCTTTCCGAGGCGGGGTGATCGGATCATCACTAGTAGTGATTTGAGTGGTATTGTTAGAAAAGACCACCTCAGTCGGGCTATCGAACCCGAATCAGTATGCTCGTCTGGCGACGAGGTACTAACTACTAACGTTCGCGATCATTGGCGAATACCAACGATTGCCAACAATGCTACTCGATTGGAGATTGGTGATGAAGCGGCTTGTTATAGCGACCTTATTCATGATCGCATCTTTTACTGCAGCGAACGTTGGGATTTCTGACGATCGATCGAT
Organism: Roseiconus lacunae; assembly: GCF_008312935.1. Taxonomy (NCBI): domain Bacteria; kingdom Pseudomonadati; phylum Planctomycetota; class Planctomycetia; order Pirellulales; family Pirellulaceae; genus Roseiconus; species Roseiconus lacunae. The sequence continues at coordinate 161,668 of NZ_VSZO01000005.1, read as the reverse complement.
GCGTTCAGAACTTGACTCGCTGAAGTCCGAAGTCGAATCTGTCAGGCAACGACTGACAAGAATCGAAAAGCTGATTGCCGTTGGTAATGGACAAAACAACTTCACGTCGGAGTTGCTAGGAGTGGAATTCCATGTATGCGAACAGTCTGTTTTCGAAGGAATAGCCGATTCCAGTAGCTACAGAATCCGACGCAGCATCGAGAAACTCAAAGCTCACGGCGCCGTCACGGTATCTAAGATTGAGGTTGGCTCCGCCGCGAACCGTGCAGGACTCCAGGTTGGTGACCATCTCCTTCGCGTAGGAACGCAACCAACCGAAAGCGGAGACGACATCAATTCAATTGACGAATGCTCCCCAATTGATCGCATGAGATTCTTTGCGATCCGAGGTCAAGAGGTCTACTACGGATACTTTGCTTTCGATCACTAGGAATTGGCGAACCATGAATCGCGTGGGAGAACAGAAATCCTCTCCAATGGGTTGCTTGCGTTCCAACCATCTTTTCTCTGTGATTCCCATCGATCCACCGCCCTCGGTCACTACCGAAGACTCATGCGGACTCGCAGAGGTTCGTTGCCATTTCACCGAATGGCTTGTAGATTTGCTGTAGGTGTCGGTACTCGAACCACTTGAGCATTCGTTCTTCATTCGCGGTCATCGTCGCCTCGGTAGCTGCGATTGATTGATCCCGAACGTACGGATGGCGTAGGCCGATGCAATGAGGGCGAGCGATTAGTGGTCAGATCGTCACTGCCGACGAATTGACGAATATTGGTAGATGAAGCCTACTCAACCGGGCGATACAATCCGTGTTACCGTACTACGCCTGACTGAGTCGGGTTTAACTAATGTCGTTACCCGACTGAATTTTATTTGCATCGAACGCAACATGAAAACCCTCGACCTTTTGCGTGATCAGTCCCAGATCCAAGAGTACGTCTGGAATCGGCTGGACAACTATGAACCGGATTGGGACTGGGCGTTGGGTGAAGCGGACCGAAAAGTGTCCCTGATTGCGACTGGCTTCTCTTTTGAGCAAAACGGTTGGTTTTCTATGGTTCTCGACCGCCGGCCGCGCGCTCAGTCGGATGGCCAATGGCAATCATTGATTGGCCACAACTATCTGCCGATGCCGCACTGGAATCTTGATGACGACTACGAACTCGATGTGAAACACTATGATTCAAAATGGAATCCACCCAAGAATGGCTTTGATGATGAGTCCGCAGCCGAACTATTTGGCAATACAATTCGTGATGCGCTCGTTCACATTCGTGATCAGAATGGATTTACTTTCAACTTTTTAGCTCGTAACTGCGCTTTCTTTGTGGAGGAGCACGAAGGCCGTTTCGGTTGGCCGGAATACAAGGAAACGCGTACTGCCGGTCGTTGCAGACCATAGCGGTGACGGGTACCCAGCGCATGAACCGGAGCACGCGAGCTAGCGTTTTGGCAGTGGAAAATCTTACGCGCGTGCCCGTTTTCGCGTACCGTTCTCTGGGTTGAAGTACTTTCGTTTATCGATGTCGCGATCTATCCCAAATCCGTACGAATCGTCCCACAAATTCAGAACGCCTGAACGCAGGTGGATCGTTCGTGATATTGTTGCAATACTCTCAACCTACATGATGTTTGCGTACACAGCGGCTTGGATTGGCACCGCGATTTACGTTGGCGCAGGCAATGTCTTCACGATTTGGAAGATGCAGCCCCTATCTGACCACGCCCTCCAAGCGAGTATTTTTTTCGCGGGAGCGATCGGATCATTCCTCGCAATTTGCTACTTCACAAGAAGCCGTGGTGTTCGATCTCACCTATTCATTTCCGCAGTGAGCGGTGCGGCGTTTGCTGCCGCACCCTACGCATTTGAGCCGATCATCGATCTGGTTCCTGCGGACATCGTCGCGGATGCTGGTCACAAGTTTGATACGATGCCAATCGCGTTGAATGCTCTCGTGTTCTTCCTTGGTACAACCTCAAGTGTTCTGCTTGCGGCTTGGATATGCGACGCACTCGCGAGCACGAAAACCAAAACAGAGGCCAGATAACAATGCCGTGCGCTGAAGGACGTGAATTGGCGGTTTTGAAGTGGTTAGTTTCTTGGCCCGTCCTCGGTGACGGCTGACGTTCCCCGACAGTCTGCATTCGTGATCCTGGAAACGTGACGAGCAAATGGAGTTCCGCCCTGATGCGACATTCAAGACGATCGACACGCACGCTGATTTTTCTCTTGCTGATTCTTCCGATCTGCAGCATTGTTGCGTGCCGCACACAGCAATCCGCCAATACCGATGCTCACCCGGAAATTTTCACGACGGACCATATTCAGTATTTTCCGGACGGCCCGGAGTTCAAGCTTTCGCGTGAGGCTGTCGCACTCAAAGCCGCTCGTGCGGAGGAAAGATTGAACGCTGAACCTGTTGGCAGTGGTACAACTGATGTCAGCGACGTAAGAACCGGAGCACCATGAATTGCACGGGAGGAAGCGAGTCGTGTTTAATGATCTGATTGCGCGTCTTACGCCCGTTTCCCGTGAATTCTGCCGTTCCCCGTGAATTCTGCCGTTACCCGAGTTGAATGATGAGCGTGCTGCGATCGACCATACCGGTTCTTTTCCTGCTCGCTTCAACGATCGGTTGTGAACGACGTCCTCGGATTCCGACGTACCAACTTGTCGACAATGTGCCGATCTTGACGTCACGAACTGCAGACGATGCGATATTGCTCGCTAGCGACTACTGTGAAGAGAACGGCATCGACCTCCGCCAGCGTGAAATGCCTGCGATCTCGTACGACACTTTGGATGGTGTCGGCTATTGGTGCGTACTATATCATGGCCTCACGCGGAAGCCCGGTGATCACTTTATGCTTCTAATCCGGGACGCGACCGGGGAGATCGAATATGTTCCTGGCGCATGATTGCAGTTCGGTCAACCTGCCAGTCTCTCTGCCATTGCCCCACCATGAATCGAGTAACAATGAATTCGCTTTAGGTCAGAATTCAATTGGATAAGCGGCAAGCGAGCCGATTCTTCGAGCTCGCGTTAAGCCGCTGCGGTTCGCGCGCACCATCATCCCGAAATTGATTTTCCCATTTCAGACTCGAACGTTTCAGTTGTTTTTGTTTTGTGTGGTTTGTTTGCTTCAGGCTTGTGCGAATAGTCTCTTGTTGAACCGGTTCCAACGCTGGCAATGTTCGCTGTTGGGCTCTCGTGATGGAGCGGGCGTGATCTTACTCTTTGGCCATGTCGATGGAAAAGCGACCGGTGTGACGGGCTCGGATGATCACCCGGGCAATGTGCACTGATCGTGTCGATCGGGAAGATCGACCGAACATCGAATGGCGGTCATCACCGGTCGCTCTGGTTCAGTTGTGATGCTTCTCGCTGTGGTGTGGTGTTGTCGTTGGAGGTTGTTTGATGACTTAGAGGCTACGTCGCTGCCGCTGGTGAGTTGGCCTGTGCGAAGACTCGGTCAGAGTCGAACGGGCGTCCGCTTTTGTACCAACCGAAGAACATTTTGAGGATCTTTCTCATCACGCATGTCAGTGCCTTCTGGCCTGGCATCTTCCCGGCGTCTTTCTTGCCGTGGTAGTACTCGCTGAATAGACGACCTTGGCTAACGAGTGGGATCGACATCAAGTTCAACACGTAACGTAACTCACTGCGGCCCCGTCGGCTGATCATCGTCCTTCCCTTCCAATTACCGCTTTGTCGCTCGCAGAGATTTAGTCCCGCATACCGCATCAGCTGGTTGATCGTCGTGAAGTCATCCGGCGGTCCGATCTCTGCCACTAGCCTCGACAGCATTCGCAGAGTCACGACGCCTTTGCAAGGCGAAGGCAATCGCGGATCGGTCGCTTGCAACTCGGTGTAAAGTGTCTGCATTTGCTTTTCGAGTTCGTTCTGGTTTCGTTTGGACTCGCAAATTGCCGCATAAAGCTGACGTACGCCGGTTGACCGAATGTCAGCGATGATGGCATCGTCCGGATCGCGATCACCTTCTGCGACATCACTCGCCGCAGCCCAAATCTTTTCGATGGTTGCTTTCCTGATGTACTTGCTCGCTTGCTTCATCTTTGCCGCGAATGTTTCTTTTCCAGCGGCGAGGATCGCGATCGGGTTGGCACCGAAGCCATCGATAAGTGCTTTGCCGGTGGGCCCATAAAGCACGGCCTTGCGGAGCCGAAAGTCTGGGAAGAGCGCACGCAAGTCGGCGTGCAGTTCGCGTTTCGTTTCCCGGATCCGGTTCTCGCAGCGAAGGACTAGGCGATGCAGTTCACGCAGTTGTGCATAGCGACCGGGGAGCTTGCGATGCTTGATCAGCTTTCCGACTTTGGCGACCGTTAGTGCTGCCTTGGGATCACGCCTGTCGGTCTTGCCGTGATCGGCAAATTGGATCGCTCGGCACTTGGCGACCGCTTCACCGTGAACGAGGTTGGTGAGCATCCCTAGTTGTTCGGCGATCCGTAAGAGACGACGGTGATAAACTCCAGTGGATTCACAGATCACGCGGACTTGCTGGCGCCCATCAACCTGCGGTTGCCAGACGCGACAAACAAGTCACGGACTTCTTCCAGTTTTCGCGGCCCGAAGTGCTCGACCGGTTCGTCGCCATACTCATCGGTGACAAGGGTCGCCAAGTTTCTGAACGTCTGCCGATGATTCTCGGCGGTTGAAATTCGCTTCAATCCGTTGGCGATAAAATCAGCCATCAACCCCGTGACGGTTAGTGACTTATTGCCTTGCTGCGGATCGACCTCGGGGGCCTTTAATCCGTTCGCCTGAGACTCGCCGACCAGCGATAAATACTTGGCGTGGGACTCGGGTGAACCGTGGTTGCCAAGGTAGAAGTCTTTGCCGCCGAGAGTGACGAAAGCTTGGCCGGAAACGTGATACCGGTAATCCGGCATCGCCTTCTTCGGACGTGGCATTTCTGCCTCCCGTTGGGTTTTCCGGTATGGCCTACCGGATAACTGCAAAACGGGTCGCACGCCACAAGGCGGGAAAAGGGTGCCAAACCCTTCCGACACAAGGAGTTAGAGAATGGAGGATAACGGACTTGAACCGATGACCTCTACAATGCCATTGTAGCGCTCTCCCAACTGAGCTAATCCCCCGGGATCTTGACGAGCTCTCACTCGCCGCTGACCTGTGTTTTTCAGGTCGATGCGGAAGTTACTGGCTCCTTCGTTGATTGGCAAGTCCATCTGGGAAAATCATCCCGATCCGCCCCGCACCGCGTGACGAACGTGCTCGCTTCCAACGAATCGCCATACTAGCAAACCAATGTCCAAGCTGCCAAGCCGTCTGAGCACCGGTTTGAACGACAATTTTCGTATGGCCGAGGTTCGGCGATGATTATTCCTGCAAGCCGTACAAAACGATCACTAATTGCGAGCTTCCATGCCGCCGCTACAGAAAACGTATCGTTGACCCCCGCCTGGGCAAACTCCCCTGCCGCTTCGGATGCAGGTGCCCCCGACGCATTCAGGGATTCCAAACGGCGAACCGAAACTCCCAATGAGTTCCGCGACCGTATACACCAAACGAATACGAAACTCCATCGAACGCCGGTCTTGAACCGGTGCTTACTCGGCGTGGTAGCCTCGCCACATCCAAACCAACGTGTCGGCTAAGGTAGCTTCAAAAACGCGACGATCGCAGTGCTTTGAATCGCGGCTGAATACGAACCGATAGTCATATCCTTTCGACTTCAACGCTTCGGCGGTACGACGGTTCGCCATCACCCAATTGTGGTAAGTGTTTTCAGGATCATTGGCCCGCAAATCGTTTTCGGCAACGTGCGTGAAGATCCGCAAAGGCTTCTTGTCGCTACTCTCGATCAGCTTCAATCCCGAGTGGTACTCCCAAGCACCGAGCGGATAGTCAGCCTCTTCCGCCGCGTCGTCGTCTTGCTGATCGACGAACGTTCCGGAATAGGTAATCAACCGACGAAATAGGTCCGGCCGAAACCATCCGATTGTCAACGCCGCCGCGCCTCCTGAGCTGCAACCCATCACCGCCTTGCCCCACGGATTTTCGGTGAAGGCCAGCTTCGGATAGGCGGCTCGGATTTCAGGATGGTTCAACACGGCGGGTAAGACTTCGTCATTAATGAAGCGAGCATGCCGATCGGACATCGTGTCGTATTCCAATCCGCGTTGACTGCCCTTGCCGTCGTTACCACCGTTTTGAACCGCAATGGTGATGAACGCGGGTAGCTTGCGTTCGGGGTCATTCGAAATGGACAAATTGTCGACAGCGTGACGGACGAGATCCAATCGACTTGGCCCATCAAAGGTGACCAAAATTGGCGCCTCGGTGCCGTCCTGATAGGCCGCTGGGACATAGACAAATATCTTTCTTTCTTTGCGGACCGGCTTTCTGGGATTGAGCGTTGCGTCCTTCCCGGGAAAGATTTTGCTTTCAGACAACGCCATCGTAAATTCGAAGGACTTTCCTTTGGGATTTCCCTGGTCAGTCAGCTCGGGCTGAACCTTGTACTCCGGCCCAACGACATAGTTTCCATTTCCTTCCTCCCCCGGCTTTTCCAAATAGGGTTCCTGAGACACCGCCAAAGGACTGCAAAGGCAGGCCATTACCGACAATCCGGCGAAACAGGCAGAAATAGGAAGACAACGACGAAGGCGTTCGCAAAATGGGAAATTGAGCTTCACGGCGGTGAGATTCATTGAGGAAAGGAACAATCATTCGGGGACGCGACTCGCTGCTCTTTCGAAAGACTCGAACTCAGCGACGCGACATATTCTAACCTGTGCTTTGTTACCAATGAAAAATCGGTGCAGGACTTGTGCTTCGCTCCGAGTCCGTTTCGGACTTAGCCGATTGGCGTTAGCCACGATTTCTCTGCAATATCCGGAGCTGACGCTCGTCGGCTGATGAGTTGAGCACCGCGGCAAACAATCGACGACACCGGAAGCACCGACCTCTCGGCGACGTCCTCTCGGTTGAAAACGCGACGTCCTCTCGGTTGAAGACTCTGCCTGCCAGCAACTTGCCTGCCAGTAACTCTGCCTGCTAAGCAGTTGAACACGAAAGATTCGGCTTAAGTCATTTCACTCTCCCACTGGGAGAGTCGGGCCTTCAGGCCCGGAGAGGGCACCCTCCCCGGCCGTTTGCTTGTCCGACCCTCCCGCAAGCGGGAAGGTGCTATCCAGATGTTTAAACCCAAAGACTCGTGTTTGCCTGCTTAATGTTGGATGCTTTTCGCCCGCTACGATTTCCTTCGCCGCTGCCGCGTCGGCGCAAAAGCGATGGCAGTTTACAATTCGATGACGTTGATCGTTTGACGGCCAGTTTGGCGATCAAATTCGCCCCATTGGCGGATCCGGCCTCTGTTTCGCAGTCCTCTCCCAACTTTAGAATTGAATGTCTACTCGTCGTCGAGCCCGTGAAATTGTCCTACAACTTCTCTACGAAGCCGACGTCAATGAACCGCGCAGCCCCGAAACCGCTCGTCAATTTATCCGGTCGCGAATGCAGGGTCGTACTGCGTTGACGACGTTTGCCGAATCACTGTATTCGGGCACTCTGAAGCATCGTGCGGCGGTCGATCAACACTTGTCGCGATTGGCAAAAGGTTGGACACTGTCACGAATGGCAATTACCGACCGGAATGTGATGCGGATGGCCGCCTACGAGATTCTGTTTTCCGAGACTCCGGGGACAGTCGCGGTCAACGAAGCGGTGGTATTGATTAAGCGATATGGTGACAAGAACAGCCCACGATTCGTCAACGGAATCTTGGATCGCTTGCTGAAGGAATTCCAGTCTCCGAGCGATCAATCCGACGGTCAATCGCGATCGTCGGAACCTACACGCCCAGTCCCCTCCCCTGCTGCCGAATCAAAACCGGATTCAGAATCCCACCCGTGATCGAGTTTCAACGCTTCGTCGCCAGACGCCACACCTTTGGTAGGTCGGATGCCTGACCTGCCCAGCCTTCTAGGGATCGCCGCGGTCTTGTCGGTCGGCATCTTCGTTCAATCGGCGGCTGGATTCGCGGCGGGTTTGTTAATCGTCCCCATGCTACTCTGGCTGGGCTACACCATCCCAGAAGCCAGTATGGCGCTGTTGGTAGCCACCGTTCCACAAAACGTCATGGGCGTTTATTCGCTGCGTGACTCGATTCGCCCCAAGCAGCTTCTTTGGCCGGGAATCGGCAGGATCGTTTTCTTTCCGATTGGCATCGGAGTGTTGGTCATGATTGAAAACACATTCTCCATCGACCGTATCCGGCAACTTGTCGGCGGGGCGGTTCTGATCGCAACGATCGCGATCATCTTGTACCGGCCTCATCCGAAGCCATCGATTTCGGTATTCTGGGCGTGGCTCGCGTTCCCACTTTCCGGCTTTTGCCAGGGTTTGATCGGAATGGGCGGTCCGGCCATGGTGTTTTGGGTTTCCGCGCATGACTGGTCGACGCGTCAGATTCGTGGATTTCTGTTTTCGATGTATCTGATCAGCCTTGGTCCGGCACTTGCAATCCTATGGTGGAAATTCGGCGAGCGAGTTCTACCGGCCGCCTTCATCGCGATTTTCACCCTACCGGCATTGATGTTGGTGACATGGCTCGGACTTCGCTTCGGAAATTGGCTTGGTCGCGAACGGTTGCGACGAGTCACGCTGGGCTTGTTGTTGCTGCTAGGATTGATCGGACTGGCTTCACCTTGGCTACATTCGTAACCACGTTCCAAGTAGAGACTTGTGATGGACATTGCCTCGTTGCTCACCAGTGACGCGATCTTTGCGTTGTTGACCCTGACACTGATGGAAATCGTGCTCGGGATCGACAACATCGTTTTCATTGCCATCATCACCGGACGGCTTCCCGAAGACAAACGATCTTTCGCCCGTCGGTTTGGACTGTTCCTAGCAATGGGAATGCGGATTCTTTTATTGCTGTTCATCGGATACCTGATGCAGTGGGTCGGCCCGCTGTTTGAGCTGACGGATTTCGTCGCGTTTGAACCGCTCGCCGAGTACCTGCACGAACATGCCGAAGCCAACGAGGTGAGTGGTAAAGATCTGATCTTGATGGGGGGCGGATTGTTCCTGCTTTGGACAGCTGTTCGCGAGATTCATCATAAAATTGAAGGCGGCGAAGACGAGGCCGAAGTCGGTAATTTACCGGGAGATACCGGAGGCTCATCCGACGGCATCACCCCAATCGATGCGACAAACGCCGCATCAGTTACCGTCGGAAGCGTGCTCTTTCGAATCGCGTTCATGGACATCATCTTTTCACTTGATTCGGTGATCACGGCGGTCGGGATGGCCAAGCAAATCCCCGTGATGGTCGCGGCCGTTGTGATCAGTGTCGGAGTGATGATCGCATTCGCCAACCAAATTAGCGATTTCGTACAAACCCACCCGACGATCAAAATGCTGGCACTCTCTTTCCTAATTCTGATCAGCGTTGTCTTGATCAGTGAAGCGACAGGGACGCCGATCAGTAAGGGCTACGTGTACTTTGCAATGGCGTTTTCGCTGATGGTGGAGTTCTTAAATCTAAGGATGCAGATGAAACGGTATCGCCCGAGCCGCGGCGAAGGAGAAACCGGAAGCCTAACGCGGCGATGAAATCCGACCACCAGACAAACCAAGCTGACCAAAAGACCTTGGAAACGATTTCACGGCGCCGATTGATACCGATGAGTCCGCGCGGCGAAGCATCAGCTCCAATTGCGGTGCCACACGCATCTGGTTTCAGATCGGTGCGCAACGTGACTTAGCGCCGCCCCCCCGAGATGGCCAAATTCGATTACACCCGAATTAAACATGGCGAGCACTCAACGGCTTAGCGAACACTCAACGGCTGAGCTATGGAAAGGGTTACCGCAGAAATGCCGCCAACGTTTGCAGATTCGTAACGACTTCTTGCATGTCGATCGCGGGTTCCTTGCTTTTGTGATATCGCATGCCATCCTGATTCAACCAAATTCCGTGGTCTGTTTGCGAGGCGATGATCGCACGGACCTTACTCTCGCTCGCTTTTGGTCGTGAATCCAACAGCGACGCACCTTGTGGCGACGCCGTCTCGGTCACCTTTGTATAACGACGTCGTAGTTGATCGACCTTACTGCCTAGTTGAAACCCGTAATGCGTCGGCATGTCACTGTCGTCGTATGTCAATTGATACGCCAGATCGAAGTACAGTGGTCGATTCGTTTTTAACTCGTAGAACCTCGCGACTCGTCCGCCGGGCAATTCACACGTCTTCAAATAGTCGAGGGCCCGGGGGATCGATGCTAAATATCTTTTCTCACCTGTCTGCAAATAGACGTCCATCAGCGTATTGATCACGCCGAACGATTCGCTGGTCGTGATCGCAGGCGGCTCAAATTTCCTCGCCCAAATCGGTTGCATTTCCGCGTTGTATTGCTGGGCCCAAGCCGGCTGCGGTTCGGGCATTTGAGCGGCGAGCAGTGAATCGGCCAAGCGAATGGCGGCCTCACGGAATTCGGGTTTTTGGTAGATCCGCTCGGCTTCGAACAATACCTTCATTGTGTCGCTAGCCAGTTGGTCATTCAATGTGTACCGCAGCCAGTATTGCTGATGCCCAGGATACACCCGCGGCCAGTCATCGGGATAACTTGCTTTCACCGGATCGGCGAGATGATCCGAGGTCTTTTCATTCATCCAGACCTGAGGGAACCCTCCGTTTTTGAACTGCCCATTGTTCAGTAGACCTCGCAAACCGTATTCGGCGGTGTGATGAACGAGTTCATTCTTGAACTGCAGGGCTTCGTCTAAACGGATGAGAAACAACAACGCTGACTGCGTCTTGTTGTCATCTAAACTCGATTGGTCTTTCTTTTTTCGATGAGGAGATTCGACACGGTACGCCCACTTTTTTCGCCGTTCGGGGTCGAATTCGATCGATGCTTGCCACCCACCACTGTGCATCTGGCCTTGCCGCAACGCTTCGGACGCGGCGAGTGCCGCGTCCCGAAATTGTGGATCGCCGGTTGCGTGAAACAACGCGACAAATGCGAGGCCGACCGCAGGCGTGCCGGGAGGCTGAACCCAAACGGTTTCACTTTCGACGACTCCTTCGCCTTCCTTCAATTGTAAGTCAGACGAGTATCGCCAAAGGTAGCCACCATTGGTGCTCACCTTCTCCGTTAAGAACGTCGTGGCTTTCTTTGCCGTTTGCAGCGCTTGCCGCTTTAGCTGAGTCTCGGCCGCATTTTCGTCGCGATTACCCGACTGGGCGTTCGCTTTGAATTCCGCTGTTCCAACTAAAGTAACAAGCGTGAACAATAAGAATAACCACGTTTTCATTTTTACTCGCCTGGCGGCTGAAGGGTTCGAACGAAAAAGTCTCGCATTCGGCGTTTGCCGTAACGACCACCGTCACTATGCCCCATCGACGGAACCATCAAGAAATCAAAATCTTTGTTGGCCTTGATCAGCGCGTCGACCAATCGATAGGTCGACTCTGGCGGAACATTGGTATCTAACTCGCCGACGACAAGAAACAGATTGCCTTCGAGCCGTCCGGCATTGTCGATGTTACTGGACGCCGCATAGTGAGGGCCGACCGGATATCCCATCCACTGCTCGTTCCAACTCGCTTTGTCCATCCGGTTGTCGTGGCAACCACATGACGCATACGCCGATTTGTAAAAGTCATGATGGAATAGCAATGCACCGCAGGCGTTCTGTCCACCGGCAGAAGTCCCAAAGATCCCTACGCGAGAGTCATCGAGCGCCGGATGTTCTTTGGCAATCGCTTGAATCCAGCGAACACGATCGGGGAACCCGGCATCTTTGAGGTTGTGCCAGCAAACGTCGTGGAATGCCTTCGAACGGTTCGCCGTTCCCATCCCATCAATCTGAACAACGGCGAAACCGAGTGACGTCAGATCCGAATGGCGAGGTTCATGTAAGTAACGAATGGGAACGTGCGAATCATGGGGCCCCGCGTAGATCGCTTCGATGATTGGATAGTGTTGCTGTTGACTAGGGTCGAAATCGTCGGGCAGATAGAGGTTGCCCCAGATATCGGTAGATCCATCGCGACCTTTGGCTTTGAAACGAATCGGTGCGTGATAGTCAGCCGAATCGTCGATTCGTTGAGCTTGGACAAGATCGCAAACCAAACCCCCGTCACTTACCTTGCGCAATTGATGCAGTGGCGGACTATCAATCCGACTGGATGTCGTGATCACATAGTCACTTTCGGGAGAGAACTCAAACGAGTGGTCGCCATCTGCATCGGTAAGCGCTACAAGATTGTCGTCGTCCAATGATGCTCGAATCAGATGACGATGGTAAGGATCTTGATCGGCATAGAAACCGCCAACAATCAGATCGACAGTCCGAGACTGCTCGTTGATTTGATGAATACGTCTCACCAACCAATCGCCTTGGGTGACCGCTAGCGACGTATTCGTGCTTGTCTGCTTCGTGCTTGTCTGCTCGGTGCTATTTCCCGGTGAATGGATGAACGCTTGCGACTCATCAGCCAAATCGATCAAATACAAATGTCGATATCCACTTGCTTCACTCGAATAGAGCACTTCATCCGATCCTTCGAGGTGGGTTACCAAGGGAACGTCGGGGCCATGCATGGTCCAAATGAATGTTTCGGTCGACTCATCGATCGCCGTTCGGCTCCGCCCGCCGTTCGCATCAACGACGAACAATCGAAATCGCTGATGTCCGCGGTCAACTTTCTCAAAAACGATCGTCTGTTCGTTCATCCAACGAATTCTGGGACGCCCAAAATCGACGACTGGCACATCGCAGGCAACCAATTCGCCTTCGCCGACCTTCACGACCATCAGTTGATAGTCATCGTATGGGTCACCGGGCAAGCGATACGAGTGTTGATGGACTTTTGCGCGACCGCCGCCTTTCGGCGATGACTCAACCATGGTGACCAAATCAGGTTGATGACGAGAGACTTTCCAGCCTGCGAGATATTGACCGTCGGGTGACCATGACCAATCCGCAAGGCCTGCGTCTTCGACTGACAGCAGCTGTTTCGCGGCCCCCCTGCCCTGCCCTTCGTTCCAGACTTTCAGTGTGGCAATCGAGTCGTCGCCCTCCCCTTCATTTTCGATTGCAAATCGCATCGTTTGGTCAGGTGACAGTGCCCCCCGAAATCCTCCTCGCGGTCGGTTTCGTCCGGGTCGACGGGTCAAACGTGCGGGAGCTTCAAATGTCTTCGAGATCTTTGCAACAATCGGTCGATTCGACGCAACAAGACTGCCATAAAACTTCCGTTCGGATTCTTTACCAGCCGCCGAACGAACCATCCAGGCGTGCCCGCTGAAGGTGTGCTGAGACCGTCGCGTTCCCGGGTCGACACTACCATAGCTAACCGGTGTCCCGCGTAAGTCGATCCAGAACAGCTCGACGGGCTCATCGGCTTCATTTACAAACGTCAATTCAGTATCGGTCGGTGAAATTTCAGAAACTGGCAGTGGGCCGCCAGCCAAAGTTCCGCCCCGACCGTTGGTCGGACCATTGAGCGTCGAAATTTCTCCGCTTTCGCAATCGACCTGACGGGTGACACGTTCGCCATCGGGCAATTCTTCGAGAAACGTAAAATGGGTTGAATCAATCCAGCGCGCGACGATGCGTTGATTGATTGTACGCGAGCCTTGTCTCGCTTGACCGCGAGATGCACTGGAAGGTTGTGCCGCGACGGGCATGCACACCGATACCGCGACGGCGACCACCGTCCAAAACAAGGCGATCGAGCGGGATCGTGGAAAGGAGATACTCAAAGGAACGTTCTCTGTCTTTGGAACAACTGAAATTGTACTGATCCAAACGGCAAGTTCTGACCGTTGCTGAACACCCGATGATCGCCCGCGCGGACTGCCCTGCTCTTCCGTACCGCCATCGAAAAAACCAAACCGTCGTTGCCCATCGATTGCCGCTGGGAACACGATTGTAACTGATCGCCTGTCTTCGAACGCTTCCGATCGCACGGATGTTTGAAAGATGACAACAGCAAAACAGCGACGCGTCAAATATGACCGCGAACGATCAACCATCCCACGACAACACGATCGGCGGGGTATAGTAGTAGCCTGCTAAATCATCTCTGAGAACGAAAGAACCGCTACGACGGGTTTACGGAGTCCTATGACCTCAAAAAATCTCTACGCCCCCGGTGAACCTCCCTGCCCCTGTCATGGTGTTCGAGCCAATCGCGCCATCGCAATCTGCGGTCTTGCCATGACAATTTTTTTCGCCCCCCTGCCCTGCTCTGCCGTCGATCACAACCCTCTTGATCTGATCATCGACGCGGTTGCGGCGACTGATGATGTGGACTCACGTCAAGCCTTGCTACGTGGAATGCTGCGAGGACTCGAAGGCCGCCGAAATGTTCCACCGCCTAACGGATGGAATTCGCTCCGGCAGACGCTGAAAAACGAAGGTGATCGCGAACTTCGAACGACAATCGAACAACTGTCGCAGATCTTTGGAGATGCCGAAGCGACGGCCAATGCGATCGCGGTACTTCGTAATCGCAATGCGCCGATCAATAACCGGCGATCCGCCTTGGCCGCACTCGTCGCACAGCGTTATGAAGACTTGGCCGCCGAACTCGAACCCTTGATCGACGACCCACAACTTCAAATCGATGCCGTTCGGGCCTACTCCGTCGCCGGTTCTGCCGCCGGCCCGGCGTTGATGAAAACGCTTTTTCCCACCGCCGATCTTCGCCTACGACGCGCGATCCTAGAGACCTTGGCAACAAGAACCGACTATGCGAACCAGATGGTCGCGTGGCTCAACGATGGTACGGTTAAAAAGGCGGACGTGCCCAGCTATGTCGCCCGTTCCATGCAAGATCTCGTCGGCGACACGTTTATCGAAGCCTATGGGACAATCGAATCGCTAAACGTCAACGTCGCCGAAACGATCGCCCGTTACAAGTCCATCGTTAATGACAAAGCACTGCAGTCCGCCGATGCCGGGCGCGGCCGATCGGTGTTTACGAAAACTTGTGGTGCCTGCCACCAAATGTACGGCGAAGGCGGCAAGGTTGGTCCTGACCTCACCGGCTCCAACCGAGCCAACCTCGACTACTTCTTGCTCAACAGCGTCGCACCGAGTGCCGACGTGCCGGAAGGCTATCGGACACAGATTGTTCAAACAACCGACGGACGAGTCCTGACCGGTGTGCTCGCCGAAGAAGACTCGCAGCGAGTCGTTTTGAAAACGGTCGATCGACCACGGCTGGTGATTGCCAAAGATGACATCGAAGCTCGGAAGGTTTCTGAGAAATCGATGATGCCCGATGGTCAGCTCGACCAGCTTCCCCCCCAAGACCTCCTTGACCTGTTCAAGTACATGCAAACCCGCTCGCAAGTGGAGCTCCAACGATGAAGTTTTCATCTTACTCCCTGCTGATGATCGTATTCGCGACTTCTCTCGTTGCACCGACCGCAAACGCGCAGCAACGATTGCCGAAGAAACAACATCGAACCAGCGACGCGCCGTTCCTATCGCCTCGACAAGCCGTTGATGCGATGTCGGTCCCGGAAGGATTTGAAGTTTCAATCTTCGCCTCTGAACCGACGCTGGCCGAACCGATCGCATTCTGCTTCGACCCGCGCGGACGGTTGTGGGTCGTCGAAAACCTGAATTATCGAACACGTCGCGAACACACCGACGAGAAAGTTAGTCGCATTCAGATTTTGGAAGACACCGATAGCGACGGTGTTTTCGACAAACGAAAAACGTTCAAAGACGATCTGACGTTTACTTCGGGGATCGCCGTCGGTTTTGGAGGCGTCTACCTCGGTTCGCCCCCCAACCTGGTTTTCATCCCAGACGCCGACGGCGATGACGTGCCCGACGGGCCTGGCGAAATCCTTCTCGATGGCTGGGGAATCAATGACCGACACGAGACGCTGAATAGTTTTATCTGGGGTCCCGATGGCTGGTTGTATGGATGCCACGGAGTGTTCACCCAATCTCAAGTGGGCAAACCGGGGTGCGACGATTCGCAACGACAATTCATCGACGGAGGAATCTGGCGATTTCACCCGGTCACGAAAAAGTATGAGGTGTATGCCCGAGGGCTATCGAACCCTTGGGGATTTGATTTCGATCGGCATGGCCAGGGTTTCGCAACCTGCTGCGTGATTCCTCACCTGTTTCATATCGTCCAAGGTGGTGTCTATCACAAGCAAAGTCGTCCGCACATTAACCCCTACGTCTACGACGACATTAAAACCATTCGCGATCATACTCATCTGTCCGCTCATGGTGGCGCCCGGTTTTATCTTGCCGATGCGTTCCCCTCCGAATACCACGACCGTTTGTTCATGTGCAATATCCACGAACACGCCGTCCTGACAGATGTGATGGAACGTCGTGGTTCAAGTTTCGTCGGAAAACATGGCGATGACTTTATGCCAACGAACGATCTCGCGTGGGTGGGCTTCAGCGTTGAAATCGGTCCCGAAGGCGGTGTCTATTTACTCGATTGGCACGACACTGACGTCTGTGGTAACGCCATCAATTTTCCCGAAAGCGGTCGTGTTTATCGCATCATGCCTGAAGACGCGAAACCGATCGAACGCCCGAACCTGCCCGCTCTCTCCGACCGACAGCTTGCCGATTTGCAGTCCCATCCCAACGATTGGTACGTCCGACAGGCTCGCGTATTGCTGCACCACCGCTCGGTCAACGGAACGCTGGATCGCGTTGCGGTCGCTCATGCCTTGGCCGAACAGTTTCGGTCAGCCGACTCATCAAAGTATCGGCTGCGTGCGCTATGGGCCCAATACCTGACCCAAACGATCAATCGAAGCGACCTTGTCGAATTGCTCGGGCATGACGACGAGTACGTACGAGCGTGGTCGGTTCGTTTTCTTTGCGACCGGAGCGCCGTCGACGCGTTCTTCCTGCATGCCGCGACGTCGGCAGAGAGCCCTGTCGATAACGATGTGATGCAACGTTTTCTGCGATTGGCGAATGAGGACTCCTCGCCAGTCGTGCGTTTGTTTCTCGCATCGGCGGTCACGCGTTTTCCGTTCGAAGATCGTTGGGATTTGTTACACGCTTTGACTCAACATACCGACGATACCGACGATCCAAATTTGGAACGAATGTATTGGTTCGCGCTTGAACCGATGGTCCCACTGTGGCCCCAGAAGTCGCTGCAACTTGCGATCGATTGCCGGTTACCCAAGATTCAAGAATTCGTCGCCCGGCGACTTGCCACGGGCGACCGAGTTGCCAGCGTCGGCGAAGACTGGCAAGCCGTTGTGGCCAAGGTCGCTCCCAAGTTTGACGCACGTCATGTCGGCGAAGGCGGCATAGTTTATCACAGCAGTTTTCGCAACCAAACCGCGATGCAAACACACCCAGAAAGTCGAAAGCGGCCATGCCGATTAATCCGAGATTTTAAGATCCCTGCTGACAAACAAACGCAACTTAAGATGCGAGTCAGCCATCACCCCCACGGCGATTGGGAATTGCGGGTCGTTGTCAATGATCAGGTACTCAAAAAAACCGTGGTCGGTCCTGACACCGTAGGGGCGAACGAATGGCTGGACATCAATGTGGATTTAACGTCCTATGCTGGCCAGGAAATCCGACTGATGTTGGAGAACCGAGCGAACGACTGGAACAACGAATGGGCGTACTGGAATCATGTCGTCGTGGTCAGTCGATAGAGGCCGTTTACCGCACGACTGGGACATACGAATCTGAGCGTTCGAACTCCGAATACGGAACTTTCCGGCGCTGTGGTGGTTAAACCTTTCGTTTCCCAGCGTAGCACAACAACCTTTCACGAATCCGTTTTCAACAGAATCACCATGCCAGCTTTCCGTTCCTGCCGCCATTTGATTGGCTGGTTAACTCTTGGGCTTAGCGGTTGTGTCGCTGTCCCGGTGCTCGCCCAACAACAAATCCGACGGCCGTCGTTCGACCAAGTGCTCAAACGCGAGGACAAAAATTCTGATGGCAAGATCAGCCAGCAGGAGTTCAAAGGCCCCGCGCGACTATTCGAACGCCTCGACCGCGACAATGACGGTGCGGTAACCCGCGACGAATTCCTCGCGCTGCGTCAAAACGGCCAAAGTCCTGACAGAGCGGGCCGAAGTAATGGCCGCCAAGGCAATAACGCGCGAGGCCCCCAAGACGTTACCGTCCACCGCGATGTCGTCTACGGAACCGGTGGCGGACGCGATCTAAAGTTGCATATCGTCGTCCCCAAAAAAGAGAGTGACCAGCCAAGACCCGTCTACGTCTGGATTCACGGCGGCGGCTGGCAGGGCGGTACCAAAGAAGGGGGCGTTGGCAAGGTCGTTCCATTAGTCCGGGAAGGTTTCGTTGGAGCGACGATCGAATATCGACTCACTGGCGAAGCGCCCTTCCCTGCCCAGATCGAAGATTGCAAGTGCGCGATTCGGTTCCTGCGAGCTCACGCAGAAAAGTACAACCTCGATCCCAAGCGAATTGCGGTCGGCGGCAGTTCTGCAGGAGGTCACCTCGTCGCCCTTCTAGGCACCTCCGGCGGCAACAAAGATCTCGAAGGCGACGGCGGTTGGCTCGACCAGTCAAGCGAGGTCCAGGCGGTCGTCAACTTTTTCGGCCCTACTGATTTCAAACGATTTGTTACCACCGAAGGCTACGAACGTCACAATCTCGACGGGTCACCCGAATCTAAACTTCTCGGTGGAGGCGAAGTCCTCGCGAATCCTGCGGGCATCAAACGCGTCAATCCGATCACTTACATTGATGACGAGGATCCTCCGTTCTTGATCATCCACGGCACCAAGGACAAAACGGTTCCCGCCAATCAAAGCGAAGCTCTCGCAGAGGCGTTAAGCAACGCCAAAGTTCCGCATCGATTGCATCTGATCGCTGGCGCAGGTCACGGCGGCCCTGAATTTGGCAAACCTGAGATCAATGCGATGGTCAAACAATTTCTTCTTTCAAATCTCAAGCCGAACGAAACCGAGTCCGATTCACAATGACCGTTGGCGAAATTCTTGTGGCTTGCGACGGACATGACCAGTCTGCACCGAACGTGTTGAACCGTTCATCGCGCAGGCTTTTCCATTGAACGAAAAAGGAACTCAAGCACGCGTTCGCGATATTCGTGTGGCTCGGCTTTATACAAATCGACATGCGTCGCCCCTTCGACCAACCACAGTGATTTAGGTTCATTAGCCGCGGCAAAGAGTGCTCGTGTTTCGTCAGCCGTCGTATGAATGTCATCCGATCCCGAGATTACCATGACCGGGCAACCAACCTTTGCAATGCGATCGATCGGCCGAAGTTCGCTTGGGTCGATCCCCAATCGATATCGCAATTGATAGAGCAAGACTGACGATGCCAAAGGAGACAACGGCCCCAGCCTTGCTTCAACGCGATTGTGCACCGCCCTGCGAATATCTCCGTACACCGATTCGACCACCATCGCATCGACGACCAGCGGCGACGCGAGAATCGCCGACGCACCGCCAAGTGATACACCGATCACTCCGATCGGTTGCCCCGGGTGGATCTGTTTTGCGATCCTTACCGCGGCCGTCGCATCAAACCGTTCACGGGCACCAAACGTGATTGCCTCTCCAGAACTTTCGCCGTGCGATTGCAAGTCAATCAGAAGAGATGCAAAGCCTGCTTCATAGAGCATTCGGGCACGATCGAGCATCATTCGCCGCGAACTGCGTATCCCATGTAGGAGTACGATGATACCTTGTGAATTCGCTGGTCGCAGATGCCAACCTCGGATGAGCGCGCCAGAATCACTTTCAAATTCGATCGTCGACGCTTCGAATTCAATTGGTGGTTGACCAATCACCTGTCGAGCCGGAGCGACCAATCGACTGCCAATTCCCCACGAAGTCCATACACCGACCAAGACGATAATAGTCGCGATCAGGCCGGCTTTTCTGGAAATCAAGGCACCGACATATCGTTTCAATCGCTGGGAAGATCGTACTGAATCCATTCGTCGTTCAAGTGGATATCGACCGAGTCCAAACGTCCCGGCCCAAGATTCTTGTAGGCATGTGGCAAATTTGCCGGACCGATAACCAGTGCCCCTTCCTCGGCGACAAACGTTTCCTCGCCGACTGTAAATTCAGCGCGTCCCTGGACAATATGGAAAAGCTCGTCGTACGGATGCACATGCAGTTTCGGACCCTCCCCCACCACATCGGTACTATACCGAATCACGACACAGTTTGTTCCAAATGGCTTTCCTTCTTGAACCCCACGTGGCGGATCGGATTGATTCAACCACTGCTCGGCTGAAAGATGTACGGGCTGGAATCGCGATGGAATCGGCATGGCGGCGGTCTTTGGCAGATGTTTTCACACGTTGGAATCTGAGCTTCGTTTCCCAACCAAGTTTACCGGCGGGACTTCCTGCTCTTACAGCAAAATCATTCAGGAGCGGTTCCGGACCTTCTCCGGAAATCTGACTTGTGGCGAGTCCCAGCACCGCAGTTTCGACTCACACGGCATACATCACACAGCGTAAACTGGTGATGTGTTGCAATGTCGATGGACGTTCCGACGCAAAGCCTCGCAAACCCGACATTCACCGCACCCTGCCTTCTGCCTTCTGCCTTCTGCCTTCTGCCTTCTGCCTTCTGCCTTCTGCCTTCACCCATGACGCTATTCGCTGGTCTAAAGGAATTTGACGGAAAATCCACGCAATCGCTGGAGCGGCTCGACGATCGACTTGACCGAAACGACGCGACCATTGAAGACTTGATTGCGGCAGCGGAAGAGCATGATCCGAAAATGCAATCCGGCGCAACTTGGATCCTGAAGAGATGGAACGATCAGCAAGAGCCATTGATCGAAGGTCAGATAACCGCATTGGCGAAGCTGCTTAAAAAGGTGGATCACTGGGAGGCGAAACTTCACCTGCTGCAACTACTCTCGACGCATCGCCTCCCGGCTGCCGTTTGCCGAACATTGCAAAAGCCACTAGAGGCTTTGCAGCGACATGAAAACAAGTTTGTCCGTGCATGGACGTATAGCGTGATCGCGGCAACCGCGGAGACTCGAAAATCGCTTCGTGAACCAACGTGCCAACTTCTTGATCAAGCCGAGACGACCGAAGCTGCCTCGGTGAAAGCCCGAATTCGGCAAATAAGAAAGAATTATGCTTGGGCAAAGTCTTCTCGCTAAGGCGTTGTCGATCGGTGGCGAGAACCTCACCGTAGACCCATGCATCTCAGCTCATGGGCGAACGATGCGTGCTACGGTTGTCGCGTCTTACTAAATTTTGGCGAAACAGGATCGGCACGATCGATTTCAGATCTGGAATATCCAATCGTTGTAGAAATGATTCACCCAGGGGCGTGATTGATGCTGGATGAATGAGAACCTTTCACAAGCTTCCATAGACTGATGGTCTGCTCGGAAAAGTGTTTGCGTTGGTGAACGGCTGTTTGGGAAACCAGATGGCGGTGGTGTGTTCTGCTAAATCCATCACGTGCGGTCGCAAACTGAGGTCCGCCGCTTGGCTTTTCAGCGGCGGCGAGCACCTTGCCGGTCCGGTTTAGTTCTACCGGCTACTAGAGCCTTCACGTTCTGTCACTGAGATTCGCTCCACTGATTTCGCCGAGCCTCCCGCGACAATCAGACTCCCTCGCCATCTCTCACACTTCGCCAAACGTGGTGACGCCAGTAAAATACATTCCGATCGGACACGTTCATTTCAGCCTATTGCCCGAGACGGATCTAATCGTATGAGACTTTTGCCATCCAGCCTTCTTGCGGGGGCCATCTTCACCTTCGCCCTTCTCCTTTCGCCCTCGGTCGCTCGATCTCAGGAGAACGAAACTTCGGAAACCGCTGGCGAAGGCGATGCCTATGTGGCAATGACCACCACCGATCCATGGATTGCCGTCGATAAATTACAAATTCTTGTACGCCCTCTCACCAAAGGTGAACTGCAAGTCGAAGCGGACGCCTGGTTTAAACTGCTTCGCGCGAAAGCGGCACAGGTTTCAGCCGCCCGACTTGGTGCCAAGAAAGTCACCGAAGCGCTTGGTACTAAAGACCAATCGGTGGCCGAGGAGCAAGTGCGCCAAGCCGAGTCGATCGTTGACCTTGCGTCTAAGAAAGTCGAGCAAGCCCAAAAGGAAGTGAGCGTAGATACCACGCTGAAAACCGATGAAGTCGTCTCCGCCGAAGGCGGCAATACCGAAAACGCGTCAACAGACGACGCTGCTACAGAAAACCCAAGCCCAGAATCGGTTCCCATTGAGGACAGCGACGAAGCTGCCTCAACGAATTCCGAAACAGCGGTACCAAGCACGAATGTCAAAACCGTGCGAGATCAGTTACTGAAAAGCGTTACGACTCTACAAAGCGAGCGAACGGCATTGGCAGATCGATTAACTGTGGTACTCGCTTCGCTTGAGCTAAAGGGCGGAGAAGTCAAAGAGTACCGTGATTACATCTATGCGATCTCGGGAATCGAACTCGATACCACCGATGTCACATCGGCTTGGAGCGGCGTTGTCGGTTGGCTGCGTTCCAAGGAAGGCGGGCAACGCTGGGCGTGGAATATGGTTCGGTTCTTCACCATCCTTTTAATCACGTGGATCGTTGCCAAAATCGTCGCTCGGATCGTCAATTGGTTGCTCGATCGGAAAATTCGATTGTCACAATTGGCCGAGCGTTTGATCTCACAGACGATCAAGAATGTGGTCTTTGCGATCGGATTTGCGGTTGCCTTAACGGCCTTAGAGATTGATATCACACCAATCGTTGCTGCGATCGGTGCGACCGGGCTTGTCATCGGTCTGGCCTTGCAAGGCACGCTCAGTAATTTCGCTTCCGGATTGATGATCTTGATTAACCGCCCCTTCGATGTCGGCCACGTCGTTAGCGCCGGTGGAATCACAGGAACGATCGACCAGATGAATTTAGTCTCGACGCGTTTTCGAACGTTTGACAACCAAACGATTTACGTCCCTAACAATGAGATCTGGAACAACGTAATCACCAACATCACCGCGAACGAAAACCGACGCGTGGATTTAGAATTTGGAATCGGCTACGACGACGATTTCGAAGAAGCCGAAGCAATTATCAAAGACATCGTTGTCAATCACGAATTGGTGCTCAGCGATCCCGAGCCCGTCGTCGTCACGCATGCACTCGCCGATTCATCGGTCAACATCGTTTGCCGACCATGGGCGAAGACCAGTGATTGGTGGAAGGTAAAAACCGATGTCACCCGAGCGGTTAAAAAGCGGTTTGATGAAGCCGGAATTTCGATTCCATACCCACAACAAGACGTGCATATTCATCAGGTCTCGCCAGCCAAATGATCGCGGTGTCCTCTAGACAGGTAAACACGATTCTTGGGGTTGAAGCATCTCGATAACACATCCACGCTTGCGGGGATGTGAAATGACTTAGGCCGAATCATTCGTGTTCAACTGCTTAGAGCGCGATGACCAATAGTCCTGCGTGAACAGTTGCTGTCGCGAACTCAATTCTTCCGGCGCAACAAGATACGAATCCAGCGACTTGAACACAGTAGTTGGGTTCGAGCAAAAAATCCGATCCGCTACTACCGGAAATTCGTTGATGTTCCGATCCGCGTTTTGCCAATCGCGACGTCATCAATGAAGAGATGATAATCGGCCGGTGCAGTCCAGCTTCCGCCGTAATAGACATTGATCCAAATGGTTTCGATTTTTAGCTCGTCAACTTGGCGCATACGGACGTCAGCCTTTTCGTAAACAAGTTGGTCGTCGACCCAAGCCCGTAGCACACCATCATTCATGCCCGGCGTGTTCAGCTTGACGTACTGTTCGATACAGTACCAGCGATTTCTTTCCAAGCCCGGGAATCCGCCACGGTCCCAATACCAATTCTCGCCGTACTTTCCCGGCATGTCAGCATGATAGCAGTAATAACCGATCGGTGTCTTTCCGCCTTTCAGCCCTCCGAACAGCCCCCTTGCCGACCAGCCATCCGTCCCGTCTACCTTCCGTCCTCCCCAACCTGCACGTCCGTAGGTTCCTCCGATGCCCGGAAATTTCCCGCCGTACTTCGGACTCCAATCGGATGCTAAGCGCAAATAATAGCGGAAGTAAATTTCTTCCGGCTCGGACCCCAACTGCTTCGCAAAACGGTATTCCAAACTGACTCCGTAATGCCCACCCTCATCGACTCGAATTCGCAGAGCGCGACCAAGATGCGGTTTGAACCCTAGTCGATCATCAGAGTCAACGACCGCGACTCTCTTCGGAGGCTGCCGTAGGCCCCAAGCTCGCCACCACTGCTCGCTATCGAAGTCGCATTCGAAGATTGGCTGATCTTTCGGCGAATTCTCCTGAGCATTCAATGAAGATTGAAGGTTGAAAAGCGACGCGAACCCGAAAAGAAAGATTGTGAAACGAGTGGGCATTTGCATCCTCAGCAATTTTCGACGTGACGGTTAGTAGGCGTATTTTCTCTAAACGCTGCGCTCAGGAGATGAGCAATTTGTACCGCAGATCGATTTCCGAAGGACTACGGTGACAAAAATGCAAAGAAACCTGGGAAACTTTTCTGTTCGATGAGTCGCTAGTTTCGCTC
The DNA here is from genome assembly GCF_008312935.1 of Roseiconus lacunae. NCBI lineage: Bacteria > Pseudomonadati > Planctomycetota > Planctomycetia > Pirellulales > Pirellulaceae > Roseiconus > Roseiconus lacunae. Next base: position 137,089 of record NZ_VSZO01000005.1, on the reverse strand, counting down.
ACCATACAAAGCGTACAATGGATCGGCATGGTGCTGCCATCAGACGCAAGACCGGTGACGGCGAGACGATCGAGCAGCCACTTCAATTATCGTTTCACAGCGACACAGGGATCAGATGAATCTTTCACGTCAACTCTACACGTTCGTTCTCGGAATCGCATTGCTACAACTCGGAATCTTGGATTCTCAGTCACTCGCACAGTTTCCTACCGCAGGCCCAGAATACGATATTTTCAAAGAAGATATTGGGGAGTGGGATGTCGAAATTACCAGTTTCTTTACCGGGGCCCCGGTGGTGACGAAAGGCACGGAAACGAATGAAATGCTCGGCGATTTCTGGTTGATTACCAGCTTTGAGGGTGAAATGCTTGGGCAAAAATTTAAAGGCCGCGGAAGCACCGGCTATGATGACAAAACGAAGCAATACGTTGGAACTTGGATCGACTCTTTAAGCCCTGGCATGATGCACTTGAAAGGTGACTACGACAAGGAAAAGAAGACGTTGACGCTTACTGGAATGGCTCCAGGCATGGATGGCAATCCTGCGAAACACAGGATGACCACGGTTTACGAGGACGGGCAACGCGTGACAATGATGTACATCACACCTGAAGGCGGTGATGAATCGCCGTTTATGAAGTTGGTCTACAAAAAGCGAGGACGGTCAGCAAACAATTGACTCCCGCCTGTCCTGTGTTGTTTCTGTAGAACGCTAACGTTTTTCTAGTTCAAATTCGTCATTAGCCGAACGGCGCTAGCCAAGGTTTCCGGTAACAATTGGTGTTAAGCCGGTAAACACGAGTCTTGGGGCTTAAGCATCTGGATAACACTATCCCGCTTGCAAGAGAGTCGGACGTGCAGACGGCCGGAAAGGGTGCCCTCTCCGGACCTGAAAGCCCGGTTCTTTCGGTGGGAGAGTGAAATGACCTAAGCCGAATCATTCGTGTCCAACTGCTTAACGCCAATCGGCTAACGGTATTCAATAGTTTCTAGTCCCCAGATGCTTTCGATGATGGAGTGTTCGTTATGAAGAGATACGTGCGACTTGAAACCCTTGCCCTCCTACTTTCGATGGCGTTCTCGGTATCGACGGTGCGAAGTCAAGAAACGGAAACGACATCGGAACAGAAGGCAGAAACACAGTTGCGGCGCGCCTACCTCGGTGATCTCGCGAAGCAATACACGTTGACGGTCGAGTCAATGGAGACACCACTCGCGTTCACCGAAGATGCGTTGCTGTTCTATAGCAACCCAACAAAGGAGCTTGGTAGCACGCATGGATCGACATTTCTTTGGCTGGATGGAAAACGCCCGCTCGCAGCTTGCTCATTTTCAATTCGTCGTCCTAACAACAGCGTCGGACTGGAGTTTTCGTCGTTTACAGAGAAAACCCTCGAATGTCGGCGTCAGGGCCGTTTGACGTGGCGACCGGATCGATGGAATTGCGAGCCGCTCTCTATCACCGGTGCGCCAGCACCTGCGTCGCAAGCTTCGCACCGTTTGGTCCAGATGCGTGCTTTGGCGAGACAATTCGATGCGCGTTGTTTTGATCGGCGGAGCGGCGAGGCAACGGATTTACGTCTGCTTCCGCAACCGCTTTACCGATATAGCGACAGTGACAAAGGAATCTCCGATGGAGCTATTTTTGCGTACGTCATCAGCAACGATCCCGAGTTACTGCTGCGTCTTGAAGCAATTGAATCAGGCGGTGACCTCGTTTGGCAAGGATCGTTCGCTCGAATGACGTCACGACAAATTGAGGTAACAAAGGATGGGACGAAAGTATGGGAGATTGAGAACTTTTACGACAAAGGGCGAGCTTACGATCGACCCTATCTAGAAACACGTGCCGAAACGAGTCTCGGCTTTGACTTGTTCCAGCAACGACAAGCTCGTGAGTGAACCCAATTGATCGCCTAATGCGGCCTTTGGAAACCGAGTGCTTCGTTCCGATTGAAGATACGGGTTCGGTTCATCAGCCGACAGCGTTCGATTCGTTGATCGCAACGTAACTGTGCCGGTCATGCCCCCCGGCCTATTACTCGAAGGCTAATTGAGAAAAATCCGCGTTTGGAAAAGAAGTGTCCTTCACTGTTCAGCCAATCGCGTCCCCGCATGTTTTGCGTCGAGACGACCACTCGGGCAGCGAACTTTCAAGTGGCATTACGAGTGACATGATCGACCGTTGCCTAGAACGATAACCTATCTTCTGCACCTCGACTTCATACTGCGATCGTTGAAGGTCCCTTTCAATCCCCGCTACGGCAACCGAAAGGCGGCGAAACGCGCACGGTGAACTGCAGGTTTCAAATTGGCCGAACACATTTTTTTGGACCTGATTGACTTTGCTGACGAGGAGCCGCATTTGCGTAAGGGCGAGTAGCGCTCCGTTTGTCGAACTGCACGTCCGGTTCGTCGTCCCCATTTCGAGGCGGGTTCGCTTGTCGATCACTCGTTATGCCTGGATCACCCCAGTTCTGGAGCTGGGTTTTCGATCATTGGAATCGACGATAGGGTGCTCGACAGACATTCCGAAAGTTTTATCTTTGAAGCGGTGCAGTCGACGCCGTTACTTTTGGATAACGAGTAACCTCAGACTTATAAGGGATTGGTTTGATGACGGCACGTCTAACGCTACTATTTGGATTGCTTTTCGCGACATCAACGTTCGTTTTCGGCGGCGCATTTGACGAAGTAAACGCATGGCGCCGAGGTGCAGGACTTCCTCAAATAGCCGAGGATCCCGCGATGACGGCGTTCGCTCAGAAAAAGGCAGAGTACCGCGCGGCGCGTGGTCTGAAGAACGGGCATCAGGGACCATCTGTCCCAGCCGGCTGGACGGAAGGTTGCGGCGAAGCGACTGCGTCATGGGGTTGGCTGACGTGTGCGACAGAATGTGACTTTCAATACGGAGGCGCAGGGATCGCAATCGGACGTGACGGCGAACGCTACATGGTGTTCGTCGGCCGTGGTGGTAGTGGCCGGGCTCTCATCAACCCAAATCGCTACCCAATCATCAAGACCGCTCATCTATCGTCGCCGATCAAGATGCTCGCCAATAACCGTAGTACCAGACCAGGCAACGCGTCAGGCATTGTTTCGCGTCCCGAGATCATGAATAGGCCTTCGACCACGATTTCCGCATCACAAAACGCTACTCGGACGTCTTCATCAGCCGTCGTCGAGAAATCCTCGCGGCGCCCGAAAGTGGCGTGCCCGAACTGTGGGCGCATTCACTGATCCAAACCCAGGACAGCTGCTACCCCAACACGGGACCACACACCGTCGCTGCTTTTTTTGAGGGTGACCGGTAATTGAGCAACGCGCAGAATCGGTCCGAGTCTTAAAATCTATCTGCAAATGTTGGCAGAAAAAGGGCTGCAGGTAATGCTCTCTGGTCAACAGCCCTGTTCTAAGTCGATTGAGAGAGCGGCGGCAAACAATCGGGAGCCGGCCACGACTCGTGTGAAAATTTTTGCGGTTCGGAGCTTCTTCCCGTCACGTTTCCCGGTGTATCCGATTGCGAATCCCGGTGTAACTGATTGCGAAGTGAATGATGGTTGACTGCCATCGCCATCGTTTCTGCATCAGCATAGCTCTTGTTTCAATCGTGAAAGCAAAGATCGTCCGCATGACGCGACGACGGCGATCAAAACCAAGGATGGATCATGAATATGAGACGACGCTTGTCAGTACCGAACGGTCACGCGCGAACCGGACTTTTCGCTGCCCTAGGTGCAATGCTTTCCGTCGTAGCCGGATGTGGCATACCATGCCTGCGAGGTCCGGCGGAAGGACCGGCAATGCCAGAAATCTACCAATGGAACAATGGCGCGGCGTTTGGAAAAGGCATTCCTTCCGACAGAACGCCGGAAGTCACCCACAAACTAGCTCCAGATTCGGTTGAACGTTCTTCGATTGCCGGATTGGTCCGAAAGGCAAGCTTTTCCCAAAACACTGGGACCGAAATTCCTCAAAACGATAACTCGGTACTAGAGTCAGATTCGCCGGAAGCAATCAAGAGTGCGAGTGATCAGGTTGCCGGCTTGATCGATACCGAAGTTGGCATGACCGAGCCAGCCATCAATTTTGACCCCGTAGCGAACTCGGCCCAGCTGCCGCACGCGGCATTCTACAGCGATCCATATTTGCTGAGTCTGATCGTCGAAACAATCGAGGGAAATCAGCATCTAAAGATCTTGTCAGAAGAGATTCGAATCGCCTCCAACGAAACCTACGCTCGCAGCGGAGAATATCGTCCTTTCGTCACTCTCGGTGCGGGGGCTGGATTCGAGAAACCCGGCAGACACACGCGTGAAGGTGCTGTCGAACATCAACTTGAAGTCGCTCCCGGTCGAGGCTTTCCCGATCCCCTGGGTGATTTTGGTGTCGGGGCCAACGTTTCCTGGGAACTTGATATCTGGCATCAACTGCGAAATTCCCAACGCGCCGCTGCACTCCGATACTTGGCTACCGCGCAAGGTAGGAACTATATCCTCACCCGCGTCGTCGCTGATGTTGCGGAAGATTACTACCGCTTATTGGCACTCGATAAACAAATCGAGATCCTTGATGCGACGGTCGACATCCAGCAACAAAGCTTGCGTATTGCTCAAGCGAAAAAGGATGCCGGACGAGGGACCGAGCTTGCCGTCCAACGCTTCCGAGCGGAGGTACAGAAAAATCTCAGCGAACGATCATTGATTCAACAAGAGATTGTCGAAACCGAAAACCGCATCAATTTTCTCGCCGGACGCTACCCGCAACAAGTCGGGCGAAGCCAAACAGACTTCATCGATTTAAACCTGACGACGTTGGAAGCGGGTGTACCGAGTGAACTACTACTCCACCGCCCAGATATTCGTGAGGCAGAGCGGCGCGTTGCCGCGGCAGGTCTAGACGTCCGTGTAGCGCGGGCTAGGTTTTATCCGTCGCTCAGTCTGACCGCTGGATTGGGTTGGAATGCGTTCAGTACGGGGTACCTATTTCGAACACCTGAATCATTGGTCTATGGATTAGCGGGAGAACTGGTCGGTCCCCTAATCAACAAACGGGCAATCCAAGCGGACTACTGCAGCGCCAATTCGGCGCAGCTTCAAGCAATCTACGACTATCAGCAAACCGTTTTAGAAGCCCACATCGAAGTGGTCAATGAGATCACCAAGGTTGAGAATATCCGGCAAAGTCTCGAGTTAAAAAAGTCACAACTAACTGCACTGGAAGCCTCCGTTGATGCGGCCAATAAGTTGTTCCAGAACGCGCGAGCCGAGTACGTCGAGGTACTTCTGGCACAACGAGAATTGATGGAAGCACGGATGGAAATTGTTGAAACCAAGCAAGAGCAATTGTCGGCAATCGTCAACGCTTACCAAGCGCTCGGTGGCGGTGCGTTCTAAGAAGACGTGCTGCCCTCACCGTTGATCTATGACGACCTCTAACTAAGAAAAATACGATTCGCTATTTCGAGGTGCTTTTGATTGCGGTCGCTGTTTACTTGCCGGTCCAAGTTCGCGGCGATCGCTGATCTTTGTCGAGTTCTTGGAGACGCTGTTGGAGATAACGACGCGAAAGTTGTACGGCTTTTTCTCGGTCTTCTTCATCGAAGTCCCAGAATTCTTGGACGATCGCTTCACTCTTGGGGTGATGACTGCCGTCGTCACCGATTTGTCGTCGCATCTCGGCGAGCTGCTGTTTGAGCCGCAAAACTAATTCAGCATTCCCTGGGTCATCAATCAGGTTTTTGGTCTCGTGAGGGTCGTTGACGAGGTCATAGAGCTCCCAACCCGGCGGTGTCTGGTAGCCACCGTCGTAATTGCAACCGTAGAAGTAGATCAGTTTGTGAGTCTTGGTACGAAGTCCGAGGTGTGCTGGATTGTCATGGTGAGCCATGTGCATCCAATAGCGATAATAGGCAGCTTGTTTCCAAGCGTCTGGTTCATCGCCGGTTTCAAGTAGCGACCGAAACGAACGACCTTGGACCGTATTAGGGATTTCGGCGGAAGCGAAGTCGAGCAGGGTGGGAGCGAAGTCAACATTTTCGATGATAGTATCGAACCGACCGCCAGCTTCGATCGACTTTGGATAGCGAACCAAGAATGGCATCCGTTGTGACTCTTCGTACATCCAGCGTTTATCTTGATAGTCGTGCTCGCCGAGCATGAATCCTTGATCGGCGGTGTAGACGATCAAGGTGTTGTCAAGTTGCCCCGTGGATTCGAGGTACTCCAGGATCCGTCCTAAGTTATCGTCGATTCCTTTGACACAGCGAAGGAACTTCTTTAGGTAGGCGTTGTACGCGAATCGAGTGTTCTGTTCGTCGCTGTAGTCAGCCGGATCATAGTTTTTTGGGAACTCATCTGGATAGAGATCCGGTAGGTCGCGTAGATAGGAACGCCGCGGATTTCGGTTCCCGATCGAGGTACCAACATGAGGAAGCAGCTCATCATCGGCACCACGGGTTGCCAGCGAACCGAACTTTGGGTCACGATTCCACAGTGTTTCGGGTTCTGGAATGTCAACGTCGGCAAGGTAAGATTCATAGCGAGGCGCGTTGTCAAAGTAATCGTGCGGTGCCTTGTAGTGATGCATCAAAAAGAATGGCTTGTTTTGATCTCGTCCCGCTTGAAGCCACTCCAGCGTCAGATCAGTGATCGCATCGGTAACATGTTTACCTTTGAATTCAATTGTGTTCTTGCCCCAAGGTTTGTCGCCACGCACACGGAAGATGGGGTCGTGATACCGCCCCTGTCCCGGCAGCACGCAATAGTGATCAAAATCAGCCGGTTCGGCTTTGAGGTGCCACTTGCCGATCATTGCCGTTTGATATCCCGCACGTCTCATTTCGATGGCCAGCATCTGTTTTCCAGGATCGACTCGGCCTGAAAGGTCAAACGAACCGTTGATGTGGTTGTACTGTCCGGTTAGCACGCACGCACGGGAAGGCGAACAAATTGAGTTCGTGCAAAACACATTCGTTAGCAGAGCGCCTTCATTTGCCAATCGATCCAGATTGGGCGTAGGAGCGATACTTGCTAACCGTCCGCCATAGGCAGAGATCGCATGGGCAGCGTGATCGTCCGACATGATGTACAGGATGTTTGGCCGGTCAGCTTGGACCGGACGCACGCTGAAGAACGCCGCAGCGAACAGACTGAAAAGCAGAACAACGGTGGATTTCATGGAGCGGAGAAGAGTGGATGGGGGTGGGACGTGAGATAGTGACGTGGCTTCGAGAGACTTGTAGGTCGCATCGAAACGAGTGGCATCGAACCAGATGACCGCTTGTCGCGCCGTTTACGAAGGTTCTTGATCAATCGACTAGGGGGCCGCTTGATTTTCTAATATCGCCTTTCACTCTGCGAAAGCAGCGTCCCTCATCGCAATGTTTTGCGAAGCAGGACGCAACCTTGGGAGAGGTCTGATTTAATACTCAACAGACTGCTAGCCGTCGCTGAGTCTTGCGGGATGATGAGCGACGGATCTGGAAACGCTATCCGATCAGTTCGTGGATGACTTCGCCACCGAACTGGCTAAGTTGTTTGTAGCGGCCGGCGTGGTAGTACGTCAGCTTATTATCGTCGAGGCCGAGCAGGTGCATCATAGTGACGTGGACGTCGCGAATCGGGTGAACCACTTCGACCGCTTCGGCAGCGATCTCGTCGGTCGCGCCGATAATCGAGCCTTTCTTGACGCCACCGCCTGCAAACCACATGTTCATCGCGTCGACGTTGTGGCCCCGGCCGAGTGCGGTCACTCCACCGCGATAGTTATTGTCTGGCGTTCGACCAAACTCACCAGTCCAAACAACGAGTGTGTCTTCCAACATACCGCGTTGCTTAAGATCTTTGATCAATGCCGCGATCGGTTGATCGACGCTGTTGATTCGCGATGAGTGACCACGTTCCAGGTAGTCATGACTGTCCCAACCGCCAGAGAAGATCTGGACAAAGCGAACGCCTTCTTCGACCAGCTTTCGCGCCATCATGCACTGCTTTCCAAACGCCGCCGTCTCTTTGCGATCGAGTCCGTACGACTTGTGAAGGTGCTCCGGTTCCTTTGACAAATCGATGATGTCGGGAACCGACATTTGCATACGAAACGCAAGTTCGTAGCTTTCCATCCGCGCCGCCAATTCGTCGTGCTGCGGGTGGGCTGCGGAATGATGGGCATTCAGTTTGGCAAGTTGATCGAGCGCCTTGCGCTGATGATCGCGGGTTTTAAAAGCGGGAGGATTCAAGTCAAGAATCGGCGAGCCCGTACTTCGCAAACGTGTGCCTTGATAGTACGCCGGCAAGAATCCGTTCGTCCAGTTCGCCGGACCAGCCTGTGGCAGTGCGAGTTCGGTCATCACGACGTAACCCGGCAGATTCTGATTCTCCGTTCCCAAGCCGTATGTCGTCCAGGCACCGAGTCCGGGATCTCCTCCAAGGCGGCTTCCGGTGTTCATGTGAAGCAAGGCTTCGGGGTGATTCAGCGATTCTGCTTGGCAACCACGGTAAACACAAAGCTCGTCTGCGACTTCGGGATCCGCCATGAACTGCCACGGATCGGACATCTCGATCCCCGCATTTCCTACCTTACGAGACTTAAACGGGCTACCGACGTAGAAACGTTTGCCGTTAGCCAAGCCTGCCGTCCGAGTCGACTCGGTCCGGTGCAATTCGTTGAGTTTTGGTTTCGGATCAAACGTATCTGCTTGCGACGGGCCGCCTTCCATGAACAGCATGATGACCGCCTTCGCCTTGGGCTTGTGCATTGGAGGCTTCGGTGCCAATGGGCCCGTGGCGGTCGAGCGTTGCTCGGCCGCTTGCAAATCGGTCAGCGCGAGTGCTCCGAGTGAAGAGCCAAGCCCGTAGAGAAAGTCGCGGCGTGGGATCGTGGCCATGGGGTTTCCTTCTGCGATTGACGGGAGGGTATTGGTGGGAACGAATGATGATCTACGTATTGAAATGCTGGTTTCGCAAACCAGTCGGTTGGCGATCTAGTAGACGTAGATGAATTCGTTGGAATTGAATAGCAACAAACAGACGTCGGCCAAGGCACGGGTATCGGCATCGACGGTCCATGGTTTTGCGTCAGGGACATAGTCCTCGTACACGTTCAGCTTTTCGATGAACTCGAACGGTTCGCCGGTGAATTCCTCGACGAGCGATCGAGTCACTTCGGTCGGATAATCGACCGGTTCGGGCGACTGCTGCCGATGGTAGGCACGCATTTCGAGCAAATACGCATGCAGGTTTTGAACCTCCTCCGACGTCGCCGACCTTCCGTAGGCAAGACGGATGGCTTGCCGAATCCACTGCTGCGTATCATCGCCCTGTTCCTTCTGAATTCGCAACGCAAACGCAATCGACCGATCGGTCATCATGTCACTATTGAGCAATGTGAACGCCTGCGGTGTGACGGCTGCCGAGTCACGAAGCTCGCACGATTCGTTGGGATTGGGTAGGTTCAGAATCTCTAAGAACGGGTCCGCTTGACCGCGCACTCGGTACGTGTAAATCGTTCGTCGGTTTCGTTCGTCAGGCGTTCTCGAAGGCTGATGTGCCGGGGCAATTGAAAACTGGATCATTCGCGGTTGCAGTGCGACTTCCATGTTGATTTCGGGCATGATCGGTACCCCGCCCATTTCAAAATTCATTTCCCCGGTGGTTAACAAGATCGCATCCCGTAATTCTTCGGCCGTCAAACGACGAGGCGGAAACGACGCCAACAGATCGTTGTTCGGGTCGACGGTTCGCTGCGTTTCGACGTCGGCCGGCACGGCGGATCGGCGATAGGCTTTCGAGGTCACGATCATGCGGTGCAAGCGTTTTAGCTTCCAACCGTGTTCGATGAAGTCTGCAGTCAACCAGTCAAGCAATTCGGGGTGTGTCGGTTTGCTGCCCTTTGCACCGAAGTTATTCGCTGTCTTGACCAAGCCCTTCCCAAAATGAGTTTGCCACACTCGGTTGACGATGACTCGTGCCGTAAGTGGGTTTTCATCGCTTGCGATCCAGTTTGCCAGGGCCAAGCGACGACCGGAAAGACCATCGGGGATGGTGAAGGGGTCTTCGGCGTTCGGGTTGACAGCGAGTCCAGTCGCACTGAGCACTCCCGGCCCGACGGGATCTGCGGGCGCTGTTAGGGCGCCGCCACTGAGGATAAAATTCCCGGGACGCCAGTTCTCGTTGATCTTCTTCGCACGACGGAGTTTGCGCGAGTTCTTCCAATCATCTTGCCCGTTGTAAACCGCTTGGGCCATCGGCTTGTAGCGTTCCAAGCGTCGCTCCCAGATCCATACGTCCTGTTCGCGAACCTTTTTGATGCCCTTCTCTTCGGGAGTCAGTCCGACGTGACGCGGCGGCTTTTGATCTTCGGGATCATCTTTTCTGGCATTCTCATTCTTGTACGGAAGGTTATGTTCCTCGTACCATTGCTTCGCTGCGGCTTCTTGCTTGTCGTTGACTTGTTTAAGTTCTGCCTTGGCAAAGGCGAGAAGCTCGGCGACCAAGGCTCGTTTTTCTTCGAAGCCGTTAAGATTTTCTTCGCCGAGAAACTCGGCATCGAGTTCTGCCGGCTGCGTGGTCGCGAACGTCGCATAAAGTCGATAGTAATCCCGCGTCGGAATTGGATCAAACTTGTGATCATGACATTTGCAACACCGCATCGGCATCGCAAGAAACGACTGCCCGACGTTGTGAACCAAGTCGTCAAGGTAAATTTGACGTGCCTCGTCTTGAGGGATCATTGCCGTGCCCCACGGCCCCATTCGAAGAAAGCCTGTTGCGACGATCTTTTCGGGGTCGTTGGGATCGAGTTCATCACCAGCCAGTTGCTCACGGACGAACTCTTTAAATGACTTGTCTTCGTTAAAGGAACGAATCACATAGTCACGGTATCTCCACGCATTGGATCGTTCATAGTCGTTGGAGAAACCTGCGGTATCAGCGTACCGAACGATGTCAAGCCAGTGTTGAGCCTGACGTTCTCCGTAATGATCGCTGTCAAGTAGTCGGTCGACCGTCTCGTTCCAAGCATGTCGTGGTGAAGTCTTCGTGGCCGACAAGAAATCCTGCGTTTGCTGTGGTGTCGGCGGTAGTCCGGTCAGATCAAAGTAAAGCCGACGGATCAGTGTCCTCGCGTCGGCTTCGGAAGCGGGCCGCAAGTCTGCTTCGTCAAGCTTTCGGTCAACGAATCGATCGATCGGATTCGACGAGGAATCATCGACAACGGGTAGGCTTGGCTTTTCGACCGGACGGAACGCCCAAATGTCGTCGGCCCGGTATCGTCGGTAAGTCCAATCGCTCGACTGTCCGCCGCTCGATGCGACGATCACGCCATCTTCGTTTTCGGTAACCGCCCACTCGTCTGCCTGGATCGCTTGTTGCGTCGCTGCATCGGGCCAAGGCGCGCCGGCTTCGATCCACTGACGGACTTGTTCGATTTGGACTTCGGTCAGCCGGTCGTTTTCTTTCGGCGGCATCTCGTAGCCTTCCCAGCGGATCGCTTGAAAGAGCACGCTCTCATCGGCATGCCCTGCGGTCAGAGAGACTTCTTCTGATTCGCCGCCTTTGATCAACGCTTCTCGGGTCAACATGCTGTACCCGCCGCGCAGATCATCCGGATCGTTGCCATGACATCCGAAGCACTTCTCTTTGAACAACGGAAGCACTTTCAACGTGAACAGCTCGTTCGCCTCCGCTTCGGTTAGCGCCTCGGACTGTTCGGCGTCGGCACGATTGGCGTAGCCGGCGAGGACAAACAGCAGCAAGAAAACAGGTCGTATAAGAGTCAAACTACGGTTTCCCATGAAGGTACATCTCCTGAATTTCCTGAGCTGATAATGCATCGGCGAACACGGCAAACTCATCCAAGCTGCCGTTGAGATTACGAATCGCAAACTCGGCGTCTTTCCGCGTGGGGATCGACCAATTGCCAATGGAGGCGGCGCCGATCTTGGTGCGTTTGACGACTAAATCCTCCGCGATTGATTCGCGATGGATGGGCTTGCCATTGAAATAATGAATGGTCTGGCCGTTTTGGGCGTTGTACGTCGTGGCAAGATGGATCCAACGTCCGCTTAACGACGGGTTCCAGAACGGCGGTGATAACACCGGTTGGTGTGTCTGCTTACGAGCTTGTGGGCCTCTCGCATCGTCCGCCTTGTGGCGAACGGAAAAGAACAGTTGCCCGGTATCAAGGATCTGCCAGTGGGGTTCGCCTTGATTGTAATGATCGGTCAGAAACAGCGAGTTATACCATCGATCCAAGCTGTCGATTTTGACCCAAGCCGCCAGTGTCAACGATTCGAACTGACCGGGAATTTGGACACGGACACGATCGCCGGGCTTCTTGAATTCCAACGCGCCTTTTTGATTCCATCGTCCGGGGACTTGGTTGGCGCCAACGATCGCGCCGTCCAGTTCTTCGTCGTACGGATCGGCACTGCTTTGTAGCTGGCGTTGCCACGGTTCCTGTTGGTCAAAGGCGTAGTAAGCGATCAAGCGTTCGTCGCGGCGAAGCTTTTCGCTGTACGACTGCCAACGCCGAAAACGTGTGACTTCCTGCTCGCGCTGCTTGGATTCCAAAGCCACGATGTCAACGAAGCGTTCCGGTGATACCTGCGCGTCTTGCATTTCGCCTTGTTCGCGGCGAACAATTGCTTGCCCGGTCGTTAGCGTGCGTTTTTCGTGGGTCGGTTGATGCAGTTCGACCTCGCCGTCAAAAACTTGCACGTCAGTACCCTCAGGCGAAACCGAGATTCCAAATTCGGTTCCCAGGTCGACCACTTTCAGATCGGCGACGTCAATCGAGAATCCCCTTGCTGCCGGCGGTACCTGGGCTCGCAAACGACCCTGGTGAACACGTGCGAGCATCGGAGTTTCGAGATCGATCTCGGCGGGACCTTCGACGATCACGGTTGCCCCACAGAAAAACTCGATTTGGGCCAGTCCGCTCGCGATTGAAAATCGCCCCGGACTCAACGCATCACCGACGTCAATCGGTTCCTGATCGCTTTCCCAGGTGACATCGACCAAGCTTTTGATGATCGCAATCCCGCTAGACGTCGCCTCGCCTGCCCCATCACGTTCCGATGGCGGAATGACGGTGGCGATGCGACTAGCGCCGCGTCCTTCGAGTTGATTTTCCAAATACAGCAGCCGCGCCGCTTGGACGCAGATTACGACCGCTGCTGCGGCGGCAAACCAAACGAACAAACGCGACGAAGTCCTCGTCCGACGAGGGGACGTTTTGGCCGGTTGTGCGTTTTTAGATCGAACGCTTTTGGTGGGATCGAGGTCGACGTCTTCATCGTGTGATAACGAAGGGGAAAGCCCCGTTTCATTTTCGCTTGCCAGTGCCGCTGTCAGCATCTGGGATCGGACAAAGTACTTTTGCGCCTCGGCATCATCGCGAAGGATTTCGCGCAGACGCTCCGTCTGATCGGTCGTCATCGTTCCCGATTCCCATTCGATCAGCAATGTTTCCAGTTCTTCGATTGGCGATTTCATCGTTGGCCCTCCGAAGCGATTTGTTGTTCGACGCATTCCCCCAACTGGCGCCGGATACGAACCAGGGCAACTTTGATCGCAGCGGTAGTCCGGTCAAACGTCTCGGCCAATTGGTTGACCGTCATGGCCTTGAAATATCGTCGCTCCACAAGGTCTCGGTTATTCGGAGTCAACTTTTGAATGCACGGACGCAATGCATCGCGAAACGCATCCATCTGCGTGGCTTGCTTCTCGACCTCGCCGCTGATCGCTTCGACAAGTTCTGCGTCCAGTAAGACGCGGTCACGCTTCTCGTCGCGGATATGGGCAAGGACTTGAAAGCGTGCGATCGCGAAAGCCCACGGAAGAAACGGTTTCTCAGGCGCGAATTCGGCGATTTTTCGCCATAGAACTAAGTTCGTTTCCTGAACGACATCTGACGCAAGGCTGTGATCACCGAGCAGTGAATACACGTAGCCGTAGAGCCGAGTTTGATTCTCGGTCAGATGGCGGACGAACGCTTCGTGATTCGTCGATTCGTGTTGGCTTTCTCGCTCCATAACTCCTCCTGTTGCGTGCATTTACCACGGGGAACAGGAAGGTTACACGAATTTCGCCGGAATGACGGATTTAGGCGATTTTCCCCGCCCGGAACGATCCGTCGCGGTGGCCAGGCAAACCCCTGGTGCTACGGCGGGTGCCGCAGCGATGACCACGGTCCGGCAAGTCGGACGCAGAATGGAACGGAACGAAAATCGCAAATCTAGCTATCGACCGTCATGTCGAATCGCGACTCTCCTTGGGTCGGCAGAAGCCGTGCTCACGCTATCATCGATGACCGCAAAGCGTAATGTGAGAGTCGACGAAATCGATTCGAAGATTCGGTGGCTATTTGTCGGCGACGAGCTTTGAAACGATCGCAGGCAAATCGTTTTCCGCCGTCGACCAGTCGACTTGTTTCATCAGCTGCCGCTGTCGTTGTGACATCGGCAGACGCCATCGATCTGCAAAGACGAAGGTCAAATCTTTTTCGGCAGCAGCCGACGCACAAACGAGCCAATTGAAAACCTGAGTTTTCGAAGTCGCAATATTGGTTGCCTTCGCTGGATCGCATTTCCGCATCAGGTGAAAAAACTTTGTGACCCATTGATCACCGAAGTCTCGTCTCAGCTTTAGCATCGCGGTCGCATACATCACCGGCTGGTCACTTGGGTGAATGGTGTTGCCCTGCGAGTCTTTTAAGCGATTACTTTTCTCCCCGGCCCCAAGGTTTGTGAAGGCATCGTAAAAGCCAACATTTGATTTTGCGTAGACCTCTTCGCAGGCTTCGATGGTTTCGCGAGTCCGAACGTCGAGATCGTCGCATCCAAGCTCATCCATGCAAACGTAGCGCATGAACACAGCGAATCCCGTCGTGAACAATGAATGTCGATCTCCAAAGACAAAGTAGTTGCGCCCCATCTCGTAGAAATAGTAGTGTTGAAAGCAGTCCGGGTGCTTTTGGAAATTGGGGAGATCGACGCTGTAAAACGCCGCGACTTCGATTCCTGATGCACCGACGTATCCACAACCGAGTCCGCATGACAGGTTCGGTTTGGGGAGGGCGCAAATGGTGGGTTTCCCATTGAACGTTTTGAATTGCCGGGGCTCTGTGCCAATCAAGTCGGAATACACTTCCCAGGCACGATCAAGACGCTCGACAAAACGCGCTAACTCGCTTGCATCGTAATCGCCTTTTCGAGTGACCAGGACGACACGTTGACCTTCCCAGGCCAACATTTCGAAGTCCACTTTCGACGCTGTCCAGCGATCGGGGTAAAAAGCAAGCTTTTGGAAGTTGACACCTTTGGCCTCGATTTGATTCGCTTGAGTGTTGTTTTCGGGGGCATTGCTGCGTTTTGGCAGTTCAATGTAAGGAAGAACAGACCGGCGATCGTCGGTTCCCGGGATCGTCGTCGAAAGCGAAAGCACCGGCCTTGGCATCCCCGTCGCATGATCGATCCGAAGTTGGTATCGCCGAGATGCCTTCAGTTCCACTGAGCCTGTTTTTCCGATTTCCGTGTTGGGCGAATTCTCGATCAACGCTTCACTCTGTTCCCAGCGATGGTTCTGATTTTGATCGAGATAAAGCGTCGCACGCCCGCTTTGGGTCTTCAACTCGAACAAGTACTCGCCGCTGACCGGCGCGACGAAATCGCAAACCAGCATTTGTCCGATCACCGATTTGTGGTTCAGCGGCCCACGGATGTACGGCATCGAATACTGGCGAAGAATCTTATCTTTGGGGAGCTTCGTCATATCGGGAACGAGATCGAAGACCTTGTCATCAAGGTCAAAATCCGTCACAGAAACTTTCATCGGCCAATTGGCAAAGAACGCCCACGAGTGACCTTCGACAGGTGTATTGTCCTCGCGAAGGAGTTCGGCTCGAATCCCAAATTCGCCCGGGATGGCAACCGGTTCTTCGTAGTTGGTTGTCGGTGAAGGAACGGGGTCGAATTTGGGTGATTCTTTCCAGCCGGTAAAGTTGCCTTTGGAGTACCGAATTTTGCCATTGATCTGCGTACGGTTTCGCAGCGTCACCGTCGCGGATTCCCCTGAATAGTGGCGGAACAAAACTGAAACCGGTGAAGACCGATCTGCTGCCGGTAAAATTTCGACCGGCTGGACGATAGGCAATGTTTTTATCTGCGACTGCGTTGCCTGCGATGCGAAATCGTCGTAGCTAAAGCTCGCATCTGGATTCCAAAGTCGTTGGGCAAACACGGGCACACGAGGCAGCAGGTAATGAATCGTACTGCCCTCACGTTGTTCCCAGTAAAGCAACATCCCGCCAATGATCTGATCTTCTTTATCAATCCAGCTCGCGTCCCAAAGGTGATCGCCTCGGATCGGATCATTGGGGCCAACGTCCTCGTAGATGGGGCGTCTCGGTTCCCAATGCATGAACGTCGAGCGGTTCCAACGATAGAGGTCTTGTAGCGAGAACTTTCCCACACCGCCGGAACCTGCATGCATCAAGCTCCCGTATCCGCCGACCAGGTACGTTGGTTTCCAAGACGCATTAATCAGTTGATAGCCATTACGCAGCAGATCCCAAGGCGTGTTGTAGGAACTTTCCCAAGCCATCACGATCACGCGGTCTTCCCCCGTCGCCGGAATTTGGTCCGTCGGTGCACCATGGAACCCCTCCCAGACCAACAGTCGTCGTTTACCTCCCGTCGGGTTACCTCGGACGTGTTGGTTGATCGACGCGACAAGCGGAATCAGTTTCTTGCCCGCGCCGGATTCATCGCCCCCCATGTGAAAGTAGGGAGACGACTTGAATACACTAAGAACGTCATCGATGAGGGTGTTGATCTTTGCAAAATTAGCCGGATCGGCGATAGCCGCATGACCTTGGTCCAAGGGGCGAAGGTAACCCGACTGCATGATTTTGGTGGAGTGCCCGGGGACTTCGATTTCGGGAATGAGTGTGACACCGCGGGCGTCAGCGTAGGCAACCAGATCCAGCAATTCGTTTCGTGTGTACGCGTTGTTCTCGATCCCACTGGATTTCAGTCCTTCGATCACCGGCGCAAACGGAAATGTGAATGATTGGTCGTCGGTCAGATGAAGTTGGACATATCGAACTTTGTAGAGTCGTGCTAGGCGCACGACGTCCTTCACGACACCAATACTGATCGGATTTCGTGCGACATCGATCAAGATATTACGAAAGCTCGCTTCCGCCTTATCCAGCACTGACAAACACGGGATCGAAGGTTGCCTTTCTGAAACATCAATCAGCTGCAGAAGCGTTGCCGTGCCATAGGCCACGCCCTTGTAATACTGGCTTTCAATCACGATGCCTTTTGAATTCACTTCCAGCGAATAAGACTGGTCTTCATCGGCTTCCGTCGCAGCGAAGTCACCAGAAATGGGCGCGAAGCGGAGCTGGATATCGTGCTTTTCGCGCGATGTCGTTTCGGTGATCGCCTTCACGGTCAGTCTCAGCCCTGTGGTGATCTCGATCTCCTCAGCCAACACGTTCGCCAGTGGTTCAAGAGAAGCTTCCAACACACGTGGAACACCTTGCCGAGCATCAAAGTAGATCGTCGAATCTTCGCTCAGCGTCGCGAAGCCGTTTCCCATTTCGAACGACTGGGGTGTCGGGACCACGATTGGGTGCGGGACGTTTTCCGCGGCGGCACAGAATTGGCTAGCTGCGTACCCGGCAACCATCACGACACATCCAACAAGATGGTGGATGGTTTTGGTGTATTCAAAACTCATATGACTTCTTTGCAATAGACAGATTCGGCTGAACAGCAACAACGCCGGTGACGCGTCAACGGGAGAATCAGAGCCTTCGCCCAATAACGACAGTCTCTTTCGGCCACATCAACAGAAAATCATGTGATTGACCAAAGCGAAACGGGGACCCGCGCTGTCGCTGCGTTGGACGTCAGGATTGAAGAGAGTTTTTGCTTCAATGCCCGTCGACGAGAAGGTATTATACGGATCCTGCGGAAAAACGAGTCGCAGCATCCGCTTTGGATGTCGCAATTCTGGTCAACAGAGGAGGAAGCGTGTCGTTAGAGGGGGCGATCATTACCGAAGTCACGTTGGTCGACAAAATCGAGCGGTCACGAACGGGAGAGTTCCGGAGCCAGTCATTACCGGACCACTTGCTGCACATCTGCATCAGCGGAGAAGTGGACCAAGTCGCCGCCGGTGTTGCACAACGCTTCGGCGCGGGACAGGCGATTTGGTATCACGAGAACGAGCCAATCAGAGGCCGAGTGAGTGTCGCGCCATGGATTTTTTACACAGTCAACTTTCGTGCCCCGGCTCTACCGCCACCTCCGCTGACTCGCCGAGTGAGTCGCGTCACAAACGAAACCATTGATCGAATGCGGCGACTTCATGAGGCTTGGCTAACGACCAATCTTTCACCGGTGAGGCGGCATCTTCAGGTGCATTCGGTACTGTGCGATGTCATTTCCGATTTACTTGCAGAAGAAGAACAGCACCACCGGATCGATCGTCCGACTCAACTTTGGTGGGAGATCGAGTCGCGACTGCGTAGCCGATTGGACGAACCCATCGACCTAAAGCTCTTGGGTGAGCTCAGCGGGACTTCTCAGCGAAGCGTCGCTCGGGCGTGCCACCTTGCGACCGGGATGTCCCCGATGAAACGAGTCAAGCAGATGCGGTTGAACTATGCCCGTGGACTGACTCAGTTGTCAAAAATGTCGATGACGCATATCGCGCTTCAGATTGGATACTCGCGTGTCCAAGAATTCAGTCGTGACTACCGGGCCGCTTTTGGATGCACGCCATCCCAGGACCGAAGTGCGGGGCCGGATTACTGAACGGTTTCCGGTCGGCTGCGATCGGGAAACACTTCCGATCGGTGCCAGAAACCACCGCTTGATTGGCAGAAGCGAAGCGGCAAGCCAGGTCGAGCGAGAACTCGGCGATCGCGACCAGAGACGGAGAGTTCCAAAGCAATATGGCCGGTTGCAAATCATGCCAACCGGCCACATCGCGAGTCTCATCGTTTCGAGCGGAGGACATGGGACTCGAACCCACAACCCCAATGGGGCAACTGATTTCGAATCCCCGAAAGCCCATCGCAGTGGACGAGTGATAGCGGTTTTTGCAGGATTTCAGAGAATTCCTAACCCACGTAGCACACCGAATAGCAGGCAATCGGGGTACCGTCACCCGTTGCCCCGCTAAATCGTGACTGGTTTCAAGCAATCACGATAATCAAACGGAGACAACGATGGCCCGCAAACTTTTGCGGGTTCAAGCTTGTTCGATTGAACGGGAGGTCCGTCTAAAGGCGACACTGCCGGATCTCGCTTCACCAGCGATCACCAAAGGAACCAATTGGGCACTTGGCGCCGATACTCATCGATCAGCCCTGCCCGATCGAACGCTCGGATTCTGTAAACCGCGGAAGCGAAATTACTTCGCCTCGATTCCCTGTTTTGGACACCACACACTGAATGTCACAGTAATCATTCCGTCCCAATGCCCCTCACCCTGTTCGGCGCTACGGTCTAGGTTATCTTCGCACCGAAACTACCCTGAGATTTCATGTGGGTTTCTCTCTCCGCGCCCGATAGCGTTCGCGTAAACCTGATTCAGAGATTCCCGGATTTAAGTCAGTCGATTTTGTTATCATCTTCGCGACTGTCTCAGGGATCATTTAGTGAGAACGGAATGCTACCCTTTGCGATTCCCCTGTGAAACTTCGATTGCTGCAAGGTACTTTACGACGACGAATTTAAGCCATACTAGACCTGGTGCCAACTCCAGGCAGTCAACCAATTGCCTCCGTGTGGGCTCCTTTGCAGCTCGATAATCAGTTGGAAATGGGTTTCGTGCCACTCACGAGACAAAATAAAGCGGGTCAAGATCTGCACACTTCTCCGAAAATGGTCCGCAAATTCTGTAAACTATGCCGCGAGATTTTCGTGGTCTTTCGCTGGCCGATGCAACCGATTTCATTTTAGATCGACGGGAACACACGTCGGTGTCCTTGCCATCGTCAACACCAGATAGTGTGCTGAGCTCGAACCCTGGATTCGGCATAGATGACTCCATTTAGTGACGAATTCCAGCGATCGATGGTGGCCACAGACTCTGACGCTACCTTTCCTTTTCAAATCCCTCTTGGACCGGAAGCGAACTACGGCGTATGATGATGGGGTTTTAATCTTCAGAGATAGTCTTTTGAATCGACTGCTAACCGTACTGCTGCTCCCCTTTTTAGTGTTTGGGAATGCTCTTACCCATTCGCACGGGGCTGAGGTTGCACCTACGGATCACGCGGAACGCCCTCACATCCACATGGATTTGAGGACTCCCTCACACGATCGTCATCACCGCGGTCACCACCATCATCATGGTGAGGGAAGCAGGAATGACTTCGAGAAAGAAAGCGACATTCAGCTGCCGATCGACCATGATTCTGATGCAGTTTACCTGGGCATTGGGCACCCATTCTTGCCAACATCAGCTGGCCAAAGCATCGATTCTGAAATCGATTGCATCGGTTTCTGCACGACCGTCACAAGCGATTCGGCAGTTCCCCTAACGTGTCACGGTGTTTGTCCTGATCCGCCGCTTCGGACAGGCCCTCCTCTCTTTCTGTTGCATGCTGCGCTGAGATTGTAGGCCGTTTGAGCTGCGAACGCTCGGTTCGCCTTTCAATCGTCCTTTCTCAATCCAATCTCAGTCTCGTTGCCGCCTCTTCGCGTCAACGACTAATTCATCGCAAGCAACTTTTTGGATCCCCGGTTCAGTCTGTGCCGTCAACTCTTGCGCACTGGCCGATCGGGCCGTAACGCAATATGCAAAATCACAAAGTACTAAAAGCCTTAGTCGGCTCGTTCTTGATTTGTGTCGTTCTTGGTTCCATTTGGGTGATGCGTGAGCATCTCTTTCCGGCCTCGGATATGGAACAATCAGCGACAGACAAGGCGAGTGCGTCTACATCGGAACTTGAAATCTTAGAACTGGGATCGCAAGCGCGAAAGAACCTGAACTTGGTGGCCAAGTCGGCGCGCCCCGCGGACTATTGGCGAACCATCACGATCCCAGGAGTCGTTCAAGACCGGCCTGGAGTCTCGGATCGAGGCGTCACTTCTCCGGCCATTGGTGCCATTTCACAAATTCACGTTTACCCAGGAGACACTGTACGGCCGGGAGAACGACTGGTGACCATTCAGTTGTTCAGCGAGTACCTACAATCCACGCAAATGCAGTTATTCAAAGCGTCAGAGGAAATCACGCTCCTGCAGCGAGAGACTGATCGCCTTTCATCGGTCGCATCCACCGGCGGCATATCTAAATCAAGAATCATCGAACTCAACAACGAAGTCCGTCGACAGGAAACGCTTATCAAAGCTTCCAAGCAAGAACTCCTCAATCGCGGTCTTGCTCCAGCGCAAGTAGAACAGATTACGCGCGGTAGTTTCGTTTCTTCGATTGAGGTCGTGGCCCCACCACCCCGAACGATTGCCTTGGAACAGCGCCCTGCGACTGAGCCAACCGTCTCCCAAGCGAGCTTCGTGCTTGATGACCAATCGACCGACTCGATTGCCTATGAGGTTCAGCAATTGTCCGTCGAGTTGGGGCAAACAGTTCAAGCAGGGCAGTTGATTGCCGAGCTTTCCAACCATCAGCATCTGTATGTCGTTGGCCACGCGTTTAAACGTGAGGCAGGTTGGTTGGAACGAGCGGCTCAAGAAGGTCGGCCTGTCGAAATTGAGTTCGCCGATGATTCTGCCGAAGTCTGGCCGCCGGTCGATCAACAGTTTCAGATCCGCCATCTCTCGAACACCATCGACGCCGAAAGCCGAACGTTCGATTTCTATGTTCCGTTAGATAACCAGTCCCGAAGCTACGAGAAAGCTGGCGAGACCTTCCTCGTCTGGCGTTTTCGCCCCGGACAAAGGACTCGCATCCAGGTTCCTGTCGAGAAACTGGAAAACGCTTTCATTCTTCCCTCGGAAGCCGTCGCGCACGAAGGACCTGAGACCTTTGTCTATCGGCAAAACGGCGACCTGTTCAATCAAATCGCCGTCCACGTACTTCACGAAGATCGCCGGCATGTCGTGATTGCCAACGATGGCAGCATCACTCCGGGGACCTTCCTTGCTCAGAATGCGGGCGCATCGCTCAGGCGTGTTCTCAAGTCGCAGTCGGCCAGCGGTGAACAACCTGGTCTCCATGTCCACGCCGACGGCACAGTCCACGCGGCGCACTAGAAGAGGTCAACATGCTCAACGCAATCATTCGCCTTTCGCTTCGTTATCGGATGCTCGTGATCATCGCAAGCTTGTTGATGCTTGGATACGGTTCGTATCTTGCATCGACAATGCCGATCGATGTTTTTCCCGATCTTGACCGACCACGTGTTGTCATCATCACCGAAGCACCCGGACTCGCGACGGAGGAAGTCGAGACGCTGGTCACGCAACCGATCGAAATCGCATTGATGGGATCCAATGGCGTGCAAGCAGTTCGCAGTCAAACGACGGCCGGTCTGAACGTCCTGTATGTCGAATTCGATTGGTCTACGGAAATCAAAGCAGCACGGCAAACAGTCAGCGAACGGCTGGCCACTCTGGAAGGGATTCTGCCTGAAGGAATCCGTCCGCAAATGACGCCGCCGTCGTCAATCATGGGCCAGATCGTCGTCGCGGGCATCTATCGCCAGCCTGGTCCGAACGGAGGCCAGCTCGCACCTGTTGAACGGACCAGTTGGGTTGCGGAACTAGTTCGCGATCGCGATCAAACCAAGATCAATCTTTGGATACCGGGTGATCGGGATCACGTCGATCAGTGGGAGCATATTGAAAGTGAGATGCTCGAAGTCACAACCCGCGGAATCGATCCGGGACTGGCCGCGATCGCAACAGTTCGCATTGGGGATCAAACGCATGAAGTACAATTTCAAACCGAAGCGAAACAACTCCTCGAACTTCGCACGATCGCCGACTGGGTTATCCGTCCGCGTCTCTTAAAAGTCACCGGAGTCGCCGAAGTCTTCATGCAGGGTGGAGATCGAAAACAGTACCAAATCCTGCTCGATCCCACCGCCTTGCTCGAACACGACGTTACGGTTCAAGACGTCGAGCAAGCTCTTCGCGAAAGCAATATCAATACGAGTGGCGGCTTCGCCATCACGGGCGAGACTGAGCGTCCTATTCGAATCCTTGGACGGCTTGGCACCGAATCCAACAGCGTCGTGGAGGACTTACGAAAAGTCCCAGTTGTTCGGCATCCAAAAAGAAGTGTCTTGCTGGATCAAGTCGCGTCGGTAGTCGAAGGTCCGGAGCTAAAACGGGGCGACGGTAGTGTGAACGGGCACAGCGGAATTGTTTTCACGGTTGTGAAGCAGCCGCACGTGGACACTCGTCGATTGACGGACGACGTGGCAGCCGCCTTCGAAGAAGTCGAGGCATCGTTGCCGCCGGACATTATCATCAACTCAGAGCTATTTCGATTAAAAAACTTCATCGATCGAGGCATCTTCAACGTCGGCGAAGCGTTGGTGATCGGCGCGACGCTGGTCATCATTGTCCTGTTTCTTTTCTTGCTCAACTTTCGGACGACCTTCATCACTCTCACCGCGATACCTATGTCGTTGGTGATGACGACGCTGGTATTTCGCATTGTTAGCTGGCTGAGTGGAAGTGAGCTTTCGATCAACGTCATGACACTTGGCGGTATCGCGGTCGCCATGGGTGAGCTCGTCGATGATGCGATCGTGGACGTGGAGAACATTTTTCGGCGTTTGAAGGAGAACAATCACCGCGACAATCCAGAGTCTGCCATTCGCGTGGTGTACGAGGCGAGCAAAGAGATTCGCAGCGCGATCTTGTTCGGCACTGCAGTCGTGATTCTTGTCTTCCTGCCTCTGTTCGCACTTTCGGGTGTGGAAGGCCGACTATTCGCTCCGCTCGGTTTTGCCTATATCGTCAGCATTCTGTCTTCATTCCTCGTGTCGCTCACGGTAACGCCGGTTCTTTCGTACTACCTGCTGCCAAATTCGGGAGCAACACACCGCGAGTCGGACGGACCGGTGCTACGCGGTTTGAAAGCGATCGCCACACCGTTGATTCGCACAAGCATGGCAATCCCGGGCAGCCTGCTCTTGCTCACATGGATTGTCGTTGGGATTGCCGGTTGGCAACTCGCGAGATTGGGACGAAATTTCCTACCGGCTTTTGACGAAGGTAGCGTGCAGGTCAACGTCACGCTTCCGCCAGGCTCATCCTTGCAGGCCTCCAACCAAGTCTCCAGCAACATCGATGACGTGTTTCTCTCGATGCAAAAATCGCCGTCAAACCCCGATGGCGAAATCCTGAACTTTGTTCGCCGGACTGGGCGAGCCGAGATGGATGAACACGCGTCCCCGGTCAATTTCGGCGAGTACATCCTGAGTATGAACCCGGAGGCCGACCACAACCGAGAGGAAATGCTGGCGGAGCTGCTCGACAGAATCCACGATGAGGTGCCTGGCGTCGATATCGAAGTGGAGCAACCACTGGCGCACTTAATCAGCCACATGGTCTCCGGTGTTTACGCACAGATCGCGATCAAGATTCACGGTGATGACCTGGACCAACTACTAAATCTGGCAGAACAAGTCAAAACGTCCATCAAAGACATTCCCGGAATCACACCTCCGATTATTGAGCCGATTCGGATGACACCGGAGTTGCATATCCAGCTGCGTGGTGATGATTTGGCCTTGTATGGACTGACTCGCGAGTATGTCGCCGACGTTTTACAAACGGCGTTACAGGGCGAAGTCGTATCGCAGGTTTTGCTTGGCCAGAGACGTTTCGATTTATTGATTCGGTTGGAAGAACAGTATCGGACCGACTACGCGAATCTCGGTCGACTACGCATTGATCTTCCGCACCTGGAAGGTCAAGCCGAACGCGGGCAGATCGAACTACGTGATGTCGCGACGATTGGCGAGGGGGCAGGTCCCAATTCGGTCAATCGCGAAAATGCCCGTCGGCGGATTGTTATCCGTTGCAACACACAAGGCCAAGACTTGGCAAGCGCCGTGCAGGCGATCAAGCAGCAGGTTAATGTCAATTTGAATCTGCCGGTCGGATACTACGTCGAATATGGCGGCCAGTTTGAAAGTCAGCAAAACGCAACACGATTGATCATGATCTTGGCCGGTGTCGCCGTGGTCGGGATGTTCGTCGTGTTAATGATTCTATTCCCCTCGGTTCGAGTGGTGCTACAGATACTCAACGCATTGCCGACTGCGTTTATCGGTGGTGTGCTCGCGTTGGTGATCACGCAACAGAATCTGACCGTCGCCAGTCTTGTTGGCTTTATTTCGCTGGGCGGCATTGCAGTGCGCAACGGCATTCTTCTGGTGACGCACTACTTCCATCTGATGAGTGAAGAATGTGAGAGCTTCACGGAGGAAATGATCTTGCGCGGCAGCTTAGAGCGACTTGCCCCCGTCCTGATGACTGCGCTGACCGCGGGTATCGGCTTGATTCCGCTGGTCTTGGGCGGTCAAGAACCCGGTCGTGAGATTCTGTACCCGGTCGCGACGGTCATCCTCGGCGGCCTGACAACGTCTACGTTTTGTGAGTTCCTGATTCATCCGGGACTCTTTTGGAAATTCAGTGGTCAAGACGCCAAGCGGCTCGTGGACGCTGAAGAAGTTACCTCGATTTGAAGGATTGAATGAAGATGAAGAAGTTTCGTTTTGTAGCCGTTTTGTGTCTCGTCGCTTCTGTGATGGGATGCAATAAGTCCACTCCAACATCAGACCAGGCGTCCAGCAGCACCAGCAGTTCTGCAAGTGATGATCACGGACACGACCACGCGGATGGCGACGCCCATGCTCATAGTGTCGAAGGGCATGCACACGGAGTTGGACCGCACGATGGCACCATCGCCGATTGGGGTGGTGGCAAGTTCCACGTTGAATTCACGGTGGACCATGACAAACAACAAGCCACGGTGTTCGTGCTGGGAAGCGATGAGAAGACGGCCACTCCGATTGATGCGGAATCGATCGAGCTGAGCATCACCGATCCGGAGATGCAAGTCACCTTGTCGGCCGAGCCACAGGAAGTCGATCCGGAAGGAAAGTCATCACGCTTTGTCGGAACGCATGAAAAGCTCGGCGTTGTGCAAGAGTATGCCGGCACGATGACCGGTGTTGTTGACGGAACGCCATACTCGGGCGACTTCAAGGAAGAAGCCCACGGCCACGAACATTAGGTCGTGAGGGCCTTCGGCACAGGTCGCAAGTTTCAGATGTATTCTTCGAGTCGGCCGCTTCTAAGAACGGAACCACATCGACCGAAGCGAGTTCCATCCTCTTTGAGTTGATATTGGTTCGACAAACTTCCAGCACGAAGCGATTCCGCTTCGGCGCGGAGGTGACGTAAACTGATGCGAGTTACGGTCTTCCCCGAGCGAGCACTAGCGGCCAACACTGATTTTTTCACTCTGGATGTCGCTGGCCGTCGGTTTTTGGTAGCCTTCAACTGGCATCACCTTCGATCTGTTTCGATTCTTCCTGATGTCGCAAAGGGCTTTGCGAGGGATCAGCCACAGCCGTGCGCGTCGATCGTTACCGGTTTTACCCCGCATCTCGTCAAGCCACACACCTTTGATCATCGACCATTCCAGTCAGGCACAATAGCGGTTTCCGTAGCTGGCGTTCAGTGCCAACAGGATCATCGCGTGCATCTCGACGTCAGCATGATCAAGAGACTATGGATTTCTTCGCCAGTGAACTTCTTTTGCGGCTTCTTGCGGCGATCGGCCTTGATGGCCTTCGCCGATGGTGGGTCGAAGACTTCGCCATAAACGGGCGCCCGTTCAATGCAACCTTGCTTCGTTACTCCCCAACTGAACAACGAAAGGACGAACACGATTTGCATCGGAATCGATCTCGGCCCCAGTTCTTTGGAAATGCCTTTCGATAGGCGGTGAAGTCGCTTGCGCCGAATGACTCTGCGGGTCGGTGTCGCCCAAAGTAGCCAAGCAAGTGCTTGCAGCCTGCTTTCGCGTCATCGAGCGTGTCACGTGACCTTTGGCCTGTTTCGTGGAGATCTTCTTTACTTGCAGTGTTGAGATCGCAAAAAGATCGTCGATCGTCAGGTGTTCAGGCCTGGCGGGATCAATGCCAAGCGTCAGCGAAGCCTCGATCCGTCGCCATTCTTCGAGGGCCTCATCTGGATTCGACCAAGGGCCACAGTACTAATCTTTTCCTCGAAACCGTTTCCGCCATTGCGAAGACTCATGGGCGGTCAACAGATAATCGGAATAGGGTATCGCTGTTTTCCAGCAGGAATGAACGGCAGTCATGTTCGCATCTCAACAGCGATTTTTGACCAGCCCGACATTGACTTTACCAGCGACTTCGTCGGGCGTTCTTATTGAGCCCTGACCAAGTAATCGGCGGCCGACGGTACCGCCACAGATTGCGGACGCAGCACTGCCTCGTCAAATTTATCGCAGCGCGCACAAAAAAAGCCCGCGATTTGCGGGCTAATTCTGCTTAGCGGAGGACATGGGACTCGAACCCACAACCCCAATGGGGCAACTGATTTCGAATCAGTCTGCTGGCCAATTCGCTTATCCTCCGGGACGTGGACCACGACGCATTTTGGTGTCACGACCACGTTCGGGAAGTCTAACCGCGAAACCGGGTTGGCGGCAAGAGCCGCTACCCAGATTCATGGCGGACTCGACCTAGTTTTATCGCTGCGGCCAGACTCATTGGATCAGCCAATCCGTCACAGTCAATCAATGGCAAAGAACAGGACAGACATCGAACCATTCGCGATGCTGGTCGGCCATCCACTGATTCGACTCGGTCGGTCCCCATTGACCGGTTTGGTACTGATGCAACTCCGGTGCCGCGGGGCTGCTCCAAGCCGCAATGATCGGGTCAATGATCCCCCAAGCCAGCTCGACTTCGTCGCTGCGGGCGAACAAGCTCGCATCCCCGAGCAACGCGTCAAGCAGCAGTCGCTGGTATGCGTCTGGCATCCCGCCGGTCGACGAGGCGTTAAAGTCGAAATCCAGCGTGCTGGTTCGTGTCTTCATCTCGCTCTCGGGAACTTTTGACTCGAAGTGCAACTGAATGCCTTCGGCCGGTTGCACTTGGATCACCAACCGGTTGCCCATCGGGGCACGTGTTTTTTGACCGAACAAGATATGAGGGACTTCGCGGAATTGGATGACGATCTGAGTCGTGCGACAGGACATCCCTTTGCCGCTCCGCAAGTAGAACGGCACCCCCTTCCATCGCCAATTATCACAATAAAGTTTTAAGGCCGCGTACGTTTCAGTCTGGCTGTTCGCCGGCACGCCTTCTTCGTTCAAGTAGCCTTTGTACTGGCCGCGAACGGTGTTGGTCGCGAAGTCGCCGCCGATCATTTTGCGAACGCTGTGAAGGACCTTCACTTTTTCGTCTCGCACCAAACTGGAATCGTAGCGTGCCGGTGGCTCCATCGCAGTGATCATCATCAACTGCAAAATATGGTTCTGAAACATGTCACGCAGGATTCCAGAGCCGTCATAGTAGCCCGCTCGACGACCGATGACGACTTCTTCGGCAACGGTGATTTGCACGTGATCGACGTAGTTACGGTTCCAAATCGGCTCGAAGATCGAGTTCGCGAAACGCAAGGCGAACATATTCTGGACGGTTTCTTTGCCGAGATAGTGGTCGATTCGATAGATCTGGTCTTCACGAAAGACCTTATGAATTTGCTCGTTCAGGAACTGTGCCGAACCGAGGTCGGTCCCAAACGGTTTCTCGATGATGACTCTCCGAAAGCCATCGCTGTCGTCGGCAAGACCGGCGGCCCCAAGTTGTTGAATCGCGTCTAGATACAACTGAGGCATCGTGGAGAGATAATAGATTCTTCCGACCGGCTCGCCTTCTTCGATTTCTGTCAAAAAACCAGCGAGCTTTTCGAAGTCTTCGGCCTCTTTGATGTCGCCGGCGTGATAAAAGATCTGATTGCTGAATTGCTCCCATGATTCGGCATCGAAGAGATCTTTGGTGAACTTCTCCGTCGATTCTCGAAGTGAATCGCGATAGGCGGCGTGCTCAAACGGAGACCGAGAGACGCCGACGATTCGCAATACCTGATCTAACTTGCCCTTCTTGAACAGACTGTAGAGGGCGGGAATAAGTTTGCGGCTGGTCAGGTCGCCGGAAGCACCGAAGATTACGATCGTGTGAGCCATCGCTAAGGTCTGATTTGAGAGGCAAGTGTGGTCCATCGTGCCGCGCGGTGCCGCTGCCGGCGCGGATCAGTGGAGCGTAGCTTTAAACAATCGCCCTTGCCAGGGGACGGAGGGTGACCGCAACAGAGCGAGGGAGAACCTTCAACACCGAGGGCCAACGACCGCAAGCCGGCCGACGGAGGATGTCGAGTACGGCGGAGGTTCCGGCGAGCAAGTAGCACGGGAAATTGCGCGGTGTCTGGATCGAAAACCAGAATTTGGGCTTAGCGGAAATAGCCGACGGCTTGTTGATCTGGTCGAATTGAGCGATTCAGCGATCGGCCGACGGGTTAGAGCCCATGTTTGCGCGGGAGAACCGCACGCGATCGCGTTTACGGCTGACAAAATCAACATCCCGCCGGCGAGTTCCGCCATGTGGAAACGAGAGTAGGGCTCGTACAAACCACCGCAGGAGCGCCGGCAAGAGCGCGAATCAGCCGCGATTCTAACCGCGGCGAGGCTTGGCGAACTTGATTTTTTCGATCAGCTTGATGACTTGACCGGTGCCTTCGTCCCGATAGCCGCTGACAGCGGTAATCGCTTGGATCACGTGGGCGTAGCGAAGGTTATAGTCGGTATCGATTTCGATTTCCGGACCGTCTTCGCCTTCGACGGGATCATCGGTCCCGACCAGTGAAACGATGTTTGCCCGGAGCTTGTCGAAGTCGGTACCTAGGTTGATTTCATTAAGTTCGATCGCAGTCAGTGACCCTTGATCGTCGGCGCGCAAACGCAATTTGTAGGGTAGATCCAGGTCGGTTGAACTGGATTGCCCGTCGCCGGCAAGCGGCATGCGTACGGTGAAGTCGCCTTCCATTTCGACGATCTTGAACGTCATCACGAAGAACACCAACAGTAGAAAGACGATGTCGATCATACTGGTCATATTCAGTTCATTTTTTTCCTGCTCGACTTCGCGGCGAATCTTCATTACGAACGGTCCTCTTTAGCACGAAGTGCGAACTGCTCCAGTTTTTCATCCTGGGCGACCTTGATGATCTCCTGAACTTGCCCCGCCGCGGTGTCTTGGTGACCACGAATGATCACATTGGCTTCGGAGGGTTCTTTGTTTTCGGCGCGCAGGACGGCAAGTTCCCGGCGCAAACCTGAACCGAGCGTTTCGGTGGTGTAACTGTCGCCACCGAGAATGATTTCACCGTCTTTGGCGACGTGCAAGATGATCGGAAACTCCAGTGGTTTGTCTGGAGGTTTCACGAGCGTACTGCTGGGCAGCACGACCCGCTCGTTCGATTCGGTTTGCGAAAAGTTGATCAGCACCATGAAGAACGCGATCAACTGAAACGTCATGTCGATCATGGGAGTCAAATCACCCTCGGCCAAGTCGACCTTTTTGGATTTGACTTTCACTGCGCGGTGCCTCCGGGCTGAATGTCTTCAAACCGGCTCATCAAGTTTTCGCTTTGTACGCCGACTTCGAGCAGAAGCCGTGCGACACGGTTACGCAGGATGTTGTAGGCGGCGATGGCGGGGATCGCGATCGCGAGTCCAACCAAGGTGGTGAACAACGCCGTCGATATCCCTTCGGCCAACTCGGAAGGCTTGGGCGTTTGCGGACTGGTGGCGATCACACGGAACGATTCGATCATCCCTTGAACGGTTCCAAACAGTCCGATCATCGGACTCAAGTTTCCAATCAGTGCCATGTAGGAAAGACGGTGTTCAAGTTTCATGCTCTCCTCTTCACCGACTTCTTGCATGCCCTCGATGGCCTTGTTGTAGCCTCGCGAGATCTTTGCCAATCCCGCCGATAACACTTGCCCTAGAACTGATTCGTCGGTGCGGGCCATGTCATAAGCTTCTTGGAACTGTTTTGCGTTGAGCTTTTCCTCGAACGACTCGACCAGTTCTTGTGGACACAATGTGTCACGTCGGGCCGCCAACATGTTCATCACAAAAAGCGATACGAGCGTGACCGAAAGCAACAGGAACACGATCATGTAAGTGTAGCCGAGTGATTCGAGTACCCAACCGAGTAACGAATCGCCTTCGGCACTGTCCGCCGCACCGCCACCCGCCGCGTCGCCTGCACCACCATCTTCACCGGCGGGAGCTTGTCCGGCATTGTCATCGGCCGGAGCTTCGTCGACCGGTGGCTCTTCCCCTGGACCGGCGACGTCACCGAATTCGGCATCGATGTCGTCTTGTGCAATCACAGTGGAGGGCGCCGTGGCTCCGATCATGGTGATCCCGGCGAACAAGATCATCGCCAGCAAGGGCAGTTTCAGACTTTGGCCATGAACGTTGATCATCAACGAAGCTCCAGAAGAGATGAGTGAAAGGGCTGATGGGGAGGGGCCGAAGAAGCCCGATGTCATCACTAGGTCGCACGCATCGCCTGACTGTGATGACTTCGATGCCATTAGAACACAATAGTTTACCAGACGTTCCCAACGACCTGGGCACTACGTCCAGGGAAAAGAGATTGAACGCGTCTTAGTTTGAACGAACCGCGTTGAAGATTCAGTCCGATCGGCAGAATCACCAAGCAGATCGTGGGGCACCCGTCTGGTCAGAAGGGTTGCGCCGATTGGATCAACGAATTGATGCGGACGAGAGAAAGCGGTTCCGATCGAGGCGCAGCATACGGACGCACTTCAAGCATGATCGGACGTTTCATGGCCGCAGCCCAAAATCCACCCAACGCCCATTAGTCATGGGTGTTGGAGGGCACACGATCGTCGTCGCGCATTCATGAAAGCCACGGCAATGACCATTTGGCTGAATCTGAATCTGATCAGAACCCTAGAATGCGAGCAGTAGCCGACTGGGGGCTTCCAAGTAGCCAATCACGTCATTGAGGAAACGAGCCGCCGTGCCACCGTCAACAAGCCGGTGATCATAAGAAAGCGAAAGCGGCATCATCAGTCGAGGCTGGATGCTATCGTCGGGCATCACGACGGGCAGTTTGCGGCTGCGTCCGACCAACAGAATTGCAACTTCGGGAACGTTGACGATCGGAGTTGAGTACTGACCGCCGATCGCGCCGAGGTTACTGATCGTGAACGAACCACCGCGAAGATCGTTGACAGGGAACTGCCCGCTGCGGACTTTGCCCGCCATCTCGGCGAGGGCACGCGTGATACCTGGAACGCTCATTTGATCCGCGTTCTTCATCACCGGAACTACCAGACCGCGATCTGTGTCGACCGCGATTCCGACGTTCACATAGTCTTTGTAAATGATCTGTTCGTTCTCGCGATCGACGGTGGCGTTGATCGACGGGTGGTGCTTCAAAGCGGTTGCGACCGCTTTGATTAAGAACGGCATCGACGTCAGCTTCAGCCCTTGGGCGGCATAGTCTTCTTTGCTGCTCTGACGCAAGCGTTCCAGTTCGGTGATGTCCGCGTCATCAAAGTTTGTGACACGAGGAACGTTCGACCAGCTTTTGTGCATTTGGTCGCTGATCGTTTTCCGGATCTTGCTCATCCGTTCCACACCGACGGTTCCGTAATCGTCACTGGCGATCGTGCCTGGCAATTGGGACGAAGCGGCACCGGCTTGCGGCGCGGCCGCCTGCGGAGTCGACGCAGCAGCCTGACCGGCGGAAGCGGGTGGCTGAGCGACGGCGGCTTGGCTGGACGAGCGAACGGCCGACAAAACATCGTCACGCGTGATGCGTCCGCCTTCGCCGGTTCCGGCAACGCGTCCCAAGTCGACGCCGACTTCTCGAGCGAAACGCCGCACGGCAGGCCCGGCAGGGATCACATCGCCGGAGGCCGGTGCGGGTGCGGGTGCGGGCGATTGAGGTGCGGGTGCGGATTGGACTGGCGCGGCAGGTTGTGGCGGCGCGGGTGCAGGCGTTTGAGGAACCGTTGGTGACTGCTGTGCCGGTGGTTGTGGGGTCGGCTCTGGGGCGGGCGCCGCTTCTTGTTTCGGCTCGGGTGCCGCTTCGGGTTCTTTCGCCGGTGCTTCTGGGGCTGGGCTTTCCGGCGCTGGGGTGCTGGCCCCCGACCCGGCTTCGACTTCGATCAAGACGCCACCGATCGCGACGGTGTCACCTTCGCTGACCACAATCTTGGAAACCTTGCCGGCTACCGAGGAGGGAACGGGAACGGTCGCCTTGTCCGTTTCCATTTCGACGATGTCTTGGCCTTCGGTGATCGTGTCGCCAACGGAGACGAAAACTTCCAGGACGTCGCCGGATTCGATTCCATCGCCAAGTTCGGGAAGGGTAACTTCGGTTGCCATCGTTGTGAATTCTTTAACGCTTGATCGGGAAAATCGCCTGCGGTCCAAGTCACCGGGTTGCAACCAAACGCAGCCCTTCGATGACTCGACCGATGAAACGGGAAATGTCGGGGTATTCCGACTGGTTATGCATAGTACGGATCGACTTTGTCGGGATTGTACCCGAGGTCTTCGATCGCCTTTTGGACATCTTCGGGGCCGAAAACGCCAGCCTTGGAAAGTCGGCTGAGGGTCGCGATCACGATCGACTCGGCGTCAACTTCGAAGTGTCGACGCAGTGCCTCGCGGGTTTCGCTGCGGCCCATGCCGTCGGTACCGAGGACGAAGTAGTCACCTGGCATCCAAGGCGTCAGTTGTTCGCCGAGTGCACGAACGTAGTCGCTCGCCGAGATGAAGGGACCCTCGACACCTTCGACGCATTCTTCCAAGTAGCTTTTGCGTGGTGTTTCGGTGGGGTGCAGCATGTTCCAGCGTTGGCATGCGGCCGCCTCACGACGCAGTTCGGTGTAACTGGTCACGCTCCAGGCATCGCTGGCGATGCCGTACTGTTCGGCCAAGATTTCTTGAGCCTTGAGAACACAGTTCAGGATCGCACCGCTGCCGAACAACTGCACGCGAGCTTTGGGGCTATCGACATCGCGGCTTTGGTACTTGTACATCCCTTTGACGATGCCCTCTTCGCAGCCGGCCGGCATCTCCGGGTGCTCGTAAGCCTCGTTCTCGGACATCAGGTAGTAAATGCACGTGTCACCTTCGGCGTACATCTTCTTCAGGCCGTGCTGGACGACGACAACGGCTTCGTAAGCGAAGGCCGGATCGTAGGAGCGAACCGTCGGAAACGCGATCGCATTGAGCAAGCTGTGCCCGTCCTGGTGCTGGAGACCTTCGCCGTTGAGCGTCGTTCGGCCGGCGGTGCCGCCGATCAAGAACCCTTTCGCACGCATGTCGGCGGCGGCCCAGATCAGGTCGCCGATCCGCTGGAACCCAAACATGCTGTAGTAGATATAGAACGGAATCATGTTCACGCCGTGGCAGCTGTACGCGGTGCCGGCGGCGTTGAAGCTGGCCATCGAGCCCGCTTCGGTGATTCCTTCTTCCAGGATCTGCCCGTCCTGAGCTTCTTTGTAGTACGAGATGATCGCCGAATCGACGGGCTCATAAAGCTGACCGGCGTGAGCGTAGATCCCGAATTGGCGGAACATGCCTTCCATCCCAAACGTGCGGGATTCATCGGGCACGATCGGCACCATGAACTTTCCGATCTTCTTATCGCGGCACAGCGCGATCAACGTTTGCACGACGGCAAAGGTCGTGCTGATGGTTTTGTTTTCAAGCTTTTTGATGACCTTAGTCATGTCCTCCATCGAGGGGACTTCCATGGTCAACGGTTCGGTCGGCCGCGAAGGGAGGTAACCGCCAAGTGCTTTGCGGCGCTCATGCAGGTACTTGATCTCGTGGCTGTTCGCCGGCGGCTTGTAGAACGGGGTTTTGACGACTTCTTCGTCGCTGATCGGGATGCCAAAACGCGAGCGGAATTCGAGAAGCTCCTCGTCGTTGAGCTTCTTTTGGTTGTGGGCGACGTTGCGACCTTCGCCTGCTTCGCCGAGTCCGTAGCCTTTGATCGTCTTGGCGAGAACGACGGTGGGTTTGCCGTTCTTCATCTCGGTCGCCGTCTTGTACGCGGCGTAAACCTTTTCGGGGTCATGTCCGCCGCGACTGAGCTTCTCGAGCTTTTCGTCGCTGTAGTTTTCGACCAGCTTCAGTAGTTCGGGGTACTTGCCGAAGAAGTGCTCGCGGATGTAGCTACCGGGCATACCGGTGTATTTCTGGTACTGGCCGTCGACGACCTCGCCCATGCGTTTGACGAGCAAGCCGCTTTCGTCGCGTGCGAGCAGTTCGTCCCAATCGCCGCCCCAAATGACCTTGATGACGTTCCAGCCGGCGCCGCGGAAGATCGATTCCAATTCTTGGATGATCTTGGCGTTGCCGCGAACGGGGCCATCGAGTCGCTGCAGGTTGCAGTTGATGACGAAGATCAGGTTTTCCAGCTTCTCTCGCGAAGCCAACCCGATCGCACCGAGAGTTTCCGGTTCGTCGCATTCGCCGTCGCCGAGGAACGCCCAGACGCGTTGGCCGCTGGTGTCTTTGATGCCACGGTCACGCAGGTATTCGTTGAAGCGAGCTTGATAGATCGCCATGATCGGACCGAGTCCCATCGAGACGGTTGGGTATTCCCAGAAGCTTGGCATCAGCCATGGGTGCGGATAGCTGCTCAGCCCGCCGCCGTCTTCGAGTTCACGTCGGAAGTTGGTGAGCTGTTCGGCCGACAGACGTCCTTCGACGAACGCACGGCTGTACATCCCAGGCGACGCGTGACCTTGGAAGTAGACCGAGTCACCGCTAAAGCCATCCTCGCCACGTCCGCGGAAAAAGTGATTGAACGCGACTTCATAGAGCGTCGCGCTTGAGGCAAACGTACTGATGTGACCACCGACGCCACCGCCCCGATTATTACCACCGACAACCATCGCCATCGCGTTCCAGCGAATGATCGATTTGATCCGACGTTCGAGATCTCGGTTGCCCGGATACGCCGGTTGCTCGTGAACGGGGATCGAGTTCAGGTACGGCGTGTTGGTATCGGCGGCGACCGCATGCACGCCTTCTTGGGCGGCGCGGTCACGAAGCTTTTCAAGCAAGAAACGGACCCGCTCGGGGCCTTTGCTTTTCAGGACGTATTCCAATGAAGCCATCCATTCATTCGTTTCCGCCGAATCGACATCGATCTCTGACTGTCGCTCCAGTTCGCCGAGCTGCTTGCGTACTTCGTCTTGAGCAATGGTCTTAGAATCGGACATAGAGAGAATGCTTGGGTGGGGAATAGAAAGGTAAAGGCAAATCTGGGACCGGTCGTATGGGACCGGCAAGTGGCCAAATTGCGGGCTTTACGTCGAGTGGACCGCCTCAAAAGGGTAGCTTTCCAAGTGACGTTACGGCAAGGGCACGAAGGGGCGGAGGTTCACCGCAGCGCCCTTCGGTCGCAGGATTCGGGGGCCGAATCACCGCTAGGTTTGACCTTAGGCTAGCTCGTCCCCCGTAAAGTCCGCTCGCAACCGAAGCCGTCGACCGCTAAAAACTTTGCGTCTTCATCAGGATTTTACCCGGTTTCTCCCTCGACGGAGGAGTCCGCAAGGCGTTTTCGGTGTCCGGGCGTTCGATCCACATGATCAGCGTTCAAATGTTTTCTTTTCAAGGGAGTTTAATCGAGCATGACGCACCCACATCGTCGCGCCGTCGTCACCGGGGCCTCTTCCGGCATCGGCCAACAAATCTCGCTGCATCTAGCCCAGCAACCGTCGGTCGCGCAAATCGGGATTCACTACCGGAACAACCGAGCCGGCGCCGAGGAGACGGCAGCGATGGTTCGCTCGCTAGGAAAAGAAGCCGTGTTGCTGCAAGCCGATTTTGCATCTGAAGAAAGTTGCCACAAATTTGTCGACCAAGCCTGGCAGGAGGTGGCTGGGGACGATGGATCAAGTGGATCGCCGGACGGACCGAACGTCTGGATCAATAACGCGGGGGCAGACGTTTTAACTGGCGAAGCGGCCGGGTGGAGTTTTGACGAAAAGCTGCGTTATCTGATGCGAGTCGATGTGACCAATACCATCGCAATCAGCCGCCGTGTCGCAGCGAAAATGCGAGCGGATATCAAACAGTCGCAACGCCATCGTCGTAGCGAGTCACTCGATAGCGAAGACGTTTCGCAGTCACGCAACGATCGATCGATGGTCTTCATCGGTTGGGATCAAGCGCCTCACGGGATGGAAGGCGACGCCGGTCAAATGTTTGGGCCAGTCAAAGCAGCGGTGATGGCTTTTGCCGCTAGCTTGGCTCAAGAGCTTGCACCGGAGATCCGGGTCAACACCGTGTGCCCCGGCTGGATCCAAACGGCTTGGGGGGATTCCACGAGCGAGTACTGGGATCGTCGCGCGAAGGACCAATCGTTGATGCAGCGTTGGGGAAAGCCAGAAGATGTTGCCAAAGCCGTTGCCTTTTGCGCCGACGAAGCAAACACGTTTTGTTGCGGCCAAGTAATCAACGTAAACGGTGGATGGAACCGGCGCTATTAGCTGGTGCAAAGATTAACTGGTGCAAAGCGTGCCGCGATACCTTTTTCCTTCGCGCAAGTTGCCCCGGTAATTTCTTGTAGATCGGCAGCATCGCCCTGCTGGCGGTACCGCCATGCCGTTGGTTAATTTCGCTATCTCCCGAAAGGGTATTCAAGGACGCACTTCGACCGCCTGCAAAATCACGTCACTCAAGTAACCTTTGCGGTCGCAATCGAGCGCAACCGCGAGCATTCGAAACGGCAGGGTGAAAAAGATCGCAAACGCCCCAAACGCGACTTTTGTGCGTCCACGACGGCTTGTGGATTTTTGCGTTCCCCCCGTTCACCTTCGCGAATCGAAATCGGATAAACTGCTTGCTCGAACCTACAACTTGTCTTTCCCGATCGAGCTTTCGATGAGCAGCGTTACTGATTCTACCCAGCAAAAAGCAGACGACTTCCGTCAACGGTATGAACGAGTTCGGGAAATGATTGGGCGGGTGATCGTCGGTCATGACGAGATCGTTCAAGGCGTGCTGACGGCGATGCTCTGTGGCGGCCACTGTTTGCTCGAAGGCGTACCCGGACTCGGGAAAACGATGCTGGT
The DNA here is from genome assembly GCF_008312935.1 of Roseiconus lacunae. Classification (NCBI taxonomy): domain Bacteria; kingdom Pseudomonadati; phylum Planctomycetota; class Planctomycetia; order Pirellulales; family Pirellulaceae; genus Roseiconus; species Roseiconus lacunae. Next base: position 98,892 of record NZ_VSZO01000005.1, on the reverse strand, counting down.
GCGAACGTTATCAGAAGTCCTCGACCTGGACTTCAATCGTATTCAGTTCACGCCCGATTTGATGCCCGCAGATATCCTGGGCACCAACATGATTGTCGAATCGGATTCGGGGCATCGCGAGTTTCAATTTCAGCGTGGTCCGGTGTTCACACAAATTCTGCTTGCTGATGAAATCAACCGCGCGACTCCCAAAACGCAGTCTGCGATGCTGGAGACGATGCAGGAAGGCACGGTAACAGCTGCCGGCGAACGCTACGAACTGAAAAAACCATTTTTCGTTTTGGCGACCCAGAACCCTATCGAGCAAGAGGGGACATACCCGCTTCCGGAAGCTCAGCTTGACCGGTTCCTGTTCAAACTGGTCGTTGGCTACAGCAGCCGTGACGACTTGAACGAGATCGTTGAGCGGACCACACGGGGCGAGAAACCGACGATCGAAAAAGTCATCGACGGCCAATCGATCTTACAAATGCAGTCGATGGTCCGTGACGTGGTACTGACACCGCCAATACGCGATTATTTGGTCCGGCTGACCCTGGCGACTCACCCGGATGGGCCACATTCGGTTGATGCAACCAATCAATACGTTCGGTGGGGCAGCAGCCCTCGGGGGGCGCAAACGCTAGCACTCGCTTCAAAAGTACGCGCGATCTTAGCCGGCCGGTTCAATGTCAGCTTCGAAGACATTCGCCGTGTATTCTTACCAACGATGCGCCACCGCGTCTTGCTGAATTTTGAAGCTCAGGCGGAGGGGATCGAGCCGGATCAGGTTCTGCTCGATATCCTGGAAAAGGTCAAAGAAGCCGCCGACTGACGCGGAGGGGGGAAGGCAGTCCGCTCTTAAGGAACGGTCGTTGTCGCCCAAGCTTTTTCGACAAGTACCGCCCCCTCGCCACGCTCACAATTCTGTCTTACCGGATCGGCCTTACTGCTGATTACGCCACACGGCCGATTGCAGGGTGGTTCAAAGCCGAGTCCACCGGGTGAGGATTGGAACGTTTACTTCCAGCTTGCGGTGGGAGAACCGCTCGCTGTTTCTAGTACGCCGTTTCGATTAGAATTCGCGACCGAGTGGGGACGCGGCAAGTGATCACGTGAACGACAACTCGCTGAACTCCCCGAAAGAAGATTTTTACGATGCCTGGGATTTCAACGCCGAGTTTTTTGTTTCGGCGCAGGGCGAGATCATGCCCCGTTTTTCGGGGATTATGGGAGATGGGCCCTCGGGTGGCCCCGTGTAGGCGGACGCAGACTCCGCCTTCATCCAATCTTCATTCGTTGAACACGCCCATTGTGGTCGTCATTGTGGGCCCGCACTGTTATGTTTCGCGCGTGCCAGAAAATGTGGGATCGTGATTGTGGACAATTTCGAGCGGCATCTTTCTGACAACAAACGGCGCGTCTTTGTCATGACGCGTTTTACGGCCAAGCCAGCACAGTGATCTACCACCTATCACCGGAGTGATTTCCCCCGATGGCCACTCACTTGAAGAACATGCAACTGATGAAGCTAACCCTCCCCGTGGCAATCGCGGTCCTCTGTGCCGTGGGTTGTGGAAAATCGAGCACACCTTCCGACGACGATGCGACGCCTACGAGCGACGAAACCGTAGCGGTTTCGAACATGGCCGGGTCGATCAAGATCAACGGCAGCAGCACGGTTCTGCCGATTAGCAACGCCGTCGCCGAGCAATTCAGCAAGCAGTATCCTGAGGTTTCGGTTTCCGTTGACGGAGCGGGCACTGGCAATGGCTTCAACGACTTCGAAGTCAAAAAGACCGATATCTCTGACGCGTCGCGGCCGATCAAACCAGGCGAAAAGGAAAAGTGCGAAGCGAACGGGGTTGAGTTCGTCGAGGTTCCAGTCGCTTACGACGGTTTGACGATTGTGATCAACCCGCAAAACGACTGGGTCGACACTCTGACCGTTGAACAACTTCAGAAAATCTTCGTCGGTGAAGACGCGGCAAAGACTTGGAAAGACGTTGATCCTTCTTGGCCAGACGAAAACATTGACATCTACGCCCCCGGAACGGGCAGCGGTACCTATGACTACTTTCACGAAGTCGTCGTCGGTAAATCCGATGCCGAATTGCGGAAAGACATGAGCTTGAACGAGGACGATAACATCTTGGTCAAAGGTGTTGCCGACAATAAGAACGCCATCGGGTTCTTCGGCGTCGCTTACTATGAAGAAAGCAAGGACAGACTGAAGGCTGCCAAGATCGTCAATCCCAAAGACGGCGAGGCATACTTGCCTACCGGCGAAAACATCGCCAGTGGGAAATACGCGCCGTTCAGCCGTCCGTTGTTTATCTACGTCAGCACCGCGTCGCTGAAACGAGCCGAAGTCCAAACGTTTGTCGATTATTACTTGAGCAACGTCTCGGAACTCTGCGAACGCGTCGGCTACGTCCGACTGCCCGATTCGATCGTCGAGAAGGGCAAGTCAAATGTCGAAAATCGCGTCGCCGGAACTCACTACATCTCCCCGGAAGGAGAGACCCGCAGCGGTGCATTAGAAGACATCTTCGTCGAATCCAATTTGGTGAAGTAGTCTATTACGACGTGTTCGGTTTTTTCAACGAGATCCCACGACATCATGTCACTGCCTAAGGCCTTGCAATCGAAAGAGTTCCGATCAACCAGTCTTGGCGCTTTGTCCGAGCGGTTGATCGTCCTGAGCTTGGCGGCCTGTGCGACCATCACGGTTCTGATCACGATCGGCATTATCTATATGCTGGTCAGCCAAAGCGCGAGTTTTTTTGCCAGTGACGCGGTCACACTCGGCGGTTTCTTGACCGACACCGAGTGGACGGCACTACAGAGCAAGGAACTTGAGAAGGCGAAGTTTGGGATCTTGCCGTTGCTCAGTGGAACTCTGCGAGTCACCGCGATTGCCATGCTGATCGCTTTACCGCTGGGACTAGTCACGGCGATCTACTTGAGCGAGTTCGCTTCACGAAGAATTCGCTCTTGGTTGAAACCGACCTTGGAAGTAATCGCGGGCATTCCCACGGTCGTACTGGGGTACTTCGCGATCCTTGTGATCAGCCCGACGCTGCAATTCTTTGCCGACGGCTTCACAACGTTTAACGCGACGAGTGCCGGGATTGCCGTGGGGATCCTTTGCTTGCCCATGGTTTGCAGCCTTTCCGAAGATGCAATGCGAGCGGTCCCTAGGGCGTTACGCGAAGGTGCCTATGGACTCGGTTGCACCCCCTTCGAAACGTCGATCAAAGTGGTCGTCCCGGCGGCACTCAGCGGGATCGTTTCCGCGTTCTTGCTCGCCTTCAGTCGCGCCATCGGAGAAACGATGGTTGTCGCGTTGGCGGCCGGTACACTGCCGACGCTGACCGTCGATCCCACCCAACAGGCTCAGACGATGACGGGGTTCATTGTTGAGATGATTAAGAGCGAAAGTGAGTACGGTACGGTGCAGTATTTCAGCCTTTACGGCGTTGCGATCACGTTGTTCTTGATCACCTTCGGAATGACGCTCGTCGGCCAAATCATTCGTCGCCGCTTTCAGGAGTCGTATCAGTGAGCACGATGCCTACGGCTTTGACGAACCAAGATGCCCAGTACTTAACGAACAACGCGATCCGTCGGAAACGGATGAGCCGATGGTTTTATGGCCTCTGTGTAGCCATCGCGTTTGTAAGTGTGCTCATCCTGGTCGTCTTGTTGGCCGCCATTTGGACTCAGGGACAATCGCGATTGACGACCGATTTGTTGACACGTGCTCACAGCGAACTGGAAATCGAGCGCAGTGGGATGTGGCCGTCGATCATTGGCTCGCTGATCGTTTGTTTTGTTTGTGCCCTTGCGGCGCTACCGCTTGGGATCGCAACGGCGGTGTTCCTGGAAGAATTTAAACCGACAAGCAAACCGCTTCGTTTCGTCCACGGTTTCATCCAATTGAATATCGCGAACTTGGCAGGCGTACCCTCGATCGTTTACGGCCTTTTGGGTCTGACGGTCTTTGTCTACATGTTCAATATTTTCGGCCAGATCAAGGTCAACGAGTCGCCCGGTTGGGAGATCATGGGCGCCGAACACTATTACCAGGTGATGACCTTACAACCGGGGCATGTCGTCTTTGTCCCACAGGAAGATTCCTCGGTCCCTGAAATCGAGATCACCGAACCGACAATCGGAGTCGACAACGAGGGAAAACAACTCGAACTCGCTGTCTGGGAGCCCGGTACGCCGCGTCCGAAAGACGAAGCGACGAAGCGACGGACAATTGAGAAAGGCGCAATCGGCGGAACGATCACCCGCCGTAGTTGGTATTACTTCCGCCTGCCTTTGGACAAGAGTTTCTTGTCCGGAGGGCTCACGTTGGCGTTGGTGATTTTGCCGATCATCATCATCGCGTCTCAGGAAGCGTTACGGGCGGTGTCTCCGTCGCTTCGCGAAGCTTCGATGGGAATCGGCGCCACGACTTGGCAAACGGTGCGGCATGTTTGTTTACCCGCGGCGGTTCCAGGTATCATGACGGGAGCGATTTTGGCGATGGGACGTGCGATCGGTGAAGCCGCCCCGATCCTCGTTGTCCTTGGTGCGAATGTGATGAAAAGCGGGGCACCGGAACATTTAATGGACAATGCGGTCACGATGCCGGTGCTCATTTTTAATTGGGCGGGAAGGCAGCAGATCGAATTCCAAGAACTCGCCGCGGCGGCCATCATCGTCCTGCTGGTTGTCTTGTTGATCCTGAACTCGACGGCAATCATCATTCGCCAAAAAGTTCAAAAAGCTCATACCTGATCCCTACAACGCTATGTCTACCGCCCCGACGGCTCAAACTGACAATCCTCCGACGGTAACGTCCGCCGATCAAACGCTGATTCGGATCAAGGACCTCTGTGCTTGGTACGGCGATTACCAAGCGCTCCACAATCTCACGTTGGATATCGCCAAGAATCAGGTAACGGCGTTCATCGGTCCGAGCGGTTGTGGCAAGAGCACACTGTTGAAGTGGATCAATCGGATGAATGACATCGTGCCCGGCGCTCGGGCGAAAGGGCAGTTGTCACTGCTGCACGAAACCGATGGCGATGGGGCCGGCAAAAGCAAGGATCTGAATATCCTTGACCCTTCGATTGATGTCGTCGCGCTTCGTCGGCAAATTGGCATTGTCTTCCAAAAACCGAACCCATTTCCCAAAAGCATTTACGACAACGTTGCCTTCGGGCCTCGGTTGCACATGAAAACAACCAAGGCGGAACTGGATGAGTTGGTCGAATGGTCGCTCCAGAAGGCAGCCGTTTGGGACGAAGTGAAGGACCGTCTGCACGGACCCGCGCTCGGTTTATCCGGCGGTCAGCAACAGCGGCTTTGCATCGCACGTGCGATTGCCGTCGGTCCCGAAGTTCTGTTGATGGACGAACCGTGTAGCGCGTTGGATCCGGCTAGCACACTCGCGATCGAGGATCTGATTTTCGAGCTGCGATCTCAGTATACGATCGTGATTGTCACGCATAACATGCAGCAAGCCTCCCGGTGTAGTGATCGAACGGCGTTCTTTTTTGAGGGAAGGTTGATCGAAACGGGCGACACGAAACAAGTCTTTACGAAACCAGAAAAGAAGGAAACGGACGACTACGTCCGCGGCAAGTTTGGATGATCTCCATTGCAGCCGACACCATGTGTATTCAATGCGGTGAATGAAGGAGACACGCGAATATGTCGAAACATCTTGAACGCGAATTGGAACGCTTGCGCGAGCAACTGATCTCCCAATTCACGCTAGTCGAACAAATGATTCAACTTGCCGTTCGCTCGCTCGTCGAACGACGACCTGAGTTCGCCGAGCGCGTCCTGGAAAGCGACGTCACGGTCGACGAAATGGACGTACGGATCGAAGAAGAGTGTTTGAAAGTACTGGCGCTGCACCAACCGGTTGCCTTCGATATGCGTTACCTGATCGCGATCGATAAAGTGAACGGCGAGCTAGAACGAATGGGCGATACGGCATGCAATATCGCCGAACGTGCAAAGGCACTGTGTTTATTCCCATTGTTCACGGTGCCCGAAGAGCTGTCCGAAATGGTTGATACGTCCATCAAGATGGTTCGTCGAGCCTTGGACTCGTTCATCAACTGTGATGCCAACATGGCCAATCAGGTGATCGAAATGGATGACATCGTCGACGCACTTAACCGCGTTGTGATCGATCATTTGCAAGAAGTGATGAAATCAGATCGTGAGCTGATCGAACCTGCGATGCATTGTTTTAGTGCTTCAAGGCACCTGGAACGAATCGGCGATTTGGCCGAAAGCGTCTGCGAAGAAGTGATTTACCTCGTTGAAGGCGAGATCGTGCGGCACAAACATGGCTTAAACCGTGAGGCCGAACGCAAGGCTGAATCCAACGCGTCCTGATCAACCGATCGGCACTGGAATCAACCGACCGGCACTGGGGCGACCGACAGTTTTTGTTGGCGGTCCTGGCTGATCACGTTGAGTTCCAACAATCGATTGATAACCGGTTCGACCGGAAAGTCGATTTCCACTTCGATAGCCTCGCGGACCAGTCGTTCGCACTTGCGACGGAGTTTCCGATGACTCATCGGCTCGGTTTCGGTGGCGATCGCAAAGTAAGCCAAAATGGCCTCGTTCATCATTTGCCGGCGAGCCTGGCCGACTAGCTGCAACCCGGCGCCCGCGTTCGTGTCCAGTTTTTGAAAGTACAGGTTTCTTGTCAGGTTCAATAGATAGCGATTCTTCGTCTGGAAATACCCGAAGAAACTTTTCACACCGTAGCCGATCGCTGCGAGGACCAAACCGATGATCAGCGCCGTACTGTAGTAGGCGGCAAGTGCCAAGGTGACGAGCACGAAGCGTGATATCTTCTGTAGGGAAAACAACCATCCGCTCAGGCTGGGGACGATCACTTTGGCGTGATCGATCCCACTGAGTTTGATTTTGGTCCCCGGGAGCAACATGTCGACGTCTTGCTTGGGGATGTTTTTAAAGATGCGCAGGTGCAGCTTGTCGGCAGGCAGAAGTTCCCCACGCTCAAAATCTTCGCCGAGCTGAAAGATGACGACCAAACGCTGGTAGATAGCCACGTCGACCATTTGTAAGCGATAAAGCTTGCGGAGATGGCGATGGCAACGACGTCCGACCACGTCGCCGCGTGCATAGACCGATAAGTGACGAAACAATTCGAAGTTCGCACTCATCGGTACCCCCCAGTGACTTGCGACCCCGACGCATCGCTCGATGTCTTCCTGAGTCAGTTTGCTATAGCCGGCATCCTTGATGGTGGTTTCCAAGAGTTCGAAAAGCGGTTCCGTCTTTGTATCATCGCATGACGCTCGCGCCGTGGACGGGATCTTGCAGTCGCTGTCCGGGTCCAGCTCGTGGTAACGATCTGAAAATTCGGTTTGCCGCTTCGCAGAAATTTGGTCAACATGCGAAATGATCTGTTCGACGGCAAGTTCAAACGACTCACGTCGCTGCGACCAATTGGGAAGCCGATCGGCAACCGCTGTCAAATGGTCAAGCAGGACGCTTGTTTCGATCGGAATGAATGTTTCGATCGCCCAATGGGACGCATCCGGGTCGATCCAACCGGAAGTGCTGACCTCGGCGATCGATCGCGTCAGCGGTCCTGTTCCGTCAATGGACCAAGTGGTAAGAATGCGTTCGACCGACTTTGACACGTAGCGATTTTAAATAGTGAGGAAGCGATGGCCCCGGAACACCCACAGCGAGCGAACCGGCAGGGGACGCCAAAACAACCGACGCCCGCCGGTTCCTCAGATCAGGACACTCGTTCGTACGTTCGTGCCGTCGCGCTGGATATGGACGGACTGCTGTTTGATACCGAGCGGATTTATTGGGAGGTGGGCGATACCATCTTACAACGACGAGGGCTTCGCTACAGCGCCGAACTGCAAGCGTTAATGATGGGAAGGATCGGTACGGCCGCGGTACAGCAAATGATCGATTTCCATTCACTCAACGACGACGCCGAAGATCTTCTGCGGGAATCCGATCAATTGTACGGAGAACTATTACCTCAGCAAATTCGACCGATGCCAGGACTTGCCGCCTGGGTCGATCGACTACGTACAAGTGGACTTCCCTTCGCCCTGACCACGAGTAGCCGTCGACGTTGGGTTGACTTAATTTTCGAGCAACAAGACTGGCGTGACGAATTGGCATTTGTACTGACGGGCGACGATGTGGTCCGCGGTAAACCACACCCCGAAATGTATCTCAAGGCAGCCGAGCAATTCGCGATCACGCCAGAGCGAATGTTGGTGCTCGAAGATAGCGGCAACGGGACCGCCGCAGGCGTGGCGGCGGGAGCGATTGTCGTTTCGATCCCCAGCCCACACACCCAAGGCCAAGATTTTCGAGGTGCCCATTTAGTCGCGGAATCATTGACCGATCCGCGTCTTTGGGATTTGTTGCCTTCTAGAAGTTAAGCTTCTGAACGACGCAGAGCTTTTGCCGCGAGGCTTTTACCGAATGCGGGAGAACATGACGAGTGCTTCGTCAACCTCTGATTTTAGGATCAGCCGAATGGCGTTAGCCACGGTTTCGTTGCAGTAACCGGGGCTAACGCCCGTCGGCTGATGAGCCGAACCCGAACATTTGATCTAGTCGGAGCACTAGTCGCGCTCTAAGCACAATCTTGATCGCACCTAACGCAAAGCTGGTTGGTAATGAGCAGTCACGTTGCCGCGATCCGAGGATCGCGGCAACGGTCTGCCTCGGGGCTACGCCGTCGCAAGAAGTTCCAAATCCAGTTCTGCCTCATTTCCAAACGGATCGCTACTGTCATCAGATGCATAGAATTCAGTCAACGCGTCATCTGAATGCTGTGGTGCGGGAGCACTCGGCAGCGGCTCAGATTCGACGGGTGACAGGTCAGAAAAATCTGACTCGAAGACCTCGTCAACATCTTCGATTTCCGCGTTGCTTAAGAAGTCAGATCCGCCAACGTTTGCGGCACCGACCCCGCCCGATGATCCAGAACCGCCAGTCGCCCCGCCCCCGGATGCAGATCCGGCCGAAACCCCCGCGGCTGCGTAAGCAACCGAATAGAGGGCGCTGACTTTGCCAACCGCATCAGATCCATTCGCCGAACCCACTACGCCGGAAACGAGTAGATCACGCAAGGCCGACGGCGAAAGCGATTGATTCGCCGACAGCGTCAACGCGGCGACTCCGGCAACGTGCGGCGTTGCCATGCTGGTTCCGGACATCCGTCCAAACCCGCCACCGACATACGTACTGTAAACGCCAACCCCAGGCGCGTCGACTTGAACGGCTCCGCTGCCGCCAACGTCATTGCTGAAGGAAGCAATGTTGCCGTTCGAATCGTGAGCACCGACTGACAAAACGTTGTCAAGCGACGCGCTGAATCGAGCGGGATAGCCGGGTGTCGCCGCGTACTCGTTTCCAGAGGCCGCAACGACAAGCGAACCGAGGGATCGAGCGTATTCAATGGCCGTTTCAATTTGGTAGCTGTAGCCGCCCCCAAGACTTAGGTTAATGATGTCCGCGCCAAGGTCGGCTGCGTATCGAATCCCAGCGGCAACGCTGGAAGAGCTGCCCGATCCGTTATCACCGAGCACTTTGACGGGCAAAATCGTTGCGTCTGGGGCAACGCCGGTCGCACCGTAACCGTTATCAACAGCCGCGATCGTACCGGCGACGTGCGTGCCGTGCCCGTGTACGTCGTTTGGATCGGCGTCGTAATCGGCGAAGTCAAACCCGTGGATATCATCGACGTATCCATTCCCATCGTCGTCGATTCCGTTGCCGGCGATCTCACCGGGATTAACATACAGATTGCTGTAAAGATCCGGATGATCGAGGTCGACCCCGGTATCGACGACCGCTACCGTCACACCGGCACCGGTATAGCCAGCGGCCCATGCCTCCGGTGCACCAACGGCGTTGATTCCCCATTCGTTGGAACCACCAAAGTAATCGACGTCGGGAAGCGGCGAAACGCCGTCGGATGGAACTCCCGGATCGGGCTCAAGTTCTGGTTCGGGCAAAGGCTCCGGAACTTGATCGGCGGTTAGCTCCATTTGATAACCGGTGGTGTACCAAGACGTCGCCAATGACCACACGTAGTAGCTACCTGGTTCCACTGTCACGTCAATGGTCTCTGCAGCAGTGCCCCAATTCAGCGAGTAGTCGACGATGTACCCACGCGAATCGGTCAGATACAGATTCACATCTGACCAGAACCCATCCACGCGGATCGATACGTCCGCTTCGCGTTCCACCGAGAACCCAATTCGGTCATAGGAATTGAACCAGCCCAGAGTGCTGGAGATCATCGCGGTTCCGTCCAGATTGCCAATCTCTGCAAATGCCTTTGCCGAGAATTCACCTGCCGCTTCGAATGACACGTCTTCTTGAACAGGGCCCTGAAGCGCCCCGATGTCCGCTGCCAATAGACGACGCGCTTCCATCGACTCAAAAGAGAGTTTCCGGGACATATGGATATCAACCTGATTGTTGAGAAAAGTTTAGAGAGAAGAGGCATGACACAGCCGGTCAAGGTGATGTCATGTACAGGAAACTTATCTCTGAAACTTCAGGTTGATCGCCCGTGGTGGGGGTGTTTCACACGTCTTGAGGGGAAACAGCCCGACGCGTTGACTTGACACCACTTTGTGGCCGAATCACCCGTCGTGACGCGAATTTTCAACACCCACACGTTGCCCACGCAGGGCGTCTAAGACCTGTCCTAAGACTGGTCGTTCGAATAACAAGCCATGTGTGATACACCTTCGCACGGACTCTTTAAATATCTGCCTTGAGGTGATCTTCGCGAACGGAGACTTCGATAAATCCGATGCCTAATAGCCTGTTGATTTTCTATTGTTGCCCATCACTCCATGAAGGTGGCGTTCTGTCCCGCGAGTATTGCGGAGTGGTTGGCGACTCAGTGAGAGATCAAACCTGAAAATCACCCGTTCGCTAAGCTCCAAGGGCGACTCCATCTATTGGTCTTTTTCGGTCGGCGGAAAGCGACGTCTCGCGGAGCTGTCGATCGGGGCACCCGTTTTTCGACTCCACCATTCACCGGCGCGTGTTTTGTCGTAATGCGGATTGGGCAACGGCATCCGCGCGAGCGTTGTGGTTCTCCATTGACTGAGCTTTCGCTTCAGATCGGCAACGCGTCCTGCCTTCTCTTCGGAAAGGTCAGTCGTCTCTCCGATGTCTTGTACAAGGTGATACAGTTCGACGTCATTGCTGCCGTCGATGTACTCGATCAACTTCCAATCGCGCTCACGAATCGCGCTTGCCGGTCGTCCATGGTGATAGTGCGGGTAATGCCAATGCAGGGCGTCACGATCAAGCTTGCCTTGTGGATTGGCGAGCAATGGTAGCAAGCTCAAACCATCGATCGTTTGGTTTTCGGGAAGGCTTGCTTTTGCGAGCTCGACAAACGTTGGATAAAAGTCGTAGCTGATCGTCGGCTCTTCGCAAGTCGATCCGGCTTTTGCCATCGGCGGGTACTTAACGATCAGCGGCACCCGAATACCGCCTTCATGGAGTGAACCTTTCTCACCTTTCAGTGGAGTCTGTCGACTGACTAGGTCATCGGCGGATTCACGGTAGTCGTATCGCTTGTACAAGCCACCGTTGTCCGACGTAAACACGATCATGGTGTTCTCGGTCTGTCCGGCTCGGTCAACCGCATCGACGATACGTCCAACCATATCATCACAATGTTCGATCATCGCAGCGTAAATCGGATTGGGTAGATCAACGCCGCGTCGCTTTGCTTTCCCGCGATACTTTTCCACCTTCTCTGACATCGCCCCCAACGGGATGTGCACCGCGAAGGGAGAAAGCATCAAAAAGTAGGGACGGTCAAGATTTGATTCGATGAAATCAATGCAAACGTCGGCTTCGTAATCCGTACGATACTGCGACTTACCGGGCGGCTTCAGCTCACTCGGTTTTTGAACACGATAGCGTCCCGGAAGGTGAGGCCCATTGATTACCGCGCTTAAGTCGTAACCTTGGTACTGTGGCTGAAACTGTGCAGCCGTCCCCAAGTGCCATTTGCCGACGTACCCGGTCGCGTACCCGGCTGTCTTTAATGATTCGGCAATCGTGACCGTTTCAAGCGGCAACGCCATCGTGGTCTGCGGTGTGATGACACGTTCAAATGGACGCCAGTGACCGGGGATGTGTGCGGTGATTCCAACACGAGCTTGGTTTTGCCCCGATTGAACGGCACAGCGTGTCGGTGAGCAAACTGCGCCGGCCGCATAAAAGTTGGTGAAACGCACACCGCTCGAAGCCAACGCATCGATATTCGGAGTCTCGACAAAGTCGTTGCCGTAGCAGCCAAGATCTTTCCAGCCTAGATCATCGATAAAAATCAAGATGACGTTGGGACTACTTTCCGCCGCTGCGAAGGGCGATACCGCAGCTTGGTATACGATCCACGAGGAAGCGATCAAAACGAGCCGGGACAAGAGTGAATGCATGATGAACATCAGGGAAGGGGTAACAGTGGAGGGCCAACAATCTACCAAATCACCGCCCGGCTTGCTTTGTCATCGCTACACTATTGACGCACGCTCGGACGTTCTTCAGAATGTCTGAGGATCCAGATTTTATCTCCGTTGTTATTGAGGTCGTTCATGTCGCAGCCGATTCGTTTCATCATGGTTGGCGGTTTTCTTGGCGCCGGTAAGACCACGTTGATCTCGCGGTTGGCCTTGCATTTCCAACAGCAGGGAAAACACGTTTGCGTGGTGACCAACGATCAAGCCGCCGGATTGGTCGACACCGAATTACTGCGCAGCCAAGGCTTGAATGTCAACGAAGTCGCGGGATCATGCTTTTGTTGTAACTTTCATGGCCTGACCGATGCGATGGAATCGTTTGAGAAAGACAAGCGGCCGGACATCGTGCTCGCCGAACCGGTGGGAAGTTGCACCGACTTAGTCGCCACGATCGCGCTGCCTATGATGGAACGGTTGGGAGAAAAGTTTGTTCATAGCCCCTATGCTGTCGTCCTTAAACCAAGTCATGGGATGAAAATTCTGACCGGCGTCAATGGCCGTGGATTTTCGGAAAAAGCGGAGTACATCTTTCGAAAGCAGTTGGAAGAGAGCGAACTGATCCTGATCAATCGAATCGACGAACTGACTGACGCTCAGCAACAACAGTTACGGCAGTCTATCGAAGAACAATATCCCGGACGCCCCGTGATCGGTATCTCAGCGAAGACGGGAGAAAATTTTGAAGCCTTGTACGATGTACTCGCGGAAGACGCCGGTGACCGCAGCCATCTGATGGACGTCGATTACGATGTCTATGCCGAAGGTGAAGCCGAACTCGGATGGTTGAACGCAACGGTTAAACTATCAAGCACGGAATCGGTTTCGATTGATGATGTTGCGATCCAAATTGTCAATGATCTTCGAGATCGTCTGCTGCAAATCGATGCGGAGCCGGCACACTTGAAGGTTCTGTGTTCGTCCTCCGACGCGGTCGCTGTCGCAAACCTTGTCAGCAGTGAAACACCGACGGTTTTATCCGTCACGTCGGAATCGAACGCTTCATCGATCACCATTTTGATCAATGCCCGCGTCAGCGTTGCACCAGAAACACTTCAACAAATCGTCTCCGAAAGTGTGACCGAGTTGGGCGGGAACCTTTCGGCAACGACGTCGGTCGAGACCATGGAGAGCTTTCGTCCCGGACGTCCCGTTCCGACCTTTCGAGCGACTTAAAGCTGCGAGGATTCGATCCGATCAACGAGTTCGCGTATCTCTGGATTTGAGCGACGAAAGCTGACTATTTTAACGTCCAGTGGAAACCGTGCGAAGCGCCGACACGATCGTTCGATTGCATCGGTGATCCATCTTGACTCGTTGCCAAACGCGCCTCCACCGAGCAGTGTCAGGAACAACTTCGGACTTCCACACTGGTGATGGTTGATCACCGCCGCCGTGAAAGTAGCTTCGTAAGCCGCGTCTAAAACAAGCGAGGCAAAGGGTTGCCAGCGAGTTGGGCTTTGCCCGCTATATGCTACCGGCATCGCCGAACAGTAAACCTGGGTGACCAGTTGCCTGTCGCCTGCGAGTGATCGTTCGTTCGCGAGCGTGACCTCGGTGTTCCATTGAATTCCGACCTTAAGCTTCGTTCGTAGATCGTCGAGGTCGGCGTCAGACATCGCTTCCAATTTTGCGTTTATCTGAACGAGACCGTCACGCGTCGGCAACGCATACCCGTTTCTCATCTCCCAAAGCTTTGAGCCAGAGTTGCCAAGCACGGTTCCGACGCTTGATAAGCAGTCAACTTGCACTGTATCGGTCTGTCCTATCTGGCTACCGAGTTCAATGAAGTAGTTGCGGAAGATGGTGCCGGCACCACATGCGATTGCACAGGCGGGGCCCTGCGTTGCATCGTTCTGATAGATCGTCACGCCCGCTTCCGGACTGATGGCGGGCGAAACCATTTCCAGCAAATTAAACTGCGATGCTACCTGAAATACTGCGTTGGAGTGACTTGGGTCGGCGTGAAGTGTTTGCGCATCACCGACTATCTCCTCGCATGTTAGTCTTGAGCCGCTCGAATCAGACGGATCAGGCAAGTTTGCGAGAAGCCGACGAAGTTCGGCGAGTGAAATGATGTCCAGCCGACCACAACGAAACGTACGGCCGTTTTCCAAGCTATGAAGTTGCTCCCCCCGAACCGTCAAACGCTGACGCACTTCGTCGGGTCCACGTTCGGAAAAACCGGTCAGGCGAGAAAACCAGTCGTTGCGAAAGTTCATCGATTCGTCTTTTCTTAAAGGATTGAAATGAATTGAACTCGGCGAGTGCAATGCGACTAGTCCAAGTTTCGAATAAAGCCTGTACCAGAAGCCACGGCATTCCGATTCATCCAACGACGGGATCAATCACGAAGCGACTTCGCGACTTGACGAGACAGATTGCCTTTACGACCGACGCTGATTCGATCGAGTCCAAGAAATATCGCAAGTTCCTTCAAGCTTGCGGCGAAGGCCGGGGCAACGGCTTCGGCATCTGAATTCGCTTCGAGGTAGCAAGCCTTGGCCAGCAAGGTGCTTTCTCGCCGATCGGCCTTGATGTCGGCACGGCCAACGATCCGATCACCGAAAAGGAATGGGAGCACGTAATATCCAAAGATGCGTTTCTCGGCAGGCGTGTAGATTTCGATCTTATATTGAAAATCGAACAAACGTGCGGCACGAGGTCGATACCAAACAATCGGATCGAAGGGGCTAAGAAACGTTTGGGCGTGAATTTGGCGTGGGCGTTTCGCTTGCGGATGAAGGAAACCTGGCTTACTCCAGTCTTCCACGCGAGCCGTTTGAAGTTGTCCTTCCTCGACAAGTTCCATAATCAACGGACGAGCTTCCGGCATCCGGATACGATAATAATCGGCGAGATCATCCACCGTTCCGATGCCGTGTGAGCGTGCGGCGATCATCAGTAGAGCCTTCTGTGCGGCGCGTCGTTCGACGGGCATTGTCTTGAACGTTGCCTCATCAAGAACACGTTCGGGAAGGTCGTAGTGGGTCACGAAACTCTGATCGCGATGGCAGATCGCGAGGCGACCGGAGGTGTAAAGCCACTCGAGTGTTTTCTTACCCAGCGGACCGCCCCACCAAGAATGGCTCCGTTTACCTGGGTCAGATAGGTCGCGGACGGACAGAGCGCCCCGGTCCCTAACTTCCTCCAAGATCGCCTGAACATAATCCGGATGATCACGCTCAATCTTTTCCCGTCCCCAGCGGTTCTCGGTGAACCGATGAGCCAACAAAGCTCGCGTCGATGAGGGCGTAATCGAAGCTTCGTGTCCGACATATTCCACATTTTCGCGACTGCGCCATAGCCAATGATCTAACTTGGATCGCTCAAAACAGCCCAGACGCGCGAACATTGGCAAAAAGTGCGATCGGCACACAACGTTCACAGAGTCAAGTTGAAGCACCTGCATGTGATCGAGTGCGCGACGAAAATGACGGCGAGTCACATTTCCCTTGGGCCGGGCTTGGGCAAAACCTTGAGCCGCCAGCGCGATACGCCGAGCACTCGATTTGGTGAGTTCAAGCAATCTCTGAATCCTTGAATGAGCGAGGGATGTGGATCGGCTTCGCAAACAACAGCATCTCGATGTAGCGGGCGCTGACCGCGATCGAAGTTAAGACAGCTCTGCTACTCCTCAACAGCGACTCAGTCGTTTTTGTAAGCAAGCTTGTCGCAAGTGAACGAAGCGCGCGCTTTTCGATCTATGGTTGCGACGTCTCCATCGAAAGCTCAGCGAGCGGAGAATGAGAGATGGCAACATCATCGACAAGTACCTCACACGCGGCATCCGTTGCCGTAATCCCGACTTCTAAAGCATTCAGTATCGAGTTGCTCGCCGGTAGCGTAGCGACGGATTCGTCGAGAACAAGCTGATCGTCCTGCCAAATTCGGACATTCCCTTCGACATCATCAAGGATCAAATGAACGGTCAACGTGAACCACCGTTCGCGCGGAACTTTCATTTTACGCTGACGCAATTTAGGCTTCCACCCGGACTTGAGTTCATAGCCTAAGTACTCTTGCTCCCAGAGTGTGATCCGTGGCCCGGGACTGTTGTGACGACCGCGTTCCTGAAAGTCTGCGATCGTAAAAGGAACGCCTTCATTGAAACAGTATCGCCCACGGTACCAAAGGTCATCACCCTTGACGAACCAAAGCTGGTTGTGTTCGAGGAGCGATTTGGAAGTCACCATGTCTTTAGAAGGAGCAACGGCGATGAACTTCGCGTGCTCATCAACGGCTTCGATGCGATTGTCCAAAAAGTCACTTTGCCCCGCAAAGATACTTCTCCGCAGGTCGACGTAAGCCTGCAACGAGGGCGATGCTGGTGACAAGGTATCGATGGTCGTCCAACGCCCCTCACCAAACCATTTTCGAAACGAGGGTTCAGAAAAATCATCGTCGAACGACTTGTAAAGATTCCCGGTATGACCGTTGTAGCGAACAAGGACAGAAAATTTGTTCTCTCCGACAATCTCCACGTCGTCGGAGGTTACCGAAGCATGCCTCGGAAAAAGGAATGCGATTGCTATCAGCGAAGCCGTGGCTGGCGGGATCAGCAGAAGTGCACAACGCCGGTACGACATACGATCACCGCTCGAAGAGATATCCCTCTAGGGGAAATGAAACTAACGCGGATGCTACCATACCCGCGAACCAGATTCGCTAGCGTCAGGGCGGCTTCGTCAAAACCAGTCAAAACTGGGTGCCTCACGGCTAGCGTAGCCAAATTGCAATTTGCCGTCGACCGGTTTCTCGATGGGACCAAACCGCAAAGCGACTGCTACTTTCGCGAATCGCAAGACAACTCAGGGAATCCCACAAACCTCGACGACTTCTGTCACGGACGGATTCGAAGCCAACAAACGTCCTTGAAGATCTGTCATAATGGGCGTCAGTAGTGATTGACACTCATTCTGAGCTGTTGGCGCTCACCGTATGTCGATTCTCGTTCGTATTTGCCGTAGTGAGCCCCAAGGCTAGCACGTATGCCAGGCCTTGTTTGCATCAGTCATTGCCGTTCGGATCAGGATTCGCAAGACCAGAGATACAGGAAGGTAATCGCATGAAGAGAGCTTTAATCGTCATCGACGTACAGCGTGAATATTTCGAGGGTGCACTACCGGTTCGTCACCCGGAGGGACATCTTGAAAAAATCCTAAACGTCATGGATGCCGCCCATGACGCAAATGTACCCACCGTTGTTGTACGACATCATCAGCCCGATCCGGAGTCACCGATTTTCTGCAAAGGAAGTGATTTATGGCAATTGCACGAACAGGTCGAATCGAGACCACGTGACATCATCATCGACAAGCAACTTCCGGGGTCATTTACCAATACCCAGCTGGATTCGTTTCTAAAGGAACGCGAAATCGATACCGTGTGCGTTACCGGCTACATGACCCAGGTCTGTTGCGATACGACAGCCCGTCAAGCGATGCACCTTGGCTATAGCGTGGAGTTCTTAAACGATGCGACGGGAACATTGGATGTCGAAAACAAAGCTGGGAGTGTTTCCGCGGAAGAACTCCATCGATCGATTCTGGTGGCTCAGCAGATGTTTATCAGTGATGTTATCGACTCAAAGACATGGATTGAAAGGATTCGCTAGTCGATCGGTCGCCGGGCTAGTTTTTACATGCATTGCCAGCGGGATTTGTGATCGCGAACTCGCTGCGCAAGAGGCGACGCACTTGTATGTGAGCCCCAAGATCAATGTGACCTTTTCATCGCCGAACGAAAACAGCCGAACCCCGCTCGAGGATTTTGTAGTCGTTCGACGTGTACGCGGAAATCCGGTCGTCGATCCCCCCGTCGAAAAGATGCCGAAGACGGTTCGAGCTCGACTGGATGCACAAGGTGTTTCTCCAAGAATTTCGATGTTGGTAAAAGGAGACACTTTCGAGGTTGTCGCTACCGACGCGCAACAAACTGCCGATCACAACATCTATGTGGAATGGTTTAACAATTTCTATCGAGGTTTCACGCCGAGACTCGATCCCCCCTTGCTCTTTCAGCGTTCGATCGATCGAAGCGAACCGGGCTTGATGAAAATCAAGTGCAATATCCACGACGACATCGTCGGGTACTTGTTGGTCACCGAGCAAGGATTTGCGGCCGTCACAGATGATGACGGGAACGGCGTATTAAAAAAATGGCCAGCTGGGAAACAGTCCGTCAATCTTTTCCACCCGGACTACTCCTTCGTCAACGCCGACGCGTTTGTCAACGGCGACAAGGTTTTGCTCGACCGTTCACGACTGACGATCGATATTTCGGCAACGCCACTTCAATTGCATTTTGTGGGCCTTCGCAAAAAAGAATCATCGTGGCCCAACCGTTGATACACTGCTTGACTTCGAACCGGCCCGTCAGCCAAACGCGCGCGTGGGATCTGCATCGCCAACACTCTGATTTGCGGGACACACAACCGGTGTATCGCCTCAATTGGAATCCCAGGCTGATTTATCCGACGTCGAACAAGCTGTACCGCTAAACCGAATTGTGATAAAGGAGAATACAATGTGTCATTGGTCAAGTCATGCAGTGGCTGTCGCCTTTCTGATCAGTTGTGCGCAAACGCTAACCGAGCCTGCGAAAGTTGTCGCGCAAGACGAATCAATTCCTAAGTCACCGATCAGTGCCGTTGACAAAAGTCAGTTGCCGAGTGGGGACGGACTCGCAGTAGCTTTCGAAGCTGACCGAGGGATCGAGCAGCATCGAAAAGTAGTTTTTGCAGATGATTTTGAAGTTGAAGCGTTGGGAGGTAAATGGGATGAAATCAACGATCGCGGTAACGCTCTTTCGTTCGTTCACCCACACGCCAATTCTTCGCCGACGAAACATCCCCAGTTGGGACACCGATCATTGAAGGTCACGGCGACACTGGGCAAAAACACCGGCGGTGGCTTTACCAAGTGGTTCTCCTCTGCGGATCGCCTGTTCATCCGTTTCTACACCAAATTCGACCAAGATTGTGATTACGTGCATCACTTCTGCACGCTACGGGCGAACAAGTCGCTTCAGGGGGCAGAGCGATGGAGTGGCTTTGGTGGTGCCGGAAAGCGTCCCAATGGTGAAGAACGTTTTTCCACAGCGATTGAGCCATGGGGCAACTGGGGGAAATGGAATCCACCGGGACGCTGGAACTTTTATAGCTACTGGCACACGATGTCGGCGAGTCCGGACGGGAAGTACTGGGGAAATGGCTTTCGTCCAGACACACAGCCGAACATCGAAAGGGGAAAATGGATTTGCGTTGAAATGATGATCCAACACAATACACCAGGAATGGACGATGGCGAACAAGCCTATTGGATTGATGGAGAGCTACGCGGTCATTGGAAAGGCTTCAATTGGCGAACAAGTTCAACTCTTTTCGCTAACGCGTTGACTCTGGAAAGCTACGTAACCGATCGCTGGACAAAGCAATCTGAAAACATCGTGTACTTTGACAACGTCGTGATCGCAAAGGAATACATCGGCCCCGCAAGCAACGCAAACTGAGGCTCCGCCTGGGCAACGACTGGGGTTCCGGTGCATCACCCGATAGACCCATTGCGAATTCCCCTTCGAACGGCAGAATCTGACCGCCATAGCGTCATCCATTAAAGCAGTTCCACCAACGAACCACATCACATGCAATCGCTCGCCGAAATCGTCCGGCATATTACGGGGGCCAAATCTGTCGAGCTCGGTGACGTGATTCAAAGTCTTTGGAGCGGCTACGGCGTGATTCAGCGAGCCGAGCTAGTCGGTGTCGAAGAACAGGAACACGATCGGCCACTCGGAGTCGTCATCAAACATGTCGACTTATCGCGGGCACGTTCAAACCGTCGTGGATGGGGAGGCAGTATCTCCCATCAGCGTAAGGTAAAATCTTATCAAGTTGAAAAAACGTTCTACGAGTCATTCGCGAACCGATGCGATCGGCGCTGTACGGTCCCACGTTTCGTAGCATCGCATGAGATCGCGAACTCCGGCGGATGGGTGCTCATTCTAAGTGACCTTGATCTCGAAGGCTACGATTGTCGCAAGAGTCAGGCAAACACAAAGGACGTACAAGCATGCCTGACATGGCTCGCAAACTTTCATGCGACGTTCATTAACGAAACAGGAACCGAACTTTGGCCGATCGGTACCTATTGGAACCTCGACACTCGACCTGACGAATTCGCCGCCATGCCGGAAGGGCGTTTGAAGCGAGCAGCCAAGACGATCGACCGGCGATTGAACGAAGCAAAATTTCAAACGCTGGTCCATGGCGATGCCAAAATCGCGAACTTTTGTTTTGAAGGTCGCGCCCGTGCGGAAGTTGCCGCCGTTGACTTTCAGTATGTCGGACGCGGCTGTGGAATGAAGGACGTGGCCTATTTCATTAGCAGTTGCTTTGACGAAAGCGAAGCCGCCCGCCAGCAGGACGCGCTGTTGTCATTCTACTTTGAACAGCTCGAAAACGCTTTTGCATTCCGCGAAATACGGATTGACTTCTCTGCCCTCGAACGCGAATGGCGAGAACTTTATGCGGTCGCGTGGGCCGATTTTTGTCGCTTTCTCTCCGGCTGGTCTCCCGATCACTGGAAGCTGAACGCCTATAGTGATCAGGTTACCGAAACAGTTCTCGATCAGCTTGATGAAGCGTCGCCAAACGACGAGTAACCCATCTGGTTTCGAAATGATCTTTCGTATCATTCCCACCGCCGTGTTCCGATCAGGATTTGATCGCCGGTAACACCAGCGTAATGTTGTGCCGGACCAGCTCATAAGCCTCGCCATTTTCTTTGCCTGGCGTAGCGAATTCCACGCTGCTGCGCAACGTCAGGTCGCCGTTTGAAGGTCGAGTGAGTTTGACTTTGCCCTTCGCATCCGTCTTGACGTTCTTTCGCAATCCATCCGCACCTCGAATGAACACCATTCGGTCGGGGACAGGTTTGCCTTTCCAGAGCAATGTAAATTCGTAGTCGTTCCCGAAGTTGTGGGGAACTAGATCAAGGTTCAACTGTTCGGCGTAACCGAGTTCGTGCATCGCATCGTGCGACTTCACTCGCAGGTTTCGCGCGTAATAGTGGAGCAACACCTTTGTTGTCCCATATTCGTACACTCCGAATTTACCATACGAGTCGACGCTGTACTCCTCGGCTTTTGGCAGTCCGACCTGCATCCAACGAAGTTCACCTTCGTTAACCTCTTTGGCGCGGATAGGTTCCGGGGCAGGGTCTTCAATCGTTCGGATCCAAACATCGCTTTTTCCCAAAAAATGATCGAGGTAGTGTCCGTCGCCCGGCCGTGCCGACTCCTCGAAATAGATGTTGGTACCGGTATTTGGCTCCTGCTCGTGATCGACGGAGATCCACAGATAATGCGCATTTGCGTTCACGCCAAAGCAGAAAACTCCGACGGCAATCCCGAGGTATCCTAGCCAACGGAACGCAATCGTGGATGGAGAAGTTAATTGGATCACGTTGATCTCCTGATTGATGGTTCGCGAGGTCGAATCTATGAAAAAGTCGAGTCCGCACTAATGTCCTCTGCCAGCTCGATTTTTCAACCTGACGAAGCTCAAATCACAAATCTACACCAGTTTTTCGTCCAATTTTGAAGTCGTGCGACGAGTGAACAAGTCAGTGACCCGGCGCACAGATGGCGGTCCTTTGGCGATGTTGTCTGCAGAAAGAGCAATGCGGAACCAGATGATCCAACGCGTCGTCTGATTCTGATCCAACGCCATGCCGATCCTCGTGGGAGTTTTCATTCCCTGGGCTGATTTACTGCAATTCAGCGAAGCCCGCTCGGTCGCGCAAGAGAGCATCTGAATTCGCCCTCAATTTGCATTCCTCAAACGAACGCGAAAAATTCGTCGACGTTTGCAGTTTGATTTGCGGATTGGCGTTGGCCGCGATTTCCGTGCAATAACCGGGGCGAACGCCCGTTGGCTGTTGAGTCGAAGCAGACTTCTGGTCTCGACATGACCCCAGACCAGATTCATAAGAAATGTCTTCCTCGCAATGTTTCCTTCGCAAGGCATTGGCTCAAAACTTGCAACCAGCAAAAAAAGCGAGCGTCCAGCGAATAGCTACTTGAAATGAGACCGAGCAGAATCGTCGGTGCGTCAACGCTGTTTATTCGATCGCCGATGCCGCTTCGAACAACGTTGACGCAGTGAGCAGAGGCTCAGCGAAGTTTATCAACAGATCAGAGCAGAATTTGCTCCTGTTACGAATCCAAGTTGTTTCCGCCACCCCCAAATTTAGAAATTGCAATGTCAATGTTAAGCACAGAAGAACGTATCGAACTAAAAGACCCTCGCGAGATCTACGCGAAGCCACCGTTTGACCAACAAAGCAAGATCAAGATGCCGGGTAAGACCAGTGAAATGATCCCGACGCCGAATCACGGAGAATCCAGCTATCAAGGAAGCGGTAAATTACGCGGGCTCAATGCGTTAATTACCGGATCGGATAGTGGGATCGGACGCGCGATCGCGGTTTGCTTTGCGCGGGAAGGGGCAAATGTGGCGATCAACTATCTGAGCGAAACTGCCGATGCGGAGCAGACTGCAAACTTGGTTGATGATTGCGGAGTGCGATCTGCTGTGTTTCAATCTGACTTGACATCCGAATCGAACTGCCAGGAATTAATCAACAATTCCGTCAACGAACTTGGCTCGATCGATATCTTGGTCAACAACGCCGCATACCAAGAGACGCGCGAATCGGTCGAAGCATTTTCATCTGACCTATTCGATCGAATCTTCAAAACAAATGTGTATGCTCCTTTTTGGCTAAGCAAGGCGGCGATCGGCAAGCTTCCGGCAGGAGGATCCATTATCAACACAGCATCGATCCAAGGGTACAACCCGTCAGCACACCTTTTGCCATATTCGGCAACAAAGTCCGCGTTATTGGGAATGACAAAAGGTTTGGCGAAACTAGCTATCGAGCATGGGATCCGGGTCAACGCTGTTGCACCGGGGCCGGTCTGGACGCCTCTCATTCCAGGATCGATGGAGAAGGAAAAAATCGAGCAATTTGGCGCGAATACGGTATTCGGCCGTCCGGCTCAGCCGATCGAGCTTGCGCCGCTTTATGTCTGGTTGGCAAGTCCAGAGGCAAGCTACGTCACTGGCGAAGTATTCGGATGCACCGGAGGAAGGACTCCGGTTTGAGCCCCCTTGCGATGCATGGCCCCATTTCAACGACTTGGTACGAAGACAGTGATGATTGACCAAAAGATGTTTTTTGACGGCTGGGCACCGTTGCTGAGAACGACGATCCTGGGGACACTCGCTTACATCGCATTGATCATGATGTTGCGCGTCAGCGGAAAACGCACGCTCTCAAAGATGAATGCATTTGACTTCGTTGTCACGGTTGCATTCGGGTCGACGCTGGCGACGGTGCTTATCTCACGTGACGTTTCTCTCGCGCAGGGCGTCGTCGCGCTGGCGTTGCTCATTGTCTTGCAATTAGTTTGTACGTTTCTAGCGACACGATCCGCTAGCTTCCAACGTCTCATCAAAGCGCAGCCCACCTTGATCTTTTTTCGAGGCCGGTACTTGGACGATGTCCTTCGGCGGCAGCGCGTTACCCAGGAAGAAGTCGTTGCCGCAATTCGCTCCAAAGGGATTGCCGATCCAGAGTCTGTCGATGCCGTCGTAATCGAATCGGAAGGTACTTTGACAGTGATTGCTGACAATGCAGGTTCGGTCGGTAGGCTCTCTGACGTTGGAGTCGAGGTGGATCAGCCGCTCACGGGTAAAAGGGACTTTCGTAAAGCACAGTGCAACTGATTCGCCAAAACAAAGCTTCGTGAGTCATGCCTTCCTTTTCACCCGTAACGAAGGGTATCAAGTTGACACCTTCTATCGAATGTTTGCCACCGGGGCTTCCGCCAGCCACGACGACGGCGGTACGCGAGATATCGATCGCAATCACCGCTGCGACGTAACAAGCCCAGGCAGGAAATAATGACCACGCATGAACCTGTCGATCGCGTCTTCGTTGCGATCGCCAATGAGGAAGGCGAAATAGAGTCCGAGCGTTTGTATTTGGCTGCAATTCAAATTTATATTGATCCGCCATAGCCGGGGATGATGTCCACCGGCTGGCGCGTCGCCACGGATTCGCAATGGGAGCGAGTTAGCGGCAAGGCGAATTCTTATTGCTTCGAACTCGACTGAGACTCCGGCTCATCGAGACGTACCATGGTCCACTGTTGCGATTGGCCTTCGCTGAAATGCAGCAGTGCACCCGATTCATTTTCCGTTAGGTTGTAGATCCCAGTTTCCATGATTGGCCATTCTTCACCGACGGGCCCCCAGGCGGCACGTTGCGAATCCTGATCCACCATGCCTTCGACTTCGATGGTCTTGTCGGTCGCAGTGTTCTGGAACGTGCCGGCGATGATTCCTTCTTTGGAAACCGCAAGCTGTAAGAAAAGGGTTGCGTTTTCAACGTCGGAATCTTCTGAGTCGGTCAGGGCGAACACTCCTAGCGGTAACCATTCCATTTCGTCGACGTCGACTTCGGGGACACTCGCGGCGATTTCCTGAGCCTGGGCCGAAAATTCGTCTGCGGTCGCAATGGTCTCACCGTTGTAAACGACTGTGTCACCTTCGTAATACAGGTTGTTGCCATAATCGTAGTAAACCGGTTGGCTGTTGTTGCCATAAGCCCACCAACTGGTCAGAGCGACGGGCGTTGCCCAAGTCCACCAATTGTACCGGTAGCCACTCCAGTTCCAGTGCCATCCGGGCCTCCAAAACGGACGATTGTAGATTGGTAAATGAGCCGGCGGAGGTGGTCGATAGCCAGGGGGACGATAGCCTGGTGGTCGTTGCCCCGGTGGGCGATATCCAGGAGGACGATTCCCCGGAGGCCGATAGCCTGGCGGGCGGTGATGCGGCGGCGGACGGTATCCGGGCGGCCGATAACCCGGTGGACGATTGTTGGGCGGCCGATCTGCGGGCAGGGTTGAAGGACGATCAGTCGGCCCACCTGCACCGGGACGCTCACCTGCACCGGGACGCTCACCTGGGCCGGGACGATCACCTGGGCCGGGACGATCACCTGCACCGGGACGATCACCTGCACCGGGACGATCACCTGCACCGGGACGATCACCTGCACCGGGACGATCACCTGGGCCGGGACGATCACCTGAGCCAGCACCGGGAGGTCTTTGTCCGGGGCGATCCGGATTTGGCGCAGGTCGTGTCGCGGCTCCTGGCGTGGAAGGTCGTGGTCGATTTTGAAGAAAGTCGCCAGCGGCATTGCCCGGTCGGGTTGATGGTCGAGTCGAAGGCCGATTCAAATCTAGAAAGTCGTTGAGTTGCCCTTGAGAAGGTCGCGACGCGGGGCGATTGCTCGGAAACGAAGGACGAGCACTCGGCCGGCTGCCTTGTCCGGGAAGTTGAGAGGGGAATCCAGGGCGGGTGCTGTTTCCGGGCAGGGTGCTCGGTCGGTTCGTCGGAAGGTTGGGGCGGCTCCCCGGAGAGGGTTGGATGCCGGGACGCGACGGAGTGCCACCAAAGTTCGGGCGCGTTGCCGGAGAACTTGGCCGGGTCGTCGGGGATCCTGGCCGCGTCGATGGAAAACTTGGGCGACTGCTCGGCGTGGAGGGGCGGATCGAAGGGCTTGGCCGGCTTATCGATGGACTGGGGCGACTCATCTGGCTGGGTCGACTCATCGAAGGGCTGCGGTTGTAACTCGGCCGGCTCATCGATGGGCTGGGGCGATTCATCGAAGGACGACTTATTGACGGACGCGCCCCGCCACCGCCACGCGCACCACCGACGCGGCCTCGCTGAGCCGAGACTTCGTGACAGCAGTGCGTTGTCAGGAAAGCCAGCGCCAGAAAAGCGAAATTTGCTCGTAACATCCGTTTCATCATATGACTCTGTGAGTGGGTGGATTTTATCTGACGCTGGTGAGGTTAGCGTGGTCGGACAACCGTTTCGTCAAGACTGGGCAAGAGCGTCCCGTCCAACACACGATTGATCTTTTTCCAGCGGTACGTTCCGTCATCTTGCGGGGTGTAAACGCTGACGAACGAGCCTTGAGATCCGTTGTTGAGTGTCGCGACCGAAGAGACGGTCCAGCGGCCATCGCGTTCCAGCCAAATCCCTTTTACAAATCCGCCATCGGAATCAAATAGCCAGCTATTAATTTCCTTTGTCGCAGCATTCCAGCCGATGATTTGCAAACCGGACGAATCCACATCGCCTTCAGAAATGACTTTGTACTTGCGATAGAGATAACTTTTATTTTCTGTCCAGTCACAAGTGAATTCGACTGCGGTTTGTTCGTCGGCGTCGATCCAATCACCGACCAACCATTCAAGACGCTGTAGCTGCAAAATGCCTTCAGGAGTTCGCTCGATCTCTTCCTCAGTTACACGATCGATCAGCCAGCGTCCTTCTTGTTTTAAGTAGACCACCTGATAGGTCATTTGAATCGATTCAGCTTGCTCAACTAAAACGGTCGCTAACCCGCGTTCGATCGCCACGTTCGGAGAAACCAAATCAATCGACTCGGTTTGCAAGTCAAGCTCGAACGCCACATCACTGGAAAAGTGTTGCTCGAATTGTGCCCTCAGGTCGGCGTGCCCGGCGGTTCTTTCCTCGGACGTTCGATTAACGTAAACGCCTTCGGCAGTCCAATGCTTGACCAACGCGTCGACGTCCTTTGCCCGGAAACTATTCAGATAACTCTCCACCGCTGCTTCGATCTCGGCGATCGCGTCGTCAGTCGCAGACGCGTGCTTGTCACCAGTCGCTTTTTCGGCGCCGGTATCTTCCTGCGCGATCGCGGAACCGCACACGCCGATCGCGATCAATAGTCCACAGAACGACAATAGAAAACGACTCATGAAGACAGCCTTTAAACTAGCTCGGTTTGACATGAACGATCGGCAGATAGTAAAGCCCACGGCGAGCTTCGGAATACATCGCGGTTACGGTCGGTTTCGTCGGTGCGTTTGCCCGCTGAGCGGTCGAATTCGGTGGGGATGGCCGCACCGTGGCAATAGTGGCACCGGGTGTCCAGCGGTACCGTATCATTCGGAATTAGCCGCCTAACACCGACGCTTGACGGTCCATCATACATCTCAAATCTGGCGACAAGCAAGTTTGTGCCCTCGTTCCGATTGAATTTCTTCCTTAGCTGAGTCGCTTGTTTCAGTCGTGTTGTTTACAGATACTGACGATGGCTTACGTCGGTCGAGTTGGTCGGCCCGGGCGGATCGGTTCGCCGTGAATCGTTTAGCAGCACCACGCGGGGCTGGACTCGCCTGACCCAAGCTATGCCCAATCGCTAAGCCCAACCGATCAGCCGGGTCATGAAATTTCTGCGAAGATGATTTCCATGCTGGCCGTAAGATTTTCACACCCTTTGCCCGCGTCAGGGAGCGACGATGAAGAAACTCTTGCTCGACTACAAGAATTCATTTTCATTCGTTGGGCTTAGCGTCGCCGGCTTGTTTTTCGCGGCTTCGGTGACGCCGTCGCTGCTACCACGCACCTTCGTCGTTCAAGGAATCCTCTCAGGATTTTCGTTGGCGATTGGTTATGGCGTCGGCCTTGCCGGACTGTTTTCGTATCAGTTTCTCGGCTTGCGCGAACCGGAAGGCCGAGTTCAGGTGATTGCCAAGCGTATCACGGTCGTCTTGGTCGCCGTTGTTTTCATTGGATTCATTTGGCGTATGACTGCCTGGCAGAATTCAATTCGAGAGCTGATGCAGATGGAGCCTCTAGAATCCGCTTATCCCTACCGCACCGCGATCATTGCAATCGCCGTCGGCGCAATACTTGTCGCATTCGCACGAGCGTTTGGATGGAGTTGCCGGTTCGTCGCGGACAGACTCGACCGATTCGTTCCACGAAGGATCGCTTCAGCTGTCGCGGTGGTGTTTGTCAGCGTGGTGATCATGACCTTGTCAAACGACTTGATCGTTAAGAATTTGCTCAACGCAGCCGATCATTTCTTTGCCAATCTTGACGAGATAAGTGATGAAGTTCCGGCGAAACCAACGGAAGAGTTCCTAACCGGAAGCGATGAATCATTGGTGAGTTGGAATTCGATTGGCCGCCAAGGAAAGTTCTTTCTCGCTGGTGGCCCCACCAAAACCGACATAGAAACGCTTTGGCAAAGCGACGCGGACCATCCGATTCGCGTCTACGTTGGCTTGCGTTCTCGTCCCACGCCGAAAGATCGTGCCAAGCTTGCGCTCGAAGAACTGAAACGGGTCGGCGGCTTCGAACGATCTGTTTTGATCGTTGCCACACCGACCGGAACTGGTTGGTTAGATCCTTCGGCAGTCGATACGATCGAGTACCTTCACGGTGGCGATACGGCGATCGTCAGCACACAGTATTCGTACTTACCGAGTTGGATCACAATTTTGATCGATCCCGAACGTTCGATTCGGTCCGCGCAAGCTCTCTTCGACGAAGTCTATTCGCACTGGAAAACCCTGCCCAAAACGTCGCGGCCAAAGTTGTACCTGCAAGGGTTGAGCCTTGGTTCGCTCGGTTCAGAGATCTGCTCAGACATCTACACCGTGTTCGAAGATCCGATCGACGGAGCGGTGTGGAGCGGACCACCGTTTCCCAGCCGGCGTTGGCGGCAAGCGATCAACAATCGCGTGGAAGGAACTCCGGTTTGGCTCCCTAAGTTTCGCGACGGACGATTATTGCGTTTCACCGCTCAAGAAAACGCACTTGAACCCGATCGTCCTTGGGGACCGATGCGCAACGTCTACATCCAGCATGCAAGCGATCCGATGGTTTGGTTCTCGCCAGACTTAGCCTGGAGTCGCCCGCGGTGGCTGGGGGATTCGCGTGGTCCTGATGTTTCATCGCAGTTACGGTGGTATCCGATCATCACGTTCTTACAAATCGGATTCGACATCCCGATGGCAACGACCGTACCGATCGGATTCGGACATAATTATTCCCCATCAAGCTACATCGACGCGTGGGTCGCAGTCACCGATCCGCCGTTTGCCGATCCCAAGCAGCGGCGCCAACTTAAAGATCACTTTCGGTCGCTGGACACCCCCAAACCCTAATGTTCTGTCAACATTCCAAGGAAGATAAGCCAATTGGCGGACGCCACGGTATTCGTGCAATTTCTAAGGCCACCGCACGTTGGCCGATATTCGAGCCCACGTTTTTTTTCTAGACGAAGCACCTGTTGCTATCCGCCGTTGCGATGGATCTGTTTTCTGACAGATTTTTTTACGGCCTGTCATGGTTTACCTCGCCGGGAATCAGCGTTCGTTTTAGGATGGCTTGACAGACTCGTTTTGCGGCTTCCAACGCTCAGCTAAACCTTGGAAGACGACGAAGAACGTCGGGACAAACAACAGCGCGAAAACGGTTGCCGCTGACATTCCACCGACGACCGCCATACCGACGGCTCGACGACTTGCCGCCCCGGCACCGCTGGCGATCAGCAAAGGGAGAAACCCTAGGATTGAAGAAAACGCGGTCATCAAGATGGCTCGAAACCGCAGACTTGCTGCCTTCGCAGCCGCATCTCGAATTCCCAGTCCCTCACGGCGCTGCTCACTGGCGAACTCTACAATCAAGATCGCGTTCTTACTGGCCAGTGCCACCAACAGAACGATGCCGATTTGCGTGTAGGTGTTGTTGTCACTTCCGGAAAGGTACAACGCAATGACCACGCCGAGCGCTGCCAACGGCACGACCGCAACCACAGCGGCCGGACTCGTCCAGCTTTCATATTGGGCGGCGAGCACCAGGAAAACAAACAAGAACGCGAGTCCAAATATCGCGAATTGCCCGCCCGCAGCCGCCTTTTCTTGGAACGACATCCCCGACCAAGAAAAGCCATACGTACTCGGCAAGCTAGCGCCGGCAATTTCTTCCATCAAAGTCAACGCGTCGCCAGAGCTGACGCCCGGTGCGGCGGCACCGGTGATCGTTGCACTGGGATACAAATTGAATCGACGAATCACGTCCGGGCCAAAGTCGTCTTTAACCGAGAGCAACGTTCCCAATGGAACCATGTTGCCGGCACTGTCCCTTACATCGAGGGTTTTAATGTCATCGGTCGAATCACGATATTGAGGCTCCGCCTGCATCCGGACCTGATACGTTCGGCCGTTGTAGGTAAAGTCATTGATATAGGCGGCACCAAGTGACGACTGCAGTGCCGAATAGATGTTCGTCAGCGGAACATTCATCGATTTCGACTTCACGCGATTGACATCGACGAACAACTGCGGCACGCTCGCACGGAATGTGGTGTTGACTCCCCCGAGGTTGGATTGGCCCCTCGCCGCCTCAACCACGTTATCGGTCACGTTTTGTAGTTGCTGATAGCTTCCGCTGCTGCGGTCTTGAATCTCCATCGAAAAACCGCCGGCCATCCCCAATCCGTCGATCGCTGGCGGCGTAAAAGAAAACATGATGGCCCGCTGTTCGGACGCAAGTTTTGATTGTAGGTACTGCTGGATTGCTCGAATACTTGTTTCGTCAGACTGCCGTTCCGACCATTCATCTAGAATGAGAACAGCGAAACCGACATAGCTTCCTTGTGTTCCGCCGAGCAAGGAGTACCCCGTAACACTGATCCAGCTTTCCAGACCTGGAGTTTCTGCGAGGATACCATCGAGGTCTTTCATGACTTCGTCGGTTCGCTCTTTGCTTGCCGCGTCCGGCAATTGAACGTTGACGAAAACCACGCCTTGATCTTCGTCCGGCACAAATCCCGTGGGAATCTGCAGGAATGACCAGCCTGTCAGTGCGAGTAACCCGACAAAGACAATCGCTACGAATGTGGTCATGCGAACCAAGCGCCCGATCACGGCGCCGTACACCGAGGTGACTCGATCGAAGATCTGGTTAAACCAGCGAAAGAAAACGAAGCGATTCTCGTTGGTGGTCGGTGGACGAAGAAAAATACCACACAGCGCGGGACTGAGCGTCAATGCGTTGAGCGTACTAATGACAACTGAGCCGGAGATCGTCAACGCGAACTGTCGGAACAATTGCCCCGTGATTCCTCCCATGAAGGCACAGGGAACAAACACGGCAAGCAAGACAAGCGTGGTGGCGATGACTGGCCCGGTAATTTCCGACATCGCCTTGACCGCGGCGTCTTTCGGTGACAAACCGTCTTCGAGGTGGCGGCTGGTGTTTTCGACCACCACGATCGCATCGTCGACCACAATTCCAATGGCTAGAACGATACCGAATAACGACAGCATGTTCAGGGAAAATCCGATTCCGCTCATGATCGCAAACGTGCCGACCAGCGAGACGGGGATCGCGGCTACCGGAACAATGGTCGCTCGCCAGTCTTGCAAGAAGACAAAGATCACCAAAACGACCAAAACGATGGCAAGCATCAGCGTCGAATAGACTTCTTCGATCGAAGCGACGACAAATTCGGTCGCGTCGTAACTGATGTTGTATTCCAAGCCTTTCGGCCAACTCGGTGAACTCGACAGTTCCTCCAGTCGTTTCTGGATTGCTTCGGCGGTGGACAACGCGTTCGCACCGGGAAGCTGGTAGATCCCCATGATCGCCGCCGGTTGCCCCATGTACCGACCGGTCAGTGCGTAGGTCACGCCGCCAAGTTCGACCCTCGCGACATCACCGACCCGCAGCACACTGCCGCTTTCACCGGTACGAATGATGATGTTTGCAAACTCTTCTGCGTCCTTCAGTCGTCCGGCGG
The DNA here is from genome assembly GCF_008312935.1 of Roseiconus lacunae. NCBI lineage: Bacteria > Pseudomonadati > Planctomycetota > Planctomycetia > Pirellulales > Pirellulaceae > Roseiconus > Roseiconus lacunae. Next base: position 66,611 of record NZ_VSZO01000005.1, on the reverse strand, counting down.
CATTGACCGAAAGCTGAAACGGCGTCCCATCTGGGGCGGGAGGGCCTCCGATCTGTCCGGCCGCGACTTGCACATTTTGCTCTTTGATCGCAGCAGTCACGTCATCGACGGTCAGACCACGTTGTTTTAATTTACGCGGGTCCAACCAAACTCGCATGCTGTAGTCGCCGTCTCCGAACACCTGCGTGCTGCCGACACCATCGATCCGACTGATTTCATCTTGGATATCCAGCGCATAATTGCTTAGGTAGCGGGCGTCGAAGGCTCCGTCGGGCGAGGTGATTGCAAGAAACTGAATGATTTGCGGCGATGTCTTTTTTGTCGTTACACCTTGAGCACGGACTTCCGGGGGTAACTTGGCCTCGGCCGAACCGACAAGGTTTTGCACCAGGACGGTAGCATTGTCGACATCGGCGTCGATTTTGAAGGTAATCGTCAGCGTGTACGTGCCTTCGTTCGTGCTCGAAGAAGACATGTAGATCATATCTTCAACGCCGTTGACCGCCTGTTCAATCGGTGCGGCGACGGTTTCGGCAACCGTTCGTGCATTCGCCCCGGGGAACGTTGCCGTCACCTGAACGGTCGGCGGGGAGATCGGTGGAAATTTCTCGATTGGCAGAACACCAAACGAAACCCATCCCGCGATCACGATGACGATCGAGATCACGGTGGCAAAAATTGGCCGGTGAATAAAGAAGCGTGACATTACGATGCAGACTCAACTTCCTGTGGCGAATCAGCTTGCCCACCGGTGTTTTTTTCGGCGTCCCCGTTACCGGGCGATTGAACCGGAGCAGTCTCGGACTCCGGTTTTGATTCCGAAGGTCGCGATTCTGAACCCGCTTTCAGTTCGATCGCAGCTTTCAAGATTGGGCTGTCGTCGGTAGAAAGCTCAGTCAACTTGGGATCCACCGCCGCACCGGGACGGGCGCGTTGAATGCCATCGACAACGAATTGCTCGTCTTTATCAAGACCGTCGGTGACGAGAACCCAGCCGTCAAGTTTTTGCCCCAATCGCACCGGGCGTTGTTCGACTCGATTGTCGCTGCCGACAACCATCAAAAACTGACCTTGCTGACTTCCCATGATCGCTCGTTGCGGAACCAGCACCCCGTCCTTGACTTGGTTGACCGGCAAACGAACGGTGACAAACATCCCCGGTAGCAGGTCGTCGTTGGGGTTATCAAACACGGCTCGCAACGACAACGTTCCCGTTTGTTGATTGATCCCAGTTTGATCAACGTATTCCAGCTTCCCCCTTCGCCACTGACTGTCCGCTTCATCGCGTTGCAGATACACCGGTACTTTTGACCAATCGACCGGGCCGGATCGGCGATCCTCGGGACGCTGTTTCATCAACTCCAGTAACGTCCGTTCGTCAATCGTAAAATAAACATAGATCCGTTCACGGTCGACAATCGATGCCAACGAAGATCCATTGTCGGCGAGGTTTCCGCGATCGATCAGTGTCCGTGAGATACGTCCGGAGATCGGAGCCCGAACGGTCGTGTAGTTCAGATCCAGATCGGCTTGGGCCAAAGCCGCCTTTGCCACCGAAAGTTCCGCTTGGCTAAGCTCGATCGCGGCGTCCGATCCACGGCTCTGTGCGACGGCAGCGTCGCGTGCCGCCAAGGCTTGATCGTACTCCGACTGCGAGCCCGCATTCGACTCCAACAACTTCTTGAAGCGTCTCAACTCATTCTCTGATCGCTCGACTTCAGCCGCGTTGGCTTCTTTCGCAGCCTTCGCCGCGGAGATCGACGCGGTCGCGGATTCGACCTGAGCCTCCGCCTGCATTTTCGCCGCGGCGTATTGCTCGGGTTCAATTCGGTATAGCGGATCGCCTTCGCTGACGACTTGCCCCGGTTCGAACATCAATTCTTCGATGAAGCCACGAACACGGGCACGGACCTCGGCACTGTTCGTTGCCTCGGTTTCTCCGTTGTTTTCATAGAACAACGTCATGTCTTGCTGGACCGGCTTCGCCGTCGTCACCGTTGGCGGAGGCGGTTCGACAAAATCGTTGTCCGGCCGAGAACATCCGCTAGACATCATCCCAATCGCGAGACAGAGTGATGAAAGGAACGCCCAACTGTTAGTCTTAAGATTCAAAGCCACCTGGATGCCGTCTAGTTAAACGGATGTGTTTGATCGTGGCGAAGTGTCGGCACCAATTACCCAATATCGATCCGCACCATCGGAATTCACTCGACGAAAAATGCGACTCGAACGCCAAGCACTTGAACACGGCAGAAGTCCCCAATAGTCTAGCGAGGTCGATCAATCGCTTCTAGTTGGCCAAAGCGAGTGCACAGACTTCATGAAGAACGACCCAAATGTGGTGCGGTAAGCAGTTGAACACGAATGATTCGGCTTTAAGTCATTTCACTCTCCCACCAGGAGAGTCGGGCCTTCGGGCCCGGAGAGGGCACCCTCCCCGGCCGTTTGCTCGTCCGCCGCTCCCGCAAGCGGGAGGGTGTTATCCAGATGTTTCGACCCAAAGACTCGTGTTTCACCGACTAGAGTGCCAACGGTTGCAGTGGGAGAAAAGCAATGATCTGTCATAAACCTGGCGAACGCAACGCCTCGCCAGTTCGAATGACTGAAACTCACCCAAACGTCGTCGTTTCATGGTCATTGCAATCCTTGCCGGTCTAATTCTTTCCACACTTACGGTGTGTATCCACGCGATAGGGACGACCTGGTGGGTCGGTCGGCTTCGTCAGTACGCGATCCGTACCAACGACCAGAGCCATTTCCGTGTTCGCCTGCGAGTACTCATCCATACGGTCTTACTTTTGTTAACGCTACATTTGACCGAAGTGGTCTCGTGGGCTGCCGCTTACTGGATGTTACCGGGAATTCCGCAATTGAACTCGGTCGAGGAAGCGATCTATTTTTCGACCGTCACATTCACAACACTCGGATACGGCGACATCGTCTTAAATTCCCCCTGGCGCATGTTAGGCGCGATCCAGGCTGCGTTGGGAATGCTGATCTTTGGATGGAGCACAGCGATGTTGTTTTCGGTGGTGCAGCGGACGATGCGAGATGAATCATCCCAAGGCAGCTGAACGGCGAACCATTCTTGCGTGTTGTTGCGTGTCGTCGGCGCTGACTGTTGGACGACGATCAAGTTTCTATTCGAACTCCGGTCGATTAAACGTCCGTATCATCTACGCAGTTCACAATCCCCGCTCGAGACTAGACCGTTTGATCGAGTGCTCCCTCTAGACCCTAGGTTCGGGTTCGACTCATCCGCCAACGAGCGTTAGCCCCGGTGATTACACCGAAACCGTGGCCAACGCGATACGGCTATCCGCATTCCAAAGTTTGACGAAGCACGAGGCTGTTCAATCAACCCGTTTAGGTCCATTCTTGTTGGCTAAGCAACGAAGGAACGTTGTCGCCATTTGTCGACTTCGGCCAATACGTAAAGAAGTAATCCGGCGGCGATCGCAAGAACCCATGGACGCCATGTCGTCGGTGCCGATCCAAAGAGCTGATTCATCACAGGAAGGTAGGTGAACATCAACTGTAGACCGATCATTGCCACGACGCCTCCCCACAACCAAAGGTTGCTCAATAGGCCGACATGAAACATCGAATGCCGAAGCGAGCGGCAATTGAGCAGGTAGAATGCTTGGCCAAGGACGATCACGTTCACTGCCGCCGTACGAGCCGAATCCATGTCGACTCCAAGTGATTTTTTGAACGCAAAAACAAAGTACGTCGCAATCACGAGCAGGCTGCCTACCCAGAGCGTTCTCCACATCAAAGGTTTCGTGAGGATCGCTTCATTTTTGTCACGAGGCGGTCGGTTCATAATGTCCGGCTCTTTGGGCTCAAACGCCAACGTGGCCCCCAACAGAACTGCCGTCGACATGTTGATCCATAGAATTTGCAGTGGCGTGATGGGCAATTGAAACCCGAGGAACGCGGCGACAAGAATGATGCCCGCTTCGCCAAGATTAGTGGGCAATGTCCAGGCGATGAATTTAATCAAGTTATCGTAGATGCCTCGACCTTCTTCGACCGCGGCTTCGATCGAAGCAAAGTTATCGTCGGTGAGAACCATATCAGCGGCATCCTTGGTGACCTCGGTTCCCGTAATTCCCATCGCGACACCGATATTGGCTTGACGAAGCGCCGGTGCGTCATTGACTCCGTCACCAGTCATCGCGGCGACATGCCCGCGGCTTTGCAGTGCTTCGACCAGTCGTAACTTTTGGGCCGGAGATACACGAGCAAAGACCGCCGTCGCTTCAGCCGATTCGATCAACTGCCGGTCCGTCATCACTTCAAGTTCAGCCCCGGTCAACCCGACGAGCGCCCCCGAAGCCTCATCCCGTACCCCGTCCAAACCCAATTGTGTAGCGATCGCCGTGGCTGTCACGACGTGATCACCGGTGATCATCTTGACCTTAATTCCGGCTTGGTGGCATGCCGCTACCGCAGTGATCGCTTCGGGACGTGGTGGATCGATCATCGCTTGCAGCCCTAAAAAACTCAACTCACCCTGCAAGTCGTGATGATCAAGTGTTTTTTGTTCTGCCGGCATCCTCTTGGTGGCGAGCGCGAGAACTCGCTGTCCCTTTTCGGCAAACGCTGCGACCTGCCGTTCGATCAATTGCGGATCAAGCGGTGAACCGTTCGCGTCACAGACACAACGCGGCAATAGGCGTTCCACAGAGCCTTTCATGTAAACACGGCTACCATCTGCCCCGCGATGCAAAGTTGCCATGTACTGATGCTGTGATTCAAACGGCACGGCATCGAGACGCGGAAAGCGGTGCTTTTCGTCTTTTCGAATAAACCCCGCCTTGGCCGATGATACGAGCAACGCCGCTTCGGTCGGATCGCCTTCGACCAGCCAGTTACCCTCATCATCTTTGACCAAGCGGGCGTCATTGCAGAGGAGACCGGCACGAAGGGTTTCCATCAGGGTATCGTCTGCGGAAGCTTCGACCGACTGATCGCCGGAATCAATCAGTGTGTCTGAATCATTGACGCGGTGGAAGCCACCCTCGGGAGCATAGCCACTCCCCGAAACCGAGTAGAGATTGCCACCGGCCAAGATCGAGCGCACCGTCATTTGATTTTGTGTTAGCGTGCCGGTCTTGTCGGAGCAAACGACGGTAGTACTACCGAGCGTTTCGACGGCCGGCAACTTGCGAACGATCGCACGGCGCTGCGCCAAACGAGAAACACCCAGGGCGAGCGTCGCGGTCACAACCGCCGGGAGCCCCTCAGGAATCGCTCCGACCGCCAGAGCGACGGCGGCCAGCAACACCTCGACCGGTGGCGCCCCACGCAACATGATCGCTATCGCGACAAGCGCCGCGAGTACCAGAATGACTTTCAGCAACAGATGGCTTAATTCGTTGATCCGCCGAACAAGTGGCGTTTCCAGCACTTCGGCCGATGCGATCAACTCGTTGATTTGGCCGATTTCGGTGCGATCCCCCGTTGCGACGACGATCCCTGCCCCCGTCCCATAGGTAACCAACGTTGTGGAGAAAGCCATGTTATTACGTTCGGCCAGGACGGTCCCCGCTGGCAGTGCCGCCGTTTCCTTTTCGACCGACACCGATTCGCCAGTCAGTGCCGATTCGTCAATTTGCAAATCTTTCTCGCGCACCAGACGCAAGTCCGCGGGGACCCGATCTCCGGATTGCAACAGTACCAAATCACCCGGCACCAATTCCGTTGCCGAAATCTGAGCCGTTTCACCGCCACGAATCACCGTCGCCTCGTTGTTCATGATCCGACTAAGCGCATCGATCGCTTGCAACGCTTTTGCTTCTTGCATGAATCCGATCCAGGCGTTGACGAGTACCACCGCCAGAATGACTGCCGCGTCGGCCCACTCGCGTAAGACCAGCGTCAAAACGACGGCAGCCAAAAGGATATAAACCAAAGGCTGTTGAAACTGCCGCAACAGAATCTGCATCCGTGTCTCACCGGCCCGCTGAGTCAACTGATTCGGACCATGCTTGTCGAGACGTCGCGGGACTTCGAGCAGCGATAGTCCACTCTGAGCGTTTGTTTCTAAACGCGTGGCAACGTCATCAGAACAGTGATCGTGCCAAATTTCAGTTTGAGGCTTGGGCATGGTGGTTCTTGTCACTTGCTGGTTACCTTCGTTGAAGTATCGATTTTACCAGCTCCGTAGCATCCCTGCGTTTGAGATTTCCTGTGACGACCGGCTCACCTTGGGAGGAACAAGGGAATCGCACGTAACGCCGGGCTAACGTAATTTTGCTTTCCCCTGGCCGCGGCGATCGGCCAATTGCGTTACCATTCACGCGTTCAAAATTGTGAAGCGAAAGAATGGGACGTGGCGTGAAACGTGTTGCGTCTGCGAGGTAGTGGAATCAAGAGACTGAGATGACCGATCCGATCCCTGCGAGTGCTCATGGTTTACGTCGTGTATTTCGTGAAAGCATCGTCGCACGTGACCTTGCCGAACCTTTGGCATCCTTCGACGCGACGAGCATCGTGGATGATGTCCGCGAGTTCTTAGTCAATCGCCCACTGACCGTTCTGGGAATTCGTGTTGATGGGATCCTCGCGGGTTTTCTGCATCAGGGGCGTCTCGATGACCGTCCCATTGCTCAGCAGATGCACCCGATCGCCGAAGCCGCCGTCGTTGCCACGACGACGCCGGTCCAAGAGGTCGTCACACTTTTAAACCAACATTCATTTGTGTTCGTCGCAACGTTAGGCCAGCCCGTCGGCATCATCGAAAGACATGATTTGGAAAAGCCGCCGATGCGCATGTGGCTCTTCGGAATGATCACGCTATTCGAGATGAGTTTGACGCGCGTGATCGATCAGACCTATCCGAATGATTCGTGGGTTTGCGAAATGTCCGAAGCTCGAGCGGATAAGGCAAAGCAACTTCAAGCAGAGCGAGCTCGGCGAAACGAAACAGTGCGGCTGATCGATTGCTTACAGTTGTCAGACAAAGGGCAAGTTTTTGCAAAGTCAGACGAACTGCGGAAACGTTTTTGGGACCGCTCCAAAAATCAAATCCGTGGCGTCATCAAAGACCTCGAAAGCCTACGAAACAATCTGGCACACGCTCAGCCCTACGCGGCGACCAATTGGGACGCCGTGCTGCGTCTTTCGGAAACGCTCGATCGCTTGCTTGAGATTTCTCCTGACTATGTTTTGATGAATTCACTGCAGCCATTTCCAGACGGTGCCCCAGAATGTTAAGGCGGCCACGGTCGCGCTTCGCCAAAATCCGAAATCAGAATTTACCGAATGACGTTAGCCACGGTTCTGGTGCAATCACCGGGACCAGTGCTCGTCGGCTGATGAGCCGGACTTGAAGAATTAAGTTGGTCGAAGCATTTGCCATCAATCGCCAGCCGACAATGGCAGTGGATTTGACGATGGCAGAATGCACAGCAGGTAAGCGTTTCAACAAGAATTATTTTCCGTCGTGCCCACGCAACCGGAACGCGTCGTCGATCGACAGGAAACAATGGCACCATTGACGCGATGATGTGATCCACTAAGGTGTCAATTCGATTGACGCGTGATGAGATCGTGAGCGGACACGTTCCTGCGTGATTACGATCGGAATGCGTTGACGGATGATTGGGACATTGAATCGATTCAAGAAATGGCTTGGGGTTGAACTGATCCAGGTAAGTTGGGCCGAACGCGTGGTTGCGGCCGTGGGATCCGCTGTGGCGATTGCCTCAGTTTTCCTTATCACTCAACAAAGTCTCCCGCAAGCCGCCGCCGCCGGCGTGATCGCTTCGATGGGAGCCTCCGCGGTGCTTCTGTACGCCGTTTCTCATGGGCCTCTGTCCCAACCGTGGCCACTGCTTGGCGGCCATACTTTGTCGGCTATCATCGGTGTGACCTGCGCAAAATACATTGCGGATCAAACACTCGCGACCGCGGTCGCCGTCGGCCTAGCCATTGGCGTGATGTATCAATTGAAGTGCATTCACCCTCCCGGCGGAGCGACAGCGTTCACGGCGGTGATGGGCGGGCCGGCGGTGCATGAACTGGGTTACGGTTTTGTCCTGTGTCCCGTGTTGTTTAATGCAATTGCGATGCTGGCCCTCGCCGTCGCGATCAATTACCCGTTTCGCTGGCGACGTTACCCTGCGTTTTTGCTGCGTCATAAGAAAGTCGATCGTTTAGCGAAATCAGGTGAATCCGAGGAATTGCATCAGACCATTTTAGAAGCCATGGGATCGCTTGATGCATTTGTCGATGTCAGTAAAGAAGACCTCGTTTACTTGAGCGAGGCGATTACGACGCATATGAATCAAGCCCCAGACCATTCGAGGATCGGGGGACTTCGTCGCAATTCGACCGCGCGTTGGAATCAACGGGACGAGGATCAACGATCGATTCCCAAACGGCGTCGCTCGCCAAAAAGGGGTCAGGACTCAATTACCGGCGACCTCTGACGGTTCCGGTGCGTCGTGAGTGGTGACGTCCGGTTCGGGGAGCCAAAACGAGAGCAAACTGCCGACTAAATAGGCGAATGCGGCAACAATGCCGGCGGCAAACGCGACGTTCCCCGAAGGCAACATCGTGACCAGCCACGCCGTCAAAGCGGCGAACGAAGTTCCGATCATTCTGCCTCCGATGTTCGCGGCAAAACTCTCTCCGGTTCCGCGCAAATGCAACGGAAAGGCTTGGGGTAGATAGTTGCCCCAGAAACTGAATTGGGCAACGGTGACAAGGCCGGCGAAGAAAATCCCCGCTTTCAACCACCCCACACTTTCGTCAGCGGCGAACCAATAAACACAGGGAACGAGTATCAGTCCCGGCCACTGAAACGATCGCAGCAACCATCGTCGACTGACTACAACCATCGCGAGCGTAGCGAACGCGAAGCGTCCGATGAGTCCACCGATTTCTTGATATCCGTTGACCGTTGCGGCAATCTTTTGTTCGGTCGCTTTGCGTACGGGAACCGTCATATCTTCGGTCAGTGATTGGACTTCCGTAATCCCCGGAACGATAGAGGGCGTTTGTTGAAGCGCACCAAATGCGGCTCCGTAGCTGCACGCAAACATCAGCGTCGTGATGACCGTTGTTCTCCGGTAGCTGGGTGAGAACAATTCCCTGATGCTGGGGCGTCCGAGTGTACCGGCGGCCTTTTTGGCTGCCCACTCCGGCGACTCAGGCAGAAATGGCCGCACAATGATCAACGGAATCGCGGGGATCACGCCAGAGATCACGGTGTATCGCCACGCTTCATGGCCGCCCGCGATTTCAGGAAACGACGTGGCGTAGCGAATTGCGACCAGGTTTGCCGCAGTGACCAGTAATCCACCGACACTGCTGAACGCTTGCGTGTACCCCAGTACGGCCTCCCGTTGCCGTGGATTCGCGAACAGCTCCGCCAGCCATGCCACGGCCGCGACGAATTCCACGCAAACACCAACAAAAACCAAGCACCGAAAGAACAACAACATCGGTAGCGATTGGACGAATCCGCACGCCATCGCTGAAAACGCGTAAAGCAAGATACTGAACGTCAACACACGGCGACGCCCCAACGTGTCAGTTAGGTAGCCGCCGGCTAAGCCAAACAACCCGCCGACCATGGCAGGAACAAAGAACATCAACGCACGCCACGTTTCGAATTCTCGCGTTCCGGGAACAATTCCGCCAAGCTCAGCGAGTGCCGGTCGCAGGATCAGCGGCAGCATCAGTAGTTCGTAAATATCAAACGCGAAGCCAAGCGCCGCGATGAAACAGACAATCCATTTCGTTCGTGTACTTAGCATCAGCGAGTTACCGTCACGTTGTCGATCAAGACTTCCGAATTGGTTGCGTTCCCAAATAGCCCCGGACTACCAGAGTGGTTCGGCGCCGCATCGTTCGCGACAACCGTCCAGTCGTCCGGCTCAGCCTCATGCCGCGGCCAAACCTTTCCTCGAATTTCGGCTACATCGTCGGTGAGCGTGGCTTGCAGTTTCAGCGTGTACCACACACCAGCCCTCCAAGACACCGGCTGGCTCTTGGCCATTCGCAGTTGAGCTGCCCAGGTGCGTACTTGCAGCTGCTGTGATTCGCCCATTAAATCCAGGACGTAGCGTTGTCCAATGAGACCGATGTCGGGCAATTTATCAGTGCCTTCGACTGCTTTCACATCGGCGGTGATGGTGTAATTTGATAGATCCGTGGGACCGAACCATGCTTGACTACGAGTTCCTTTGGGAATCGTCGATAGCTTTGCGATCACCGCCTCGCCGTCGACGCTGCGTGCTTCGTGGCGGTAGCGTGCTCCGACCCAAGTGACCGGAACTTCGTTGTCTGAAAAATTGAATGACCATGGCAACGGTGGGACAACACGAAATCGAGCGCTGCCTGTAACACCGCGTGCAGAATCGCCTGTGACCGCAAGAACCGTGATTGCTTCGTGCATCGCACCGGCGTTGACCGACAAAACACCTTCGGAGTCGATCGTCCCAGGACCATTGACCTGGAATTGAACGCCAACGGGAAGATCGACTTGATGACCGAGTTCATCGAATGCGCGAACTTCAATCGCGATCTGCTGTCCCGGTGAAACGATGGCTTCGGCGGGTACCAACTGCAGCATATCACACACCGCAGTGCGGTTATCGAGATCGAAAGCCGGAACGGACGCCACTCGCTCAGCGTCCCGCGAAGGAGGCGCTTTCGGTTGAAAACCTGAAGTGCCTAGACAGTAGATACCGGCGGTTGTCGGCAAGAACACGCAACCACCGGCAGCAATCATCGATCCGTTGACACCTTGGCCACCCGGCAGTCGTGTTTTGAAAACGACATCCAATCCGCCTTCGGTAGGCTGCAACACATGAACGATGCCAGCGAGCGACGCGGTGTAAAGTTTGTTGTCCGCATAAAGTGGAGTGCCGCGCATGGCGGTGCCAAGTTTTAGAGCGGGACAAATTTCCTCCCCAGTCAATGCATCCAGGACGCGCATTCGGCCAGAGTCTTCGACCGCATAAATTCGCGAGCCCAGGAGTTCGTCTTCGATCAACAATGGCGACGCCTTTCCGGCCATCACTTCCAAGGCACGCCAACGTTCGCGAGGAAGGGAGCCCGCCCCACTTGGTGCGGTGTCGATCGCGACCACGGCGCCCATGGCGGTACCTTGTGGATTTTCTTCGCTGTGTCCGACGAATACGATTCCCGAGCTAGAAACGGTGGGCGAAGTATTGATTCCACGCCGCGATATCGGGTGATGCCAAAGGACCCGTCCTGTGCGTGGCTGTATGGCGTACAGTTCGCCGTCGCCCGCTCCGGCAATCATCACCGTTTGGCCGGCGATGGTCGTGATGACCGGCGTACTGTAGGTCGTATCCTCTGGTAAAGGACGGGTATCTGTTTGCCAAACAAGTCGTCCATCGTGTTTGTCGAACGCAAAGAAACGGTGACAGGGTCGCGCGGTGGAATCCCAGCCCGTTGTTACTCCGGAAATGATGGCCAAGTCTTCGAATAGAACAGGCGTGTTCGTACGACCGCCATAGGTACTAAGCATGCCAAACTCTTCTGACAGCGATCGAGCCCAGAGCGATTTCCCGGACGCCGCGTCAAGACACTGCATCAAACTGCATGATCCAAGTACATACAGTTTGTTCGTCTCCGGATCACCGGTCACATTGGACCACCCAATCCGTTCGGCAGGAAAATCTGTCAAAAAGACGTTGTAAATGTTCTCCCAGACGACCTTTCCGGTGATGGCATCCAAGGCAACGACCTTTTCGGCCTCGGTCGCTTTTCCGGCATCATGCCGAACGATTGTGAACAGCATTCCGTTCATCACAATCGGCGTCGAGATACCGCCGACGTTCGGATTGAACCAGACGATGTGACTGTCGTTTCCACCCTTTGGGTTGAATGAATCGATCAGTCCATCGGCAACTGCATGGCTGTTCTGGGATGGGCCTCGCCAAAACGGCCAATCCTGTGAAGTCGCGGTCTCGATCTGCGTTAAGAACAGCCCCGACACCAGTGTTGTCAGGCAAACCAAGTCAATTGTTTTCATTCACGTATGTGCTTGAAGGCTGCGATACCGGCGAAATTGGTCCGGCAATTGCGGCATCAGCAGCGATCGTGCCAACGTGCTTCGATCAGAGAAAAAGTTTGCATATTCCATCAATCGTATGCAAACCGACCCGACCGCAGTTGGTGGTGAGCGGTCGGCGTGGAAAGAGTTTTTCCAGGTGGAAACGTTTTGCTCAGACCGTGAATACAAAGCGGTGCCAAGAGTCTCCGGCAACTGAGCTTCGCAATCATCGATCCAATGCGTTGCCAGAAGTGTCGAATCAGTTTGGCGTTTTGCGATTTCATCGGCGACGGCGTCGATTCCGATGACGGGATGCCAAACGCACCAGCACCGGGCCTCCGTCGTTTCTAACGGGCAAAATGTGCGAGCTATGGCTAGCGTCAGATGATCAGCCGACGAGAGTAAGGACCGGTACTTGCGCCGTAACCGTGGCTAACGCCAATCGGCTAATCCAAAGTTCAAATGTTCTCGAAGCACCAGGAGTTTATGACTGGCGGGTGTTTCGCCAAAGGTGGCACGTTGTCTCTCCTAAGCCTTCCAAGCTCCGAAGGCTGCGAAGCAACTGTTTTTATGCAGCAGTTCGACGTGGGTGAAGCCAACTTCTCGAAGCAGATCAAGCTGATACGTCACCGATCGTGGTGAGTCTTCTTGCTCGATGTATTGGAATACTTGATCGCGATAGCCTGGACCACCGATCCCTTCCAGATAATCTCCGTAACGCGTCCACATCAGCTCGTGAACCGGTACGGTTTCTTGAACGACCAAGTCGGTGATCCAAAATGAACCACCGGGTCGCACACAAGCGAAAATCTTTCGAAAAGCAGACTCCCAGTCCGAGTCGTCTCGAAGGTGATGCAGAACGGCTGCCGCCAGAACGACATCATAACTTGCATGCGGAAGCTTGGCGTCGCGAAGATCACCGTGCCAAGTTGTGACCGAATCGATCCCGGTCTCACGCACTCGCTGCTCTGCCCGGTCAAGCATCGGCTTGCTGAGATCTAGCAAATCAGAGGCAAACGGACGCCCATAAATTTGTCGCAGTTTCAGCGTGTTGTTGCCGGCGCCGCAGCCGACGTCCAGCACTCGGTTGATCGTCGGAGTCAGTTTTACCGCCGCTTGGGTGATCAACTGCATCGCGAGTGGGGCATCGACGGTCGCTGATTGGCCCGATTCCAGATTGCTAAAACGTTCCACGTCACGATCAAACCGTTCAGTGATGTCGCTAGTGGTCGACTTGGAAGATAATTCTGAAGCCTGATAGGAAAATGCGTCTCGTGGTAATCGTGCGCTGTCTCGACGGTCGGGGTTGGAAACCATCTCAGCTTGATCGCGTTGTTCGTCCATATCGGTGGCTCTGTCCAAAGGGGGCAGTAATCGTAGCGAAACTGATTGACCGACAATGTCGTTGTCGGGTCAGATCTTAGTTGATACTGCGATTCGGTACGAGTTTAGGTTGCGTCTTGGACCAGTTTCTGATGCCGAGTCGGCATCACTGCGGTCAACGCCCACTGACTGATCGACCGCGTCCGAACTCTCAATCGCTGGACGATTCGCATAGCGTCAGCCACGGTGACTGCACCGAAACCGTGGCTAACAACACGCGGTTAATCCTAATTTCAAGAGTTAACGAAGCACGAGTGGCTGCCAGCGTATGACGCAGGCGGATAGGGACAACACAAAGGCACCAGAATCGCAAAGAAGACATCAGCAATTCCTAACCACTAATCTTCACTAATCGAACACGAATGAAGATCAGAAGCACGAGGGTTTGGATTGGTGTTCGATTAGTGCAAATTTGTTTTCCCAAAGAACACCATGTGGGCCAGTTCGTGCAGGACGGTGCCTAGCATTTTGTTGGTTGTTCGCTCGAGGAAGTCGCGTTCGATGTTCCGATTGCGAAGCACGATCATTCGGGCCGCGCCCTTCCCAGTCCCGCAGGCAATGGTGCAGATGCATACCGAGGCTCGGCGACGTGTAGCCGTAGCAATCCGTGGCCCGCGATTGCCCGCCTTCAATTGCGAAACCGCTTCTTCGCCAAGCATGCGTTTGTGAGATTGCCAGAGATCGATTTCGTCGTCCGTGGCTAGACGAACGGTTTGGATTTCGATGGGAATGTCCCGGCCGTGTGGGGCCCGCAAGTCGGCGTACAACGCGTGCAGTGCATCTTGGCAAACGATACAGCTTCGGTTTCGTCGGCCGCGTCAACTAGAACGTAGCGGGCGAGGGTATCAGCGAACCCAGGCCTGCGTTCGCGAGGCTAGCCAGCCTTTGCGTGGTACGCATTCGAGCAGCCCCATTCGGCCCGCCCGATGCAAATGGGTTTTCACGGTGCCGTAGTTGCGTTCTGGTTTCGCGGCGACATCCATCGTCCGAACGGGTGTTTCGCCGTCAAACATCTCCCGCACCGTTGCCGCGACGTTCTCCGGTTCGGAAAGCGGCCGATCTAAATCCGCTTCGGTGAACTCAAGCACCCACGGCATAGTTTTGCTCGCAGTACTACTTTCGCTGCACGTAGACCAACACGGCGTATGGACCAATGGACACAGTTGCCTTAGCAGAGAAGCCGTCGCGGTCTTCGCTAATTGCGGTGATATTTTCCGCGGGATGGTCATCGAAGCTACGGTCATAGCCGTCCCAATCGGTGTTCAGCCGGAGAATCCAGTCGCCGGGGGATGGCATGCCGATCTCGTAACTCTCCCACGTCCGGTTTGCAAAATTGACCACCACCACGACTTCGTTTCCATCGCGGTCTCCGCGGACAAACGCGATCACTTTGTCCGATTCGTTGACGTGCCGGACTTCGATGCTTTGGCCGCGTAGTCCGGGAAGTTCGCGTCGCAAATGAATGAGGTCGACGAACAAGCGTTTGATGCCGGAGAGTTTTTTCGCGCGGGTCCAGTCGAGTGGATCGGTGTCGCGAAACCATTCGTCTTCGAGCAGTTCTTGACCTTGGAATAGCATCGGAACTCCCGGGGCCAACAGAGTTAATGCTGCACCCAGGATGGCCCGCTTTTTGGCATGAACGCTCTCTGGATGATCAGCATCAATTTCGGTCGGAACCCGAGCCTTTCCGTTGGC
This sequence comes from Roseiconus lacunae, assembly GCF_008312935.1. Classification (NCBI taxonomy): domain Bacteria; kingdom Pseudomonadati; phylum Planctomycetota; class Planctomycetia; order Pirellulales; family Pirellulaceae; genus Roseiconus; species Roseiconus lacunae. Next base: position 51,490 of record NZ_VSZO01000005.1, on the reverse strand, counting down.
AACCTCGTCGTGAGATTCGCTATAGATCACCCGTTGGAACGCGTCGTCGTTATAACGATGACAGAGCGCGTCTCGCACCGCCCACATATCGCGGTGGGCATCGTCGACCGCCGTGATGGCTTCTCGGATCGGATGCACGAACCCGGCATCCCATTGAGTCGTAAATCCGGCCCCTCCTTGATCGTCCGGTTTCGTCAGCCAGTTGTTTGTCTGCAAATCTTCGGCGACCAAATAGCAACCGGGGAAATCGCGTTTCAAGTCGCGATTGATCCAGTTCATCAATCCCCAACCTTCGGCGATATCATCATTCCCAATACCCGAAATCGTTCGGATATAAGCGGTCATGTCGTAACGCAGTCCATCGGCATGATAGTCTTTCATCCACATCTGAGCGTTATCGTAGATAAACTGACGGACTTCGCCGCGGCCGTAGTCCGGTCTTGTATCGCCCCATGGCGTGCTGCTTCGATGGTCATTGTAGAAATAGATACCACCCTTACCGTTCTCGCTCCATCCGTCGAACTGCCATAGGTCCAAATCGCTGGGACCGAAGTGGTTGTAAACGACATCGATGATCACTGCGAAACCAGTTCGGTGTGCCTCGCGGATGAAGTGTTTCAGTGCATCCGGTCCGCCATACGCCTGCTCGACCGCAAAAATATGAGCCGGGTTGTAGCCCCAGGATAGGTCACCGGCAAATTCCGCGATTGGCATGATCTGAATCGCATTGATTCCTAGGCCTTTCAAATGATTGAACTTCGCGATCGCGTCTGCGAACGTCCCAACCGTGTCTTCGTCGGTCCGATTAAAGGTACCGATATGCATTTCATAGATCACTAGTTCGTTCTGCGATGGACGCGTGAAGCTGTCTCCCTCCCAATCGAACTGATCGTGATACACGACAGCATTGCCAACACTGTTGGTGACCTCGCGGGCGTAAGGGTCTATTCGGTCAAATGTTTGATCACCGTTGGTAATCTGAAATTTGTACTGATCACCCGTTGCAGCAGTTTCGATGTCGGTGTACCAGAAACCATTTTCTTCACTCTGCATTGGGTGCGCCGATCCATCAAAGTCGTTGAAGTCGCCGATGACGCTGACCCGATTGGCATGTGGAGCCCATACTCGGAAGGCAACGCCGCCGTCGTGGACGATAGCCCCCATGCCCGAATGTTTGGCCTGTGGATTGGAGAGAGCGATCGTTTGTGTCACGGTTTATTCCGTTGGGCAAGAATTCAAATGAAGTAACAAAGGTTCTGTAGTCGTGAAGTAAACGCACTACATCGACTAAGCGGACATGATTACCGATGAAATACCATCACGGCGTCTATTGATTCGGCATGAAGACGTCACGAAGACACTTGCTTGTTGCGAAGAACGTTCAATCGACGTCGACATCGACACCCGATTCGTCAACGTTGACATCGACGTTGTCGATCGCCTCGCGGAGACTTTCACGGCGTTCATTTCGGCCGCCGGAGCGCGTGTTGACAGCAGGGGAATGACGGTCGACGCGAACTTCGATATCCGACTCATTGGGCTGCGTGATATCAGAAGCTGGCGCGGGCGGGTCAATCGATTCGTCGTGGTCGCAACCACAAACGCCTAGAACGATCGACATCGCGAATGCATACTTCATCCGGCTCATCGGCAAACCCAAAATTCATGCTGGTGAAGAGGCGAATTGATAAAATCCTTCACCTCGCTGCGGCCAAAGTGGCGATCGCTGCAAAGCATTTCTCGTACCAAATCAGATTTGGCCTGACTCAAATCTCGCAGAACTCCGTTGCTGAGCTGTCGCTTCTCTTCAGGCATCGCTTTCGATCGAAAATCATCCACTCCGGTCGGAACGACGCCCACAAAGCCATTCGATTAGCAGATTATGAGCCAACGACAGAAGCGACAAACCACTGTCCGCCGTACACCACTTTCACCGGTCTTCCGGTAAGCACCGCTTGATCACTACGGCGTGTTTCCTTTGGCTTTCAGTTCGATAAACAGCGTCGCCGGATTCACCGATTCGATTGCTAAATCGCTGGGAATGCCTGTGACCTGATGCGTGGTCGCGATGCTCGCGGGCGTGTCTCTGGGATGTTGCGATAGATCGATGGAAATCGATACGCTGCTCGGCTCAAGCAGATCGAACGCCGGGCGAGGTCCTGCAAGCGTGATCTCAGCAAATGAGGTGCGTGGCTCTAACAATTCCGATTGTTCAGGAAGGTTGCTATATTCGATCGGAACGATCAGAGTTCGTTGCAAAGTATCACTGCGATCGACCAAGATCAAAAACGAAAGTAGTGTGATTGCAATCGCAATGGCCAGCCGAGGCAAATGTAGAAATCGCCGATGGCGATGTGACGAAGTTTCGATGGCCAAGCCATTGATGCGACCGATCACATCAGCGGACGCGATCGTCTCAATCCGCCGGTCATGACAAACGCTGATGGTGCCGCGTTCTTCAGACACAACAAGAATCGTCGCGTCACTGACCTCCGCCAGCCCCAGCCCGGCAGCGTGGCGCGTGCCACCGTCGTGAAGCGACTCGACATGCTTGGTCAATGGTAGATGGAGTCCGAGCATCGTCACTCGCCCGGAGTCGATAACGATGGCACCGTCGTGCCCCGGCGACTTGGGATGAAAGATGCTGAGAAGTAACGGCAAGCTAACAATCGCGTCCACTTCAACGCCTCCGCGCAGATGGCGATCCAGAGATTCTTCGCCTGGAAAGACAATGAGCGCACCGGTTCGATCATCCGCCATTGTCGCGACCGCTTCGGCAACAACATCGATCCAACCTTCGCCCGCTGTGGATGATCTGTTCCGCAATCGACTCGAAAAGGTAGACAGTTTTTCAAAACCATGCCGAATATCTTGCTGAAACACGACCACGAGGGACAGTAGCAGAAAGATCGCGCCGTATTCGAACGCACGGAACGTCAGATATAGATCGAACGCTCGAGCGAGCAAGAAGACAGACGAGAGGATAGCCGATACGATCAGCACGGCGCGCGACGCCCGGTCCTGTAGCCACGTCAAAACACCATAAATCAAGACGGTGAAGATGACTAAATCTAGCAGGTCCTCCCAACGTAGATGTTCGATTTGATCAATGATGCCCTCAAGCATGGTAACTGTCGCGCCGTGATTTTTTTTCAAAAGGGACCATCGACTGCCGCCCATTTACGACAGGCGACCTGAACCATACCTACACAGACACTTATTCCTGCGAAGGATTGCCGATCCCACCGGAATCCGGGTTGAGTGCATTTTCCGGACCGGTTGCGCGCGATGCTAACTTTGAAGGTTGCGTGCGAACCTTAACCTGGGGACAGCTAGCCTTCGCCGATGCGTCATCGAATCGGTCGGTCGCTCTTCGGTTCGTCAACTCACCGGACTTTGGTACCGAAGCCAGCCTAAATTGAAACTGCGTCATTCACCGAACAATTTTTCATTGACACCTCGCGAGGTTCCGATATGTTGAGGTAGTTGAGTGTTGCGAAGCCTCGCGCGATCCAAAGCTTTATCTCTCGGAATGAATCGAAATTCGAGCCGGACCTGCGACGCGTGCCCCCCTCGGACGACTGGTGAGCCGCGTCATGGACCGGTGATTCACCGATTGCACCGGTCCAGTGCGACGCGCCACGACCGCAACCTCAATCAGCAGCGCACTTACACTGATACCACGTGACCTCTTGAGGTCGCGGTACTTTCCCCATCAAGGCAAACCAGGGAGAAACAAGATGCAAACGATCGACGTAAAAACGCTGGCGGAGCGTCAAGCCGGCGGCGAACTCGACCTAATCGACGTCAGGACGCCCGTGGAGTATCGCGAGATCCATGCGGAAGGTGCCGTCAATGTGCCGCTCGATTCGATAGACCCGGACGCAGTAGCGGCGAGTCGAAACGGACACGGCAGCCATCCGCTCTACCTTATTTGCAAGAGCGGTAACCGGTCGTCCAAAGCAGCTCAGAAGTTTATTGATGCTGGGATTGAGAACGTGGTCAGTGTCGATGGCGGAACGACCGCGTGGGCGAACGCAGGTCTGCCCGTGGTGCGTGGTAAGAAATCGATCTCGCTGGAGCGTCAAGTCCGCATCGCTGCCGGATTTCTCACGCTACTCGGCGCGACACTCGGTTTCTTCGTTCACCCCTACTTCGTTGGACTGTCCGCCTTTATTGGTGCGGGGCTGATGTTTGCCGGGATCACCGACACCTGTGGGATGGGAATGATGCTTGCCAGGATGCCTTGGAATCAATGCCGCGAAGGCGACTCATGTTCGATCTAGTGCTTCGTCAACCTTTTGAAGTCAGGATTAGCCCCATGACATTAGCCACCGTTTCGGTGCAATAACCGGGGCAAACGCCTCATGGCTGATGAGCCGAAACCGAACATTTGATTTAGACGAAGCACCCAGTTAACGACGTCAATTCGCTCGGCGTTTTTTTATCCGAATACCTCGCTACCTCCTTACATTTCCACCTTTCGTATATTGATCGAAGGAGTTTCACATTAGATGTTTGGCCAAGCGATCCTGTTCGGCACAATCGTCGGCTTCGCGCTCGGTCTTACCGGAGGTGGAGGAGGGGTATTCGCTGTTCCGCTACTGGTCTATGGACTTGGCATTGGCCCGCGAGAGGCAGTCGGAATCTCACTGGCGGCGGTTGGTGGAACGGCGTTGTCGGGCGCGGTGCCGCGGCTGATTCGACGCGAGGTTGAACTTCGCACGGGGCTTCTCTTTGCGATCGCAGGAATGATCGGAGCTCCCCTTGGCAGCTACCTCTCGACTTTGATCCCCGAGAGTCTGCTGTTGCTCCTTTTCGCCTGCATCATGTTTGTGGTTGCCCAAAGAATGTGGGCAAAAGCAACCAAGCCCACGGCGGCAACGGGAACATGCGTAACGGAAGGTCAGCCGAGTAAGGATCGATCGGCATGCCAGCGAGACGAAGATGGCAGGCTACGTCTGACCTCGCGGTGTGCACGATTGCTCGTCGCCGTGGGTCTGGCCACCGGCGTTCTCTCAGGGCTATTCGGTGTGGGCGGCGGCTTCGTCATCGTTCCCGCACTCGTCTTGTTCAGCGGAATGGCGATGCATCTTGCCGTGGCAACTTCGCTGTTCGTCATCGTGCTGATCAGCATCAGCGGAATCACATCGCACCTAATCGCCGGCAACGACATTTCCATTCAAACAACGCTCCTATTCATGCTTGGCGGGTTCGTCGGTATGAGTATCGGAGGTGTGGTCGCCAAGCAATTGAAGGGACCGACTCTCCAAAAGGTCTTCGCCATCGCTGTTGTTTTGGTCGCATGCTTTGTCATTTTCAAGTCGGTTGCTCTTTAACTTACACCATCACTCTCTCGGAGATTAACCATGTTGCTCAAATACTTTTATGACACCAAGCTGGCTCATGCGTCGTACTTGGTCGGATGCCAACGAACCAAAGAGGCGGTCGTGGTCGATCCTGGTCGCCAAATTGAATCGTACCTCGAGACGGCGGACCGTCAGGGCGTCAAGATCACCGCGGTTGCCGAGACCCATATCCATGCCGATTACGTTTCCGGTGCCCGCGAGCTTGCAGAACGTGTCGGCGCAAAACTTTACGTCTCTGACGCGGGACCGGATGACTGGAAATATGAGTACGTCAGCGCCTACGACCATCAATGGCTAACCGATGGCGACGCCTTTCAGATTGGCAACATCGGGTTCACGACGATGCACACGCCCGGCCACACGCCGGAAAGCATCTCGTTCTTACTGACCGATCACGGTGGCGGTGCCTCCACACCGATGGGAATTTTTACAGGCGATTTTATATTTGTGGGTTCGATTGGACGCCCCGATTTGCTGGAAGAAGCAGCCGGTATGGTGGACACGGCCGAGCCGGGTGCTCGGCAATTGTTCGAGTCTATGAAACGCTTTCGCGATCTTCCGGACCACCTGCAAGTCTGGCCGGCTCACGGTGCGGGCAGTGCCTGCGGCAAGGGCTTGGGTGCGATTCCGTCATCAACGGTTGGATACGAGAAGCTCTACAACCCGGCGCTTCAGTATGAGGACGAAGAGGAGTTCGTGAAGTACATCCTGGCCGACCAACCGGAGGCTCCGAAGTACTTTGCGGTCATGAAGCGAGTGAACAAAGAAGGGCCGAAAATTCTTGGCGAGAATCATTCGCACGAGATGCTTCCGCTCGGACAGTTGGATGAAGCAGTCCATAGCGGCGTGGTCGTGGATTTACGACCATCGGCAGATTTCGCAAGAGGCCACGTTCCAGGATCGATCAACATTCCAACGAGTATGCTTTCGCCTTGGGCCGGATGGCTGATTGACTACGACAAGACGACTTACCTGATCTGCCATCCGGGTGAACTCGAAGAAGCAGCTCGGGTGCTTCACGCGATCGGCTGCGACAACATCGGTGGTGGCTTCGACGCATCGGCGATCGCCGGCGGAGGAAGTGCGACGGAAACCTATAAAACCAGGCCACCGGAAGATCTTGCCAGTGCGATCAAGAACAAGGACGTGCACCTAATTGATGTTCGATCGCAAGAGGAATGGGACCAAGGCCATATCGAGCACGCGTCGCACCATTTCCTGGGGCGACTCGCCAACACGGCTCACCAGATCCCTCGCGATTCCAAAGTCGTCACCCAGTGTCAAAGCGGTGCACGATCGGCCATCGCGGCAAGTCTCCTTCAATCGCAAGGCTACAAAAATGTCACCAACCTGACTGGGGGCTATGGAGCGTGGGAGAGTGCTGGCCTTCCGAGCGTTAAGCCAGCAAGCGAAGCAGTCGCATAACGAGGCTACTTGGCCTCCAGGCTTTAGCTCAACACGGTTTCAAGGCTTTCAATTTGTGCGGCGGTATTGGCCTTTGGGTCAATCAGCCAAATAACTCCCCCGTTGTACCTCTTTCAAAATCGAAGGTGATGTCATGAAGAATGTTTTGCTTTGCTTACTGGTCGGTGTGTTCCTTGTGAATTTGCAGGGAATCAGTCAAGCACAAGAAGGCCGGGGTCCCGGCCAAGGCCGAGGGATGGGCCGAGCCCAGGGTATGGGGCCGGGACAAGGCATGGGGCGTGGCCGGGGAATGGGGCGCGGAATGCAGAGAGGGCACCAGCATGACGATCGCCATGATGCCGATCACGAGGTCTTCGAGTTTCTGCTGCAACATCACAAGAAGATCAAGCGGATCGTCAAGGAGCTACCCGATGGTGTTGAAACATTGACGGAATCGGACAACGCGGAAGTCGCAGCGATGATCAAGGATCACGTGCAGTGGATGGAGTACCGCGTCGAAGAGTCGAATCCGATTCGCATGCGAGATCCACTGTTCGCGGAACTTTTCAAATACACCGATAAAATTAAGATGAAGCACGAAGATACGGAGAAGGGGGTGCGAGTCGTCGAAACCTCTGATGATCCGAAAGTCGCCAAGCTGATTCAAGCTCATGCGAAGGTGGTATCAAAGTTTGTCGAGAATGGCTTTGCCGAGGCGATGAAGAATCATGCCGTGCCGACCGATGCGGTTTTAACGTCCGCGGAACCTGGAAAGCCTGTGATCGATGGCCATGGAAAGGTTGTCCGTATGGCCAGTGCCACCCACCAGCCACGAGACGGATCGAAGGTTGCGGTCGATATCACAAGCGGAGGATCGCCAGGCGAACTGAACTCTGCCATCGAGAAGGTTGCTAAATACCTGAACATCTTCGCAGCAGCAGGTGCGGAACCCGCTCTGGTCAGTTTGCCATGATCTTTCACGGTGATGCGACGCTCGCGATCCTTCATCCCGAAGCCTACACCAACGAGTTTGGAACGGAGGGAAATCCGAATGTCAAACTGCTGCGTGAACTGCACGAAGCTGGCGTGGAAATGATCGTTTGCGGCCAAACGCTGACGGGCAAAGGGAAGTCATCTGACGACGTGCTGGTATTCGTCGAGGTCGGTGTTTCCGCTTTGACAGCGAATGTCAATCTCCAGCAAGACGGTTACGCCTTTATTCCGCTAGGAAACTGAAATGGGAGCGAACACTTCCACGACAAGCCGTAAATGCCGAGCGTGCCATTCCAGCAAGAACGATCTGTCGGAAGAGGGATGGCAGCAGCGTTGCGACGCTGGAAAGACGGGATGGGACCGTGGCGAATCAAATCCGATGTTGACGCATTGGCTTCAGCAGAACGATCTGCAGCCTTGTCGGAGACCGGTCCTCAATTAAGTTCCGATGTGACCGCCGTAAATTTTGCCGAGGCTGCTGTCCAGACGCCCCAGAAGCAATTGGCGATGCCCACGGCATCGGACCAGTTCGGAGAATTCATCGGCGGCGGGCCAAAGGTCGAAGAAGTTTTGCCCGCCGAACTTCACAAGCTGCTTGAAACGCGTAGTAAGGAAGTGGCGAAAACAGAGTCCGCTGGTCAGCAGCCTTTGGAACCGCAGTTCGCCGTTGTCGATGTCCGGTCGGATAAAGAGGTCAATGTGTCTATCATTCCCGGAGCGATCACGAAGGTGGCATTCGAGCGAAACAAGTCCCGCTACAAAGACAAACTGATCATTCCCTGCTGCAACGTGGGTAGCCGTAGCGGGGCCGATGCAAAACAGCTCGCGAAGAGTGGTTCGTTGTTCCCGATCATTGGCCATCCCCATCGGAACGCGATTGGCTCCAGTGACGAGTGCAATCAGTAGCGCGAAAATCGAATCGTGTGTCTGACGTGGCAAATGCCTTTAGGTCGACGCTTCTTAGATCTCCGCTTGAATACGTTGCAGACGATCGCGAATTTGAGTTTTTGTTCGGTTGATTTGTTGCCGGCTTGAATGAGGAAAGAATGGCAAGTCATCGATGGGGACTCCCATTTGTGCCAAGGTCAGACGCCATGCTTGTACGTCTTTGAAGCCGGACGTGATCGGCGAGCGACGTAGCAAGACCAGCCTGCGAATCATTGCGGCATCCTGCTTTGCGGCAGGACCAAGTGATGCGTAAGCGTCTCGAATCCCCTTGACCATCGCGCGTCGTTGATTCCAATTGTCTTTGGTCGCCACATGACCAAGCGCATCGCGAAGGATCGGCATTGCACGCGGCGCACCGAGATCAGCGACTCGCGACAGGAACGGACCAGCCTGTTCATAAAGCTCTGGGTGAGTCCAGATGTCGAGGTATGTCGGATCAGGATTGGCAAACGTGCCCGCCGGCATCGACGCTAAGTCTTTCGCCAACAGCGATCGTTCTTCTACGGTCGCGTCATCAAATGTGATTCGTTTCGCGTAGGCGATTGCGAGTTCGATCGGCGTGCTGCCTTGGGAATAGACGCTCTCGATCGGGCCGGCAATGTCTTTGACACGCCGATCGCCGACGATGCGGGCGATTAACGCATGGTCGTCTTCGGTCGCGTCAAAGAAAAATAGCGAAAGCCAACGTCGGGCGAGTTCGAGCCTCGCTGGGCTTGCATTGGGATCGTCGATCGCACGTTGGACTTCCGACCGCAACCGATGGCGGGCGTCGTCAAGCTTCGTGAGACGAGGTAACTCGATAGCTTCCAACAACGTCGATTCTAAATTGATTGACTGATCCGATGACCTCCAATCACGTCCGCCAAGACAAAACGAAGCATTGGAACTCATTGCCGCGGCGGATCGAATATCAAAGCCGATATAGAATAGTTTGCCTGGTACGAAATGACGAATTTCACTCTTGCGATACCGAATATCGTTACCCATACGGGCAATTTCCACTCGTTCGATTCGTGGATTTTGTTTGCTGTGGGTTGAAACCAATCGCACGATCCAATCGGCTTCATTGACAGGTATTGGCATCGCCGCAACGATTCGCTCTGCACCGGAAAGACGCAGCGCCCAATCGGCTTCAAGTGACTTTTCGACCTTAGTTAGATCATTCCCCTTCACTCGTCGCCTAAGCGCCGGATGTTTGCGAATAAGCTGACCGGGGCGGGAAGGAAACACGCCAGGTTCTGCATTCGCTCCGGGACGGACCAAGGCGAACGCTGCAACGGATTGGTCGTGATTGCGGCCCTTCCGACCGGTGCCCTCGATGGTGACCGACTGCACACCCGGTAGATTTAATAACATTGTGCAGAGGTAGTCACATTTAGGCGACCGATACAGGTCGTCATTTGCAACGTAGACATGTCCACTCAAGACAATGGGTTCACGCGGAATCACGTCGGGCAGGTCATTCGATCGAAACTCCGATATCGCGGACGATCGAATCGGTTGCACAACGAACCAGCCAAGTCCGATCGCGAGCAAAATGGCGATCGGATACGAGGCCCCGCCCAATTTTACAGTCAGCATTCGTTGAAGACCGACCGCGGTCGCCAGGTAGACGAACACGGTGGGAGCGGTGAGCAACACCAAGCCGGGAAGGATGAGTGCGAGAAACCCCAACACCACCAGCATCGGACAACAGATGGCGATGGCGGCCGCGACTCCCGTGAAGATCAGTACGAAATTCAGAAATTTCTGCATCTTGAGATCATCACCGTAACACCGAACGCCCACCTGTCGAAAAAATGACCGCAGGTCGCTGAAGTGTAGGTCACAATTAGCCCCCGCAAAAAAACGTCTCCAGTTATACAACGGCATTCATCGGCGATATCTCAGCCACGCCCGAGTACGGCGTACCAATCCGGAAGGGACTGTCAACGCAGCGGTCAGTCGAATCCTGCATGACAATCCACCGCTTCGGTCGCTTGCCAAAGTCGCTCCGCTCAAAACTCGTTTGATACAATCATGGCAACATTGCGGTGACCGACGAAGCAGGATACTTGAGTCTGACAGGATGCCGACGACGGCTTGAACGAATTAAGCACGGCGGGTTTTATTTCGGTCGTGAAGGACAATCCATGCAATTAAGCCCCAAAAATCCACTCTACACACCTGTCTTCTTCGTCTCGATCACGCCGGCACCGCTTGGCTTAGTTCGCCGCTCGAAGTGCTTAGGACTGTGCGTTATCTTGCTCACTAGTTTGTCGATGCACTCGGCGCCGGCGAACGACGGGCAAAACTCAGGCCTCTTGGCGAATCAACCGCATGTGGGTCGCGCGGTTGAAACGAAACAGGGATTCATGGTTCCATACAGTCAGAACATTCCCGGCACCGAGATAGAATTCGAGATGATCCCGGTTCCTGGCGATCCATACCGGAAGATACAACCATTCTGGATCGGCAAGTTCGAGGTAACGCTTCGCGAGTACCGCGAGTACGCGGCAATGTACAGCGTATTCAAGGCTGATCGAACTCGACCCGATTTCACCGAGCCTGATCGGGTGGATGCCGTGTCCGCTCCGACCGAGGTTTACAATCCGCAAGATCGTTTCGCGGGGGCTGAGTCTCTTCAATGCCCCGCTTACTCAATGACACTCTTTGCGGCAAAACAATACACGAAGTGGCTTAGTCTGCTGACGGATCGACCATACCGTCTGCCTCTTGAATCAGAATGGATCAAAGCGTGCAAAGCGGGAGGCACAGGATACTTTTGGAAGGACGATCAGTTAAGAAAATTGGCGTTCTTCAATCTGGAAACCGAAGGTGTTCAGCCGGTTGGTTCAAAGGCTCCGAACCCTCTTGGAATTTACGATATGCAAGGGAATGTAAGCGAATGGGTCATCACTTCGTTTCCAACCGGTCGACCCGGTCGCGAGGAACGGCCGTCAACGAAGCATTCTGAGGTGCTACCTCCGGTTTGGATTGCGAAGGGCGGTAACTTCGCGTCACGTCTGGAGGAGTGTCTGCCCGCACACCGATTCACAATCACCGAAGACGAATGGGACGAGGAAGCGACTTTCCCAAATAGCGTCACTTGGCTGGGAAGTTACTCGGATCGAACCAAGATCGGCTTTCGGGTCGTTCGACAACTCGGTGAACTCGACAAAGTTGAAATGTCGAAGTTCTGGGACGTGGCAAATCCATCGTACGACGAACTGATCGAATTTAAGCTGGAGTCGGGCCGTGGGGCGAGAGGATCGGTCAACAAAGAGACGTTTGGAAAGATGAAGGACGCAAGCGAAAAAATGCAAGCATGGATTGATTGATGCCGAATCCATAGGCCACCTTAATGATCTTAAAATAGGCAGCTCGAATAGTTTCATGCTGGTGCATGTCGAGTCGCGTTTGAAGACGCCAAGAAGTTGATCGGGTGATGTCACATTGCATTTGGTACCGAACGTTGCGGCGAGACATCATCTCCAACAGCTTTAGCGAGAGCCCGTATCGAGTCAGATTCAGACAATATGTGGGGTGATGGTGAGATGACGACAGCCACAGAAATCCGAACTTTCACACGAGAAGAATTCTACGACTTCGTCTGGTCGGCGCCCGCCACGAAACTCTCGAAAGAACTTGGTTGCTCGGACGTGATGATCGGTAAGACGTGCAAAGCTTTCGACATTCCCAAACCCTATCCCGGCTACTGGGCGAAGCTTGCAAACGGCAAGAAACCAAAGAATACTCCGCTTCCAAAGAACGACGATCCTACACTTCAGTCTTTGACCTTCTATCAACACCCAAGTTATGAGGCCACGGTCAATGAGCCTCCGCGCGAACTGCAATTCGACGATGACATCCAAACGATGCTCCAACGCGCAAAAGAACTCGGCCCGGTCAAAGTGCTTGATTAGCTGCGAAGCCCGCATCGACTTGTCGTTGTCACGAAACAGGACGACGAACGCCGCGCCCGCGAAGCCAAGATCCCATGGTCGGAACGCGATCCATATTCGAGAGACCACCGCGCGAAAAGGCTTGCATTCGAAGTGACCGGGAAGCTGCAATCTCGAGCCTACCGTGTATTTGACGCATTGATCAAAAGGATTGAGGCGGTCGGTGGAGAGGTGCAAATCGTTGAACCGAGATATCAGCACGGAACCAGTTCAACGGTTGTCTTCTTCGGAGGCGAGCAAATCTCGTCACTCCGGCTCCGAGAGAAGTCCAACCAGGTTCGAATCAACAATCCGAAGGCCACCTATTCCTGGGATCGGAATCGAACTGAGCTGGTCCCAAGCGGCTTGCTTCTGCTTGATCGCGGGCCATCGGACTACAACAGTCCCCTCGCAATGGATGGCAAAGTGCAAAAACTCGAAGATAAGCTCGAAAGCCTAATCGTTGAATTTGTACGGCAGGCCGGCGAGGCTCGAATCAAACGACGTGAAGATGAAGAGCGTGCAAGAATCGCAGCCGAGCGCGAACGAATTCGGCAAGAGCGAGAGGCGGAAATCAAGCGTAGGCGTGACGCCTTGGAAAAGCGGAAGTCCGAGGAGACCACCCGTGTCACCCAGCTCATCGAACAAGCTCAGAGCTGGCAGCGGAGCCAACAGATTCGTGAATTTCTGGACGCGTTGTGTTTGTCGGCCGCTCGCGAGGATGGCTTGGTGGACGTTGATAGTGAGCTCGCCAAATACCTGCGCTGGGGATTCCAGCAGGCAGACAGGTTCGATCCACTTCGTCCGTCGCCGCCGTCAGTTCTTGATGAAGAAGTCGACACCAGCGACCTTGACCAGAACGCTAGTGCAAATCCATGCAAGCCTCGTTGATAATCTTGGCATTCATCATGAAATCTATTTTTGATTGCTGCAGCGTCATGCGACGGAGTCGGCAAATCACATACGCGCTCGCGTCCACTGAGTCATTCGCAGCATCGATAACCCGGGAGGGAGACCGTATCCGCCAGCGACGAGGATGTTGGTTGAAGAAGAAGCAGCAACGAGATCTCGCCAAAGCGGCTGAAAGTGCGGCCACAATAGATCATCCATGATTACCACTACGCCTTCGATGCGTTAATGATGGACTGATGCAGATCCTTGGCCGTTTCACGTTGACGAGCGTCGCCTGCATTAAGCTCAATCCAAGTCTGAATTCGACTGGCATAGCGAACCTCATCATCGTCTTGCTCGTTGGCAAAGAACGCTGCATCGTCTTGCGTTTCGATCAGTACGATATCAGCGAAGCTGGGGACGCTCTCAGGCGTCAACGAAAGCAGCGATTCAGCCAACTTCATGTCGCTAACGGCCACCTTCATTGGTCCGCCTTGTGCGATGGTGCAATAGCGTGTCGCCGAGGACTCGCCGGTTAGCGCCCAAGCAAGTTTTGTTGAGTTGGATAGTTCGCTTAACCGCAGTGGGCCTTTTGAACTTCGATAATAGTGACTTCGAGCAGACGGATTCGAACGCCAGTTCTTGCCGAGCTGATCCAGCATCCGAATGGGATCGGCAAGGCGAATGGTGTTTCCATCTTTGAGCACGAGCAACTCTTCGGCATATGCGGAGACCGTTTTGGAGACTTGTGAAAGCGACAGGCCCTTTAGCTGCGCATGCTTCGCGATAGCATCAGTCAATTCGCTCAGTGTTTCCCAATGGGGCTTCTCGATTAGTATCCGCGCAACGAGTCCGGAGCGCCCACGAAAGGGATTCGCGACTAGTCGTGAATCGGGATAGAGATTTGGCTGACCTGTACGCACGACACAGATACGGTTGGGAACGTAAACAATACCGTTGCCACACAAATCGATTCCGCTAACAGCCATACTCTCAAGTTCTGCCAGTCGATCCGGTGACAAATACGGAAGGAAGATCAACGGATGACACCGCAGTCGCTTGGCGTTTTCAGTGGCTTGCTGAGTGGCTTTTCGAAAATCTTCCTTCGTGGATCGAGTCTTGCACTCAACGTTGAATCGTTCGGTATCAGCGGCACCGTTGAACGCCACCTCGAGTACTGCGTCGATCGCTCGATCCGACCCGAAACTCGAGTGACGGATGACCAGCGGCGGCAGCAATGGCTCCCCGGAATGCAGCCGGTCAAGCATCAACTGCGGGTCGATTTTCGTGTTTTCGCCCATTTTCTCACTAGGGAAAAGTGCCTTTTACACGAAAAGATAGCCTTGTTTCGCGAAAAAGCAAGTTTTCCCATGTGGGAAAACTACCAAGAACGCGAAAACGTGCCGTTGGTTCCGGCGATCAATACGCGATTCCATATCGACGCTTAAACAACCAGTCGATGACGACGTCGGGGCTGTAGCTGACCTTGAGACTGAGATTGAGATTGATGGACTTGTGGAGATGTAGTCCCAGTTCGGGATGCACCTTCTCAATCGCTTCGATCGATCGCGAGATCGCCTTGCAGGCGTCTTTCGTGAACGCTCGGCATCGAACTTCTGGCGGACCCGTCCACCGAGGCCATGATCCGATTTGATCTAGTCTAGAATGGCTTGCGTTCATCGCCAAGCATTTCATGACGCGCTGGATCGTTGAAGCTGGTTGCTTCCTCAAGCTCTTCGTCGATCTAGTGTCGGGCCACATTCAAGCGAAGTCGTTTAGTTTCGGTTGCGATCGGTCGATATCCGACGCTAAGAAATGCCCATTGGGGCACTCCAGTCTACAGAACTCGTCCGTCTACTTTGCACTTGCAGGTTGCTGCTCTTTATTTGGGATGCTTGCACTGGTGTCTCAACCCACACGATAGATTCATAGTTTTAGTGGGTGGCGGCGCGACAGCCTGGCTCTGTGGAAGTTATCCATCGCGAGCTGCCCACCAATCGGCGTAGGGTGTGTTCTTGATGAGGTGGCGGTTGTAGTCGGTGTCGTCGTTCCACCAGGTTGGGCCTCGTTCGCCGAGGGCGACTTTGGCGGCGTGAACTTTTTCGCGAGCTGCAGCGATTGAGGCTTCGTCGCTGGCTCGCTTGGCGACGGCAACTTCTCGGCGCGCGGTCATCAATTGGTTCACCAGTCGCTGACGAGTTTCTTCGCCGAGGCTTGGATTCGTGCAACGCCACAGGCGTTCTTTGTGAACGAAGTAGCGGCCGTCAGGTGTGACTGGATATTTCATTGCCGCCAATTTCTATCTTTCTTTTCTTGCTCACTGGGTGCCAACTTACCCGGACAGCCTGTTTTGATCGATCGTCGGGGCCTCCTACCGAACAACACCCTTTCAAACCCAATGATTTGCAGGGCCAAATGCTTTTCGAATCTGGATCGATTGGGAGATGCCGACGGCTTCTAACGCGCAGCGTCTGAGAAACGGAGAACGTGAGAATTCTGGGCCAGAGTTCGAAATTGGGCCACCGGACTCGCCGCGGGTTATCTGGTGGTTCTCAGACGGCTGAGAAATTTCGGTTGGCCGGTGTGACGCAAGTACTTGCAAGAACACGGGACAAAACGCAAAAAGCCGTCGTGGGTTACACGACGGCTTTTCGTTTACTGGTGGGTCGGAACGTGTTCCAACCAAACAGAGAAGTTGCGGGAGCCGGATTCGAACCGACGACCTCGAGGTTATGAGCCTCGCGAGCTACCGGGCTGCTCCATCCCGCACAAGGAATATCGTCGAACAGGCCTTCGGCGCCCAGGGGTTCTTGCGCGAAAGTGTGAATTTATTGTGAGCTATTTTTCTGCAACGTCGTTCACTCAGCGAGGCACACGTCACGCAAGGTCAAACCACCTTCTTGAAACAAACTTTGAGTCAGATTTTGGCCGATCGCAACGGTCGAGTCCCCCGCTTCGGATCGTCGTATTCCCCCAAGCGTCGGTGCAAACGCTTCTTTGACTTTTTCGTTTTGGTTATGCGGCGTCCAATTGAGCAGCGTCCTAGACCAACCAGAACTTTTTCGAAGCGTTTCGCGGTACCGTCTTTTCGTTGACTTCGCCGGGAATAATGATTCCACCAATACGGCTACACCCGGCAAGACAAAGACGCCACTTCGAAGCGAGCCCCCGAATCGTGATCGAGCGGGAATGGGAAGAGGAACAATCGGCTTGCTCGCCAGCCTTCGGCCTGAAGGGAGTTGTCGTGGTGCTTCCTTTCACACGGAATCAATCCATCGATACGGCGATCACTTCATCAAACGCTTGGGATCGTAGTGATCGAGCACCTTGTCAAACCGTTTCAGTTGGTCATCAATCCAAGATTCGTCCCGACGCAACTCTTGCGCAAGCAACTTGGCGACCGTTGGTGCGATCCGCTGACAAGCAGCGACGTTTAAAAATAGCGCCCGCGTTCGCCGCCCAAGCGCATCTTCGATCGTTCGTGCCATCTCTCGGCGGACAGCCCATACGATTTCTGATTTGAGAATCGGGAGGGCGTCGTCGAGACGTTCGTCGAGTTCGGGTTCGTCGCGTTCGAGCTTTTCAATGTCCTGCAGATCGGTCCCGTAGAACGAACGCGTCTTACTGGTATCACTTGTTGCCCCATGAATCGCGAGGTCGTGAGTTTTACATTCGGACGCGGGTATCGCCCCCACCTCGATGGCTCGGTCGACACAATCTTCAGCCATTTTGCGTACCGTCGTCCACTTGCCTCCGGTAATGGTGATCAATCCGGTATCGGAAACGCGGATGACATGATCACGAGAAAGGGACGCGGTGCGGCCGGACTTGTCGCCTTTGACGAGCGGACGAATTCCCGTGAAGATGCTTTGCACGTCGTCGATCGTGGGCGAACGGGTCAGATACTGTGCGGCGGTATCGAGCAAAAATTGAATTTCGTCACGTTGGGGCGTCGGTTCGGGGACGGCTTTTGGGATTGCCGTGTCGGTCGTCCCGACGACCGCGTGTCCGTGCCAAGGAACAATGAAGATGACGCGTCCATCCGATGTCTTCGGGACGATCATCGCATTGTTGCCCGGAAAGAAATCAATGGGCAGCACCAAGTGGATACCTTGGCTCGCCGCCACCATCGCTTCTGAGCCGGGATCGTCCAACTGCCTTACTTCATCGCAAAATGGGCCGGCCGCATTGACGACTGTTTTGGCTAAGACGTCGTGGCTTTTCCCGGTTTCAGTATCCGTCACCGCAACGCCACGAATTCGCCCTTGGTCGTTTTTCAATAAGCGGTCGACGTTGACGTAGTTGGCGGCACAGGCTCCACATTCGGCAGCCGTCTGCAGCATGTTGATCAGAAGCCGAGTGTCGTCGAACTGCCCATCGTGGTAAACGACACCACCCCAAACACGCTCGGGTTTCAAACCAGGTGAATGCTCGAGTGCAAATTTACTGGACACCCTGCGCGAGCGGCGGAAATTGTTGTTCGCGGCAAGAAAGTCATAGAGCTTCAAACCGATCCCATAAAACATCCACTCCCAGACGCTTTTGCACGGGATCAGAAACGCACGATCTTGGACGAGGTGCGGCGCGTTGTTCTTCAGCAACGTACGTTCTCGCAGTGCGTCACGAACCAGTGTGATGTTGCCTTGCTTGAGATAGCGAACGCCACCGTGGACCAGTTTAGTGCTGCGGCTAGACGTTCCGCTACCAAAATCGAATCGCTCCAACAGCACCGTGTCCAGTCCGCGGCTGGCTGCGTCCATTGCAATCGAGACACCGGTTGCGCCGCCCCCGATGACTGCCAGATCCCACGGTTTACAGCGATTGGTGATTTGTTCGAGCGAGGCTTGCCGATCGAGTTGGACCGTCATACTTATACCGATTCCCAGTGTTGCGATCGTTTGAGTGCTTCGGCCCAACGGGCGCGGCGGTTTGCGACTTCGGTTGCTTTCATGGCCGGTTCGAATCGCCGCTCGACTTCCCAAATCGATTCAATCGAATCCAGGCTGGGGAAGAAGCCGGTGGCCAATCCGGCAAGGTAAGCGGCTCCCATTGCGGTTGTTTCGGTCATCTTCGGACGAACGACCGGCGTCTGCATGATGTCCGCTTGGAACTGCATCAGTAGGTCGTTTTGTGCGGCGCCACCGTCGACGCGTAGTTCTTGAATCTTTTCGCCGGCGTCGTTCTGCATCGCCTCCAAAACATCGGCGACCTGAAAGGCGATACCTTCCAGGGTCGCTCGAGCGAGGTGGGCTCGCGTCGTTCCGCGGGTGATTCCGACGATGGTTCCGCGGGCTTCGGGATCCCACTGCGGCGCCCCTAGACCGCTAAACGCGGGAACCAAGTAGACGCCATCGGTGTCTTTGACGCTGGCCGCTAAGGATTCAACATCTGACGACGATTCGATTATCCCCAGCCCATCGCGTAGCCACTGTACCGCCGCGCCCGCGATGAAGACGCTTCCTTCAAAGGCGTAACTAGGCTTGGGATCAGGACTCGCGGCAATGGTTGTCAGCAGTTTGTGCTTTGACGCTTGCGGCTGGTGCCCCAGATTCATCAGCATGAAACACCCCGTGCCATACGTATTTTTGGCCATCCCGGGACGCGAACAATTTTGCCCAAAGAGGGCGGCTTGCTGATCACCGGCGGATCCCGCGATTTTGATCGCTTGGCCGAATAGAGACGGCTCGGTTTCTTCGTAGACCTGGCACGCCGGTCGGATATCGGGAAGCAATTCGCGGGGGACGTCGAAGAGCTCTAAAAGTTCGTCGTCCCACTGGCCGTCGTGAATGTTCATTAACATCGTGCGTGAGGCGTTGGTCACATCCGCCATGTGCAGACGCCCGCCAGTTAGGTTCCAAATCAGCCAACTATCGATCGTGCCGAAGGCTAACTCACCGCTGCGAGCCCGATCGCGAGCACCGTCCACGTGATCAAGAATCCAGCCAATTTTCGTGCCACAAAAATAGGGATCGATCAACAAGCCCGTTTTTTCTTGGACCATCGAGTTGGCACCTTGGGCGATCAATTGTTGACAGATCGGCGATGTCCGCCGGTCTTGCCAAACGATCGCTTTGTGAATCGGTTGGCCGGTGCGACGATCCCAAATCAGGGTTGTTTCACGTTGGTTGGTGATTCCAATCCCGGCGGCTTGACTGACGTCTTGCGGGATCGAATCGAGCAACGCCCGAGTGACTTCGAGTTGCGTCTCCCAGATCTCATTGGCATCGTGTTCGACCCAGCCAGACCTGGGAAAGTATTGGGTGAACTCTTTTTGCTTGATGCCAAGAATACTGCCTTTTTCGTCGACCGCGATCGCACGCGAACTGGTAGTGCCTTGGTCCAAAGCAACAATGAAACTCATCGAAAACCGCCTGAAGGGAGTGTCGCTACGGGAGAGTTACTTTCTCTTATTGCCAACCCATTGTGTCGACTTGGAAAGCAGGATCGTAGACTTGGTGAAAGTCAGAACCTGATCGAAAACCGATGCATGCGAACTAGTCATTCGACGGTCTTGGTCACCGTGTCCGTCGATTGTCCGGTTTTGGCGACGCAGGGTCCGACGGCGGCGCGTTCGGCTGCCGGTTTTTGATCAGGTCTTTGCAATCGCATGATAACAAAGTTTTGGAAGCCGTTGCTCGCGACCAACGGTCATCTTCGCGACCGAGGAGCAATGCCAAGACTTAACTTTAGAAAACCGCATCATTGGAGATGAAATTTGGCGGACGGTCGCGCTGTAAATTCCGCCGATCAAGCTCACACGCTTTTTTCTTTGCGCTGAATCTCGATGTGTTCGAACGTGTAGAGCTTTCCGGTCCCCGCGCCGGGGCAGACGTCACACGTTTCCTTCCAGTCCTTTTTCGAAGCGAGTGTCGAATCCCAGAACGGCCAAGTTCGGCATTGGATCGGACGGCCTTCATAAACCATGCAGGTTCGTTTTTCTGGATCGAGCAAGATACAGTCGCCGTCCGGATACTCGCGGAGACTTTTATCGACTCCGACTTTGCGGATGAATTGGGATTCAAATTCATCGATTGATAATTTCATTTGATCCGCCATCGCTTCAATTTCCTCGTCATCGACCCAGACATAGCCCGGTTCGCCGCTGCAGCAGATTCCGCATTGGGTGCATTCAAACTTCAATCCGTTGCGGTACCAGGGATCCTTTTTCGATTTCTTGCTACGAGATGTCATCTTGGCTTGGGAAAGTTACGGGCGTTGGCGCGGCGTTCGTCGAGAGGCCATTGTCAGCACCGATTGTATCGAATGGTCCTGTCTTGCCAGCGGGGTTGAGTTGGGGCAAACGAATTCTTCTAGACAAACTTTGGCGACACGGAAGACTTTGACGAGTCCATTAGAGCGACGCCGAGTCTGCCTGCCCCTCCCAATCCTGCGGGTATGACTCGGCGTCGGTGTGAATGGCCGACGGTGACCAGCACTGAATGTTCCGTGTGAACTGCGTTCCCTTTGAAAAAACGGGACGACTTCGCGAGACATGCCCACCGTATCGGCCGGCGCACCAACTGTTTGCCCAACCTCCGTCTGACGATTGGGAACGCTTGTCCGTTGGCATAGCAGACGAACTCGTCTGCTGGGTCATGGCACGTCAAGATCCCAAAACCCATGGAGCTGCGAGTCGTGAAGCTATCAGACCCCGCTGAAGCCTCCGATCCGTGCGTGATCGAGAGCCACCGAGCCTTACAGAACCCTCCCCTTGCTGTGCCAAGTTTTGGAATGCCCTCCTATCCTGGAAGATCTCTTCAGACCGAGTTCCTGCTTGTTTGTGAAGCACGGTCGACAACGCTCACCGATGGGCATTGGCGATTCGGTCTCGAAGACAGCTTCGGTGAAACCGTGCTCGAAGCTGAAGACAGCGACCTCGGCGACTTGAACCGATTGACGCTGTTGGCCGCCGTACGTGGTTTGGAAGCGATCGACGGCCCCAGTTCGGTGACGCTGCTGAGTACCAACCGCTACCTAATTCGATCGCTCTCCAACTCGCTTCCGCGGTGGCGCCAGAACAACTTTGTCTGGGAGCACTTCGGGCGGCGGGTTGCGGTACAGCATGCCGATTTGTGGCGACGAGTCGATCGAGCCCTCGATATCCACACCGTTCAAGCATGTTTGGTCAGCTCCTGTCTGGTCAGCCGACGTGGACCGGAGACGCAAAGCAAGCCCGCAGTAGGTCACGGTACGGAAGATGCAGCCTCAACTGCTCGTCCGTCCAGCCGTCGAGCGTCTGGTCAATCGCAACTGCGAATCGATCGGCCGGTGGCTCCCTCCGGGCGGAACCGCATCATGCCTTTTTCCGGCGGCACAAACACGCCGGAAAACGCAAACGCGCCCAACCAATCCGGTCCTGCTACCAATTTTGCGGGTCCCAGTATTGTCCCCGCACCGAGTGCGAGGCTTCGTCGGTTGCTTGCCAGTGATGTGCTCGCTGGCAATCCGGCAAACAGCGACGCGGTGCAAAACGATCCCGATCAACCGTCATCCGATGGCCTGACGTCGCGTCGCGCCCCCACCGCGAAGCGACGAGGGCGGTTTACCGCCGAAGATCTCCACGCCGAATGACTCGGTCGTGATTCGATCAGCTCGCCCGTTTTTTAACCAGTGTCTTTCCTTTTTACGCAAACCGTATTCAACGTACTTTTGGGCCATGCAAACACAGGTCAACCTTTCAGAAATCGGACGACTGATTGACGGTCACCTGGAAAACCCTTCATCTATTCTGGGACCGCATCCGGTTGAATACCGTGGGGAGCGTGCCGTTGCCGTTCGGAGTTTTCTTCCCGACGCGCAAGCGGCATGGGTGATCGATCGTGCCAGCGGAACCCGCCGGCCGATGCGAAAACTGCACCCCGCCGGGTTTTACGAAGCGATTTGCGAGGGTGTTGTCGACGCCGGGCGTTCGACGCATCATGATGCAGCCACCTCCATTGACCACGCTACCTATCGAATTCAAATGGCTGATAAAACTGGCAAAGTTGTTGACATCGCCGACCCATATGCGGTGCCGTCGATCATGTCCGACTACGACCGCTACCTCCTTGGCGAAGGTAAGCACTACCGTTTGTACGACACCCTCGGAGCGCAACTGCGAACGGTTGGCGACAGCGACGGAGTCAACTTCGCCGTGTGGGCGCCGAACGCCCGCGTCGTCCAAGTTGTCGGTGATTTCAACGGTTGGGACGGTCGTGCACACGTCGCCAAGCTAGACCAATCGGTCGGCATTTGGGAACTGTTTATCCCCGGTGTGAAGGCCGGGCAGAAGTACAAGTTTCGTATTCTCGATCAGCACGGCCAATGGGTCGACAAGACCGACCCGGTCGGGTTCGCCGCCGAACTCCCACCGTTGACCGCGTCGATCGTCAGTGACCTTGGTAACTACCAGTGGGCCGACAACGATTGGATGGAAAGCCGATCGGAGATGGACCCGATGCATGTCCCGATGAACGTTTACGAATGTCATCTGGGAAGTTGGCAAAAGGGCCCCGGCAGGACACACGGATGGCTTGACTATCGCGACCTTGCCCATCGATTGGCCGATTACTGTCGCCGTATGAACTTCACCCATGTCGAGCTACTGCCAATCACCGAGCACCCCTTTACCGGATCTTGGGGTTACCAAACTGTCGGCTACTTTGCACCGACGTCCCGGCACGGCAGTCCCGAGGACTTCATGTACTTCGTCGACTACTTGCACCAACACAACATCGGCGTGATCGTCGACTGGGTCCCGGCCCACTTCCCTAAGGATGGCCACGGACTAAGGCGTTTCGACGGCTCGGCGTTGTACGAGCACGCAGATCCGCGTCAGGGTGAGCACCCGGATTGGGGCACGATGATCTTTAATTTCGGCCGTAACGAAGTGCGAAACTTCTTGGTCGCCAACGCCTTGTTCTGGCTGGAGAAGTACCACATCGATGGCTTGCGTGTTGATGCGGTCGCATCCATGTTGTACCTCGATTACAGCCGCGAAGCCGGCGAATGGATACCGAACCAATACGGCGGCCGGGAGAACCTGGAAGCGATCGAGTTTCTACGCGAATTCAACGTCGCCGTTCACGAGCATCACCCCGGTGTGGTGACCGTTGCCGAAGAATCGACGGCATGGCCCGGTGTCTCACGTCCGGTCTACGATGGCGGCCTCGGTTTCACCTACAAGTGGAACATGGGCTGGATGAATGACACGCTCGCTTACATGCATCGCGAGCCAGTTCACCGCGGTCATCACCAAAACGATCTGACGTTCAGCATGATCTATGCGTTCACCGAGAACTTCATGTTGCCGCTATCGCATGACGAGGTCGTTCACGGCAAGGGCGCGCTGCTGAGCCAAATGACCGGTGACATGTGGCAAAAGTTTGCGAACTTACGTTTGCTCTACAGCTACATGTGGACGCACCCTGGCAAGAAGCTCCTGTTCATGGGCGGCGAACTCGGCCAGTGGAACGAGTGGAATCATGACGACGGACCAGACTGGCTGCTGCTGGACTTCGAGTCTCATCGTGGCATCCAAGAGCTGATCGCGGATCTTAACCGCGTCGTGCTGGAAAACCCCGCGTTATACGAGCTGGACTTCAGTTCGGAAGGGTTCGAGTGGGTCGACTGCATGAATTGGGAAGAGAGCACGCTTGTCTACCTTCGAAAAGGTCTTGAGGGATCCGAGCCGCTGCTGATCTGTGCGAACTTCACCCCGGTCGTTCGCCACGATTATCGCGTCGGAGTCGACAAGGCCGGGTTCTGGAAAGAGATCTTCAATAGTGACAGCGATCGCTACGGTGGCTCCAATGTCGGCAATTACCCCGGGGCAAAGACGACCGGCCAAGCTCACCATGGTCGCACCGACAGCATCCAGGTGACGCTCCCACCTTTGGGTGTAACCATCTTCCGCCGAGAAGAAGCGTAAGACGCATCGATGCGTCAAGTGTTTCGACTGCGGACGCGAACGTCGCGTCCAATGTTGGTATCATAAAGATGGTTCGTTGATTTTCGAGCGATGCGGCGGCGACGTCGTTCGTTCTGACGATGGTGACTGCTTCGTCGTTGACGGTCGTCTTCGTTTTTCAGAGTGCCTGTTTCCGGATTGATTTTCGGCAGTCATATCATCTGGGTCGACGAAACACTTGCCGGAACTCCCTCCCGCAAGCCACCTTTCATCCGTGGTGAACCCTGACCATGCCCGTCGAAATGCAACTCGCTCGGATCATCATTTCCGAGCTTACCGAAAGCCAGGTGATCTACCTTCGCGAGATCGATGGCGACCGCGAGTTTCCAATCTTGATTGGGATCTTTGAAGCCACCAACATTGATCGACGTGTGAAAGAGGATGACTACACGCCTCCGCGTCCGCTGACGCATGACTTGGTAGTCCAAACGGCCGAGGCCTTGGGAGCCCGAGTTCACAGCGTCGTGATCAGCGACCTGAGCAACCAAACGTATTTTGCGCAGCTACGTTTGGAAACCGCAGAAGGCCAGATGGTCGAAATCGATTCTCGCCCAAGCGACGCCATCGCCGTCGCGGTCACCTTCTCGCCACCGCTGCCGATCTACGTGGCCGAGCATGTGCTCGACGAAGCCACGTCGAGTCTTCCGTAGTGGGTTGATTCCCAACCTGGTGAGACCACATCAAATCGACGCTGTTTCCAAAGTGATGGATCAATGGTGCATCGGGCCGCGTTAGAGAAACCGAATAGCGGATGAAATGACCTGAGATTCTGATCGGATTCGCATTGGGTATCGAGGGTGGTTGCCATGCTCAGTTGATGCGAGGATGATGTTCGCCAGACCACGGTTTTAGACCGAACAGACCACGGTTTTAGACCGAACAATGATCATCGATCGATGGTCGTCATTTCGCTCGCACTCGTATCCGCATGCAGATCATCGACAACACGGCCGAAGCACACGACTTTGTCCGTTCGTGCCGGCGGAATGACCAGAGCGTCGGCGTCGTGCTGACCATGGGGGCACTGCATCAAGGGCACCTTTCGCTTGTCGAGCACAGCCGCAAAGCGTGCGATCATACCATCGCCACGATCTTCGTTAATCCGACGCAGTTTGCTCCCGGCGAAGATTTGGATCAGTACCCGAGGACAATCGAGCGGGATGTCACCCTGCTCGGCGAGGCCGGTTGTAACGCGGTGTTGATTCCTGACGTGAAAGACATGTACCCGGCCGGTGCGAGCACTTCGGTCAATCCGCCGAAAGTTGCCGAGCCGCTCGAAGGGCAATTCCGTCCTTCGCACTTCGGCGGGGTCGCCACGGTTGTCCTCAAGTTCTTTCAGATATTGCCCGGCAGCCACGCTTTTTTTGGCCGAAAAGATTACCAACAGTGCTGCGTGATCAAAGCGATGGTAGAGGACTTCAAAATTCCCATCGAGATCATCGATTGCCCGATCGTTCGCGAAGCGGACGGGTTAGCGATGAGTAGCCGAAACCGGTATCTCAGCGAATCCGATCGGCGACGTGCGCGGTGCCTCTCGATGGCCCTGGCGGACGTTCAGACCGCATTCGACGGTGGTCAGCGGAACGTTCAGGCCTTGACCGATCGACTACGGGAACGATTATCGGGGGCTGCCTCCAATCAATCCGTCGATCGATTGGACTATGCCGTCATCGTCGATCCGGTCACCTTGCAGCCGATCGACAAGGTGACGACATCCGCGGTCGCATTGATCGCCGCCCACGTCGGCACGACTCGACTGATCGACAATTGCGTCCTTGACTGTCACATGTCGAATCACCATAACGCGACGACTGACCCTTTACGCTAGGCTTTCCAAAGAGCAGAACCTCACATGATCGAACGAATTTTAGTAACCGGTGGTGCGGGATTTTTGGGATCCTATCTGTGCGAACGCCTGGTGGATGAAGGGCACGACGTGATCTGCCTGGACAATTTCTTTACCAGCCAAAAATCGAACGTATCGCACCTGCTCGATCGACCGAACTTCGAACTGGTCCGACACGATGTAACGCTGCCTGTCTTCCTGGAAGTCGATCAGATTTACAACATGGCGTGCCCGGCCGCCCCGGGGCACTACCAGTACAACCCCATCAAGACGATGAAGACAAGCGTGATGGGAGCGATCAACATGCTAGGGATCGCCAAACGCTGCGGCGCTCGGATCCTGCAAGCCAGTACGAGCGAGGTCTATGGGGATCCGGAAGTCCACCCGCAAACCGAAGACTACCGTGGTAGTGTCAACCCGATCGGTATCCGAGCGTGCTACGACGAAGGTAAACGTGCCGCCGAGACCTTGTTTATGGATTACCACCGCAGCAACAAGGTCGACGTACGAATCGTCCGCATCTTCAACACCTACGGACCGCGGATGCATCCGTTTGACGGCCGCGTCGTTTCGAACTTTATCCGTCAAGCACTCGCGGGCGAGGACATCACGATCTTCGGCGACGGGTCTCAAACTCGCTCGTTCTGCTTCCGTGACGACTTAGTCGATGCGATTATTGGGATGATGAATCATTCGGACTTTATCGGTCCGGTCAACATCGGAAACCCCGACGAGTTTACGATCAAAGAACTCGCCGAATTAGTCATCGAGATTTCGGGTTCGTCTAGCAAACTGGTCGAACGACCTCTCCCGTCGGACGATCCGACCCGCCGCCGACCGGACATCTCACTGGCAAAAGATAAGCTCGGCTGGGAACCAAAGATCAAACTCGCCCAAGGCTTGGAACGAACGATCGAGTGGTTCAAATCGATCAACCTCAGCGACTACCGCCCCCCGACGCCGAACTATCACTGATCCGCACCGATCAGATCGGAACTCGCCAAGAGAACCGAAGCGGCCGCCATCGCTGACGTCACCTTCCCACTCGCGATAGGGTCGGACGCTTGAGCGGCCGGGGAAGGGCCACGCTTGATTCACGTAGCGGAACTCGCGGACGGTTTGTTGATTTAATCAGCCGCAATCGCGATCGCGTGCGGTTGTTCAGCGCAAATCTGGGCTCGTGCCCGTCGGCTGATTGTTGAGTCGCCCAATTCGATTCAATCAACAAGCCGCGGAGAGTTTCGGTGCACCCGGATGCCGAAAGCAGTCGGCGGCTTCCGCTGGTCACAAACGCAGTCTTCGTGAACACAAGCCAATCGCCGTCAAGCCAACATCACTGCTCGGGAAAACTGTGTTGCAACTGTCGGTTACGTGGCCATACTTGCAGGATGGCGCCCTCGGCTTGTTCGGCGTCATCGCCGAGTGGATAGGCAACGACGCGGCGCAGTTCCAACGTGCCCATCAATCCCAAGTGTCGCGCTTCCTTACGTTCCTCGATCCATTTGGGGCCTTTGATCAAAAGCATCCGATCAATGTTGCTCCAGTACGGTTCGACCCAGCGGCACAATTTGGCAATGCTACCGACAGCGCGGCACATCAAAGTGCTGAAACGAAAATCGTCCAGCAACTCTTCGCCGCGTGACGCATATACCGGAACCGGCAGTTCCAATTCGGCGACCATCTCGGCCAAAACATTGGCGCGTTTGGCGACCGACTCGGCTAGCGAAACCTCAATATCAGGACGCAGAATCGCGAGCGGAATTCCGGGGACCCCATTACCGCTCCCCAAATCCAAGACTTCTTCACCTTCGACGATCACTTTAGAGACCTGCAGGCAATCGCGTAAATCGCGACCGACAAACAGATCCCAGGTCGTGTGGCGTGTCAGATTCAATTGCTCGTTCCAACGCCACATTTCGGTCGCGTAAGCCTGTAAACGCAGCGTGACCTCTTCGTCGAGTTCGATATTGTGGTCGGCCAAGGCGGCTGCGAATTCGGGAATGATGGACATTCGATGCACGGAATCGGGGAAGAAATTTTTCGTAAGCTGCATCATGGTCGACAAACGGCGATTTGGGAACAGGCATCGGCGGAGTTCCGTGTCTTTGCCGGGCGTGTCAACTCCGGCGAAAGAACTGCCCAGCACAGGGCTGCGGCCCCGAAGGAATCGTCGTGGTGGTTTGCCTCGGCGGACCGGCGTTCTAGAATAACCGCCCGCACGGATTGCAATTGAGGGGCGATCCGGTGTTTCCGGACTCCTTTCGATCGCTCGGCAAAACGAGTTGCTGATGGCAAGAAACGAACAGCTCATTCGTCAACACAAGCTACTGCAGTTGCTCGAACTCTCACGTTTCGGGCGAACGTTAGACGAATTGCGTGGCGATTTGGTCGCCGATTTGGGGCTGACGAAACTACACGAGCGGACGGTACGCCGTGACCTCGAAGCGTTGCAGGCGGCGGGCTTTGACATTCAGTCAGAAACGGTCCAACGGGGTCGGGTCTTTAAGCTTGGGCAAAATACCAAGGACGTTCACGAAATCGGAATTTCGTCGACCGAGTTGATCGCACTGTCGATCGGGCGAGAATTGCTGTATCCGTTGATGGGGACGCAGTACTGGCGAGGAATCGAAACGTTCTGGAACAAAGTTCAAGAAGCGGTCCCCAATGGAGTATTCGATCACTACGCC
The DNA here is from genome assembly GCF_008312935.1 of Roseiconus lacunae. Lineage (NCBI taxonomy): Bacteria > Pseudomonadati > Planctomycetota > Planctomycetia > Pirellulales > Pirellulaceae > Roseiconus > Roseiconus lacunae. Next base: position 22,481 of record NZ_VSZO01000005.1, on the reverse strand, counting down.
CGCTATCGCGCCGCGCTTCACGTGTTCGGATCACCTTACAAATCGTACGAACGCCAAGAAGGCATGTTGAAGACGATTAACCGGGCGATCTTGGAACACCGGTTGGTGGAGATTGACTATCAAGCGATCGGTAAACCGGTTTCCACTCGAAGGATCGAACCGTATGGCTTGGCGGTTTATCAAAGCAGCATTTACATCGTTGCCGCGACACCCCAAGCAGAGGGCGATGTAGCTGCGGCGGAAAAGAATGCGCGGCTGCGGAACTGGAAACTTGATCGATTTCGGCAAGCTCGTTTGTTGGACGAATACTTTAAACCGGATTCTGAAATCGACTTGGCAAAATACCTTGGCAGTAGCATCGGAATATTCTCAGGCGACTCGCCGACCAAGGTCCAAATTAAACTCGGCAAACGAAGTGCGGCTTACGTCCGCGAAGACCCCTGGCATCCGGAACAAGTCCTCGAAGAACTCGACGATGAAGCTGCGATGTTGACCGTTCCGGCATCACATCCACGCGAGATTTTGCCCCGAGTCTTGTCGCTCGGTGCAGACGCCGAAGTGATTGGCCCAGAAGAATTTCGCGAAACCGTTGCCGAAGCCGTCCGAACGATGGCCGAAGCCTATCGATGAGAAAGAATCAACGGTCGCCTTTCGATCCGCCGAAAGTAGCGTTCTGCTCTTCGCATCGACCTGTTCTTCGCGTCGACCATGGCAAGCCGAACCCTGTCGACCTCGCTGACAAAACTCCCAACGGCAAGCGGCGAAATGATGGCCAGCGGTGGGGTGGGTAGAAATGGCGGTCGGTCTGGAGAAATGAATTGTTCGACTTGGGAGGGCGACGGACATGGGCGTGAGCATCGAGGCCAAAAAATTTCTCCCGAACCTGCCAAGAAGTGACCGAGTCCTATTTGGCAACGGCGAAGCATTTGCTAAACTTCGCGGACAGCTCAACGAGCACTACCCCGTGGTGTAATCGGCAACACTACTGATTTTGGTTCAGTCATTCTAGGTTCAAGTCCTAGCGGGGTAGCTAGATCGAAAGCCCGGGATTTGCGGATGCAAATTTCGGGCTTTTTTGTGCGCAATCTGAAAAGCGTCCCGCGCGATGCGCCACGCTGCTAAACCGCCTGCCCGAAGCCGCCAGGCGATTCTGCTTTCGACACGACGCCACCGTGCCGCCCCGACTTGCAGCTGGTTCGACACTCTCACACTCCGGCGTTTTGTTTCCCGGGTCGGACATCCCGGGTGATTACCCGGTGTCGCTTCGCGCCCCGATTGGAGGGACGTTGACTTTGGCCACAGAAGTCACCACCCCCTGTCGCGTTGCGGGTCGCTTAAGGGGAAGACGGTTTCCGTTGCGGACGACTTCCGGCGTTGCTACGACGTGTGGGACGTCAGTGGATATCCGCTTCGCTACGATACGGCAAATCAGTCTCCACCAACGATTGTCAGCGACGATTGCATGAAGAACCCAACCGGAAAAGAAGGAACCCTCGATCACCTCGTCGAACAACTCGATTTGGTCGTCCGCGAACAGGTCGGCGAGTCGTTGGCCGACACGATGCATCGTATTCGACGACTCGGTCTCGAACGACGAGCCGGCATCCCCGACGCAGAGTCTCGCTTGGTCGATGAGATCGAACGGCTGACGCCGAATGAACTGCGGTCCGTGATCCGTTGGCTAAGCCTGTTCTTCGATCTCGCCAACGCGGCCGAAGAACAGCAGCGGATCGATGTCCTAAAACGTCGTGACGCGACCGCCCGCGCCGAAGGGATCCCACGTCGCGAATCGATCGCTCATGCCGTCGTTGAAATGCAACAACAAGGCGTGACGGCTTCCGAGATGCAACGTTGGCTAGACAGATTAAAGATTGAACCGGTCTTCACGGCGCATCCTTCGGAAGCAAAACGACGAACGACTCGGCAATTGCTGCGCCGCGTGCGACAATTACTAGCCCAAAAATCGGGTGCCGATTCAGAAGCCGCCGAAGCAGAACTGCTAGCGAATTTGACCGTACTCTGGCAAAGCGATTTGATGCGTCCGGACCGGCCGCCGGTGATGAGCGAAGTCAGCCGCGGCGTGTACTTTGCGTCGACCTTATGGGACGTCGTCCCGAAAACTTATCGTGAATTGCGAACGGCGCTCGAGAAGGCTTATCCACATCATCACTTTGAAATCCCACAGTTCTTGGCATTCGGAACGTGGATCGGTGGCGATCGAGACGGACACCCCTTTGTGACCGCCGAAGTCTCACGCAGTACGTTCGCGCGGTTGCGCCGAGCTGCGCTGGAAGGCCATCTCGCCGAGTGCCGGCAATTGCACAATCAAGTCGTGATGTCCGATCAGCAAGTGCCCTCCGACGATGGATTGCGCGAACGAATCGACCAATGTGTTCAACGCTGGTCCATGCTGGACGAACGTTTGGCTCCGGTTTCTCATTCGGAGACCTACCGTCGATTCCTGCGGATGCTTCAGTTCCGGTTGGAACAAACCCTTGGCACGTTGCAACGCGACACCCAGCAATCGGAGTCCGAGCCATCGCAAGACGCAGAAGCTGACACCGAAAGCGAAGCTGCGTTTGAATCACTGGCCGAATTCCGCTCCGATTTGGAGCTGCTCCGTGAGAGTATGTTGGTCAACCGAGGTCGCCGCGTTGTCGATCAATACCTGCAGCCTTGGATCGACTTGGTGGATACGTTTGGTTTTCATTTTGCGGCCCTGGATATCCGGCAAAATTCGGAAGTCCACCGCGAGTGCTTACGTGAAGTTGTTGCGGTCCAAACCGGTGCTTCACATCCACCGGACGACAAGGCACTCGCCGATTACCTTCGTCAAGATACCGTGCCCGAAGCAATCGACGTGGACGCGCTTTCAGAGACTTCTCGCGAAGTCTTCGACACATTTTTGCTGCTGGTCGAAGAATCCTCGCGCTGGGGAATGGCCCCGATCGGCGGCTACATCATCAGCATGACTCACTCGGCAGACGATGTGCTGACGGTACTGTCACTTTGGAAAACCGCTTGGGCACAGCGGCAGCGTGACGCCGAGCGGTTGCCGTACCTTCCGATCGTGCCGCTGTTTGAAACGATCGACGACTTGCGAAACGCGGCGGGTATCCTGCAAACACTGTTAAGTAATGCGAACTACCAAAGTTACCTTGGGAAGCTAGATCAACCCGAACAGATGGTGATGGTGGGCTATTCTGACAGCACCAAAGACGGCGGCTATCTGACTGCGTGCTGGGAACTTCACCAAGGCCAAGAAAAACTAGCAGCGGTCGCAAAGGAAAATCACGTGGATTTGACGGTTTTCCACGGTCGTGGCGGCGCGCTCGGTCGGGGAGGCGGCCCGGCAGCTAGAGCGATTCGGTCGCTGCCGCAAGAGGCCGTCAACGGGCGATTACGTGTGACCGAACAAGGCGAGGTGCTTTCCGAACGCTACGATGACCCCGTCATCGCTCATCGACACCTGGAGCAAATCATCAACGCGACATTGTTGGTGAGTGCGACGCCAAGCGTGCCACCGGACTCGGCATGGGTGGAAGGGATGGAGTTTCTGTCGGCGGAATCATTGTCGACCTACCGAAAGCTGGTTGAGCATCCGGAGTTCTTGCACTACTTCGACTGCGCAACCCCGATCGGAGGAATCGAGAATTTGCCGATCGGATCCCGTCCGGCAAGACGTGGAAAGCGACAATCACTCGGCGACCTTCGAGCAATTCCTTGGACGTTCGCGTGGACGCAATCGAGACACCTACTACCGGCGTGGTTTGGCATCGGTACTGCCGTAAGAAAGTTTGTCGACCAAAAGGATCCCGATTGGTCCGTCTTACGCTCAATGTTCTCCAGTTGGCCTATGTTTCGAGCGTTGATTGACAACGCGGAATTAGCTCTTGCCAAGGCCGACATGCAGATCGCGAAAATCTACGCCTCATTGATCAGCGACGAATCCAGCCAAGAAATTTGGCAGATGATTTCATCAGAGTTTGAAAGTAGCCGGGGTGCGATTTTGATGATTAAAGAGAATCATGAATTGCTGACCGATATCGAGTGGCTCCGAGCCTCGGTGTCGATGAGAAATCCCTACGTCGACCCCCTTAATCTGTCGCAAATTCATTTGCTCAGTCAACTCAAGTCGGGAGAGCAGGATGAGGAGCACACTAGCCTGTTGCGGCTATCGATCCAAGGCATCGCCGGCGGATTGCGCACGACCGGTTGAACGACCTCACGTGACGCAGTGACGAAACCGCCGGATCCAAAGCGACGTGCACCTCGGAGAACCAATCGTTCTATCGGCGCAACGTTTGCAGGCTACGCTTCCCCGCCTCATCTTTTCAGAGGTGTCCGGCAACTCAACACGAACTTGGCCTCGGTGTCGGATCGTATGACGGTTGTCGACCTCATAAGATGACGGAAGTTGATCGTCCATGACTCGAATTATAGGAGCACATCTTTATGAACAATAAAGCATCAGCAATTTGGAAAGGCGGGCTGAAAGACGGATCGGGTACGTTGCAAACAACAAGCACGGCATTGCAGTCGACACATTATGACTTCAAGACCCGCTTCGAAGGCGCCGAAGGGACCAACCCGGAGGAACTAATCGCGGCGGCACACGCCGGTTGTTTTTCGATGGCTTTGTCAAATATCCTTGGCCAGTCCGATCTGACCGCCGATTCGATCGAGACATCAGCGACGGTCACGCTCGGGAAAGATGACGACGGCCCCGCGATAACAAAGGTTCATCTGGTTGTGAAAGCAACAGTCCCGGGGGCTACTGAAGAAACCTTTTTGGAATGCGCCGGCAAAGCAAAAGAGGGTTGCCCCGTTTCGAAACTGCTCAACGCAGAAATTACGATGGACGCTCAGCTAACCTAGTTGACCGACGGAGCCTCCACGCGGAAGAAAAGAGCAGTTGTTGCCACTATTCGGCGATCGTTTTATTCCATTTCAGAACCCCGGTTCCGAACGTTTAGCCATCGAGCTTTGGCCAAGGTTATCGCCCGGAAACCGCGGCTTGCGCCTTGCGGCCCATCCGAACTTAGGCGGTCGACGACGCGTTGGTGCTCCAGTCAGACCCGACGTTCCCGTTCGACTCATCAGCCGACGGGCGTTAGCCCCGGTTGTCGCAACGAAACCGCAAGCAACGCGATGCGGTTCATTCTCCTATCGAACTGCAACGAAGCGTCATCACCGAGTGCATCTATCGAACGCTCTTGTTTCATTCTGTCACCTTGTCATACAGAATTGAGTATAAAGACGCAGTGGTGACGGAAATCGATCCCAACGACAGTTCAAACGCGAACGAAAAGCTGCGTCATTGCTTAACCTCCGGATTCGCATGACTCACGGACATGGGTGCATCAGCACTGTGGATTGCCGATCAATTCCTCGCCCTGCCGAACTTCCTGTGACAAGCTACCAAACTAAATTGGCACCGGAGCAGCAATGAGTCGTCAAGACAGTTGGATTATCGAGACCCTACAGACACTTGCGTCCTATCGCCGCATGATCGATGGGATCACCGTCCAGTTGTCTGACGAAGAGCTCTTTGCGCGGCCTGCACGCGAATTCAATTCAGTCGCCATCATCCTTCGTCACCTTGGGGGAAATCTCCAAAGCCGATGGACCAACTTTTCGACAACCGATGGTGAAAAACCAACTCGTGATCGCGATCAAGAATTCACGGACTGGAACGATGATCGCGAATCCTTGATGAAGTACTTCGACGATGGATGGTCAACGTTAATCAAGGCGCTTTCTGAACTTGATGAAGCTGCGCTTGAACAGACCGTTACGATCCGGGGTGAACCGCAGCTCGTGACACAAGCGATTCTTCGGGCAATCACGCACATTGCCTATCACGTCGGACAGATCGCACTTATCGCTCGACTTGTCCATGACGGTCCATGGCAGTGGCTGACGATCGCGCCGAACCAAAGCCACCATCACAACCAATCAACCTGGGGAACGTCAGCTAGCCGAAGCGTTTTTGGCCAAGGCGAAAACGAAAACTAGCTGGCAACGTCGCAATCATTCAATATCCCGAGCTGAGATTCCGGCTTGACGATACCCGATATTCGGATTCGCATCATCAGCCAACGGGCTTTAGCCCCGGTTGTTGAACCGAAACCTTTAAAACAAGGAAAAGGTACGCGGACTCTTTGTTAACCGAAATTGCCCACCGAGCTGTCCAACTTCACCGCATCAGGGCGTCACCCTACAAGCGATTCTGCTGGGACTCCGCGTCACCAAGCCTCTAAATGCCGCCAACCGAACCAGCAGTTTCGTAGAGAGTGCAAGACTCGCCGTTCGTTTTCCCAGCGTGCACCGAAAGTCATCCAAATGATTGGCGCGCATCTACGGATTCACTTAGGATTCCGCAGGTCCCAGACACCCAATCGAGCTTTTCCGCCAGGGCCCGTGTGACTGAATAGACTCCTGCCATCGTGTGACAACACCGGATTTCCGACACGCTGCGTGAAGCCGAATTGAACCGGGACGCCATCGCTCAAATGCCAAAGTGATATCGTATTGACTTCGCTTGTGACGATCGTCGCTCCGTCATCGGAAACCGCTTCAAGTCTGCCGATGATCTGAGCGGTCAATCGTCTAGACTGCCTGTCGTAAATTAGAACACGGTTGATTTCCCAATCTGGTACATTCAGTACGTTCACGGTGCTCAGCAACCATCTACCGTCTAAGGAGAACTCATGGCGGTGTGGCCCTCTCGAAGAATACTGTGGACCACCAGAATAAAACGCTTTTGCTTCATGAAAGAGGTAATCAACTTCTCCTCGTTTTGTGTCCACGACACCGACTCCATGGCGATTGGAAAACGCGACGGTCCGACCGTTCGGCGATAATGCCATCGAGTCCATCGAAAGCAACTGATTGATCGGTTCAAGCTCGCCTGTCGCTATCTTTCTTGGCTTCAGCTCACCGGTGACGACATCGACAACCGCAAACAGGACGTCCGTGGGCTCGGCTTCCATGCGTGAGACGACCAATAGATGAGCACCATTCGGTGAAAACGCAAGCTTTGCGACGGGCCAGGGTGCTACGATGGTGTGCACCGGTGCTACCTGTTCAGATTCAACCTTGGGTATTCGCCAGATCGTCACTTGCTCTGGCTTGGACTGCTCGATTGGGACGGTGCGTAGTACACGTTGAATCTCGTACCCGCCTTCGTCGACCATTTTCCTTGCGGTCGAACGCTTGGCACCGGTCGCGAGCAATTCGGCATCCCGTGACAATGCGATCGGACAGGAATAGGCGAGTTCCTTGCCTTGCCCGAACGTCAGTTCTTTGGAATTTCCCGTCTGAAAGTCGATGGCTAGAACTTTCAGCCGATCCTCAAAATAACTCGGAGTGAACGCAACAACCATCATCCGTTCTTTCATAGAGATCGCAACGCGCTGCAGATCACGGATCCGTTCGCGGGCCTCCACTTTCGGTAGTGCTCGCCAGTGATCCCACCCCAAATACAGCGACTTATTCCGTGATGCTCGCCAGGGGAAAAATCGAGGTAAATGTTTCGCACGAAGATCGTCGGCATTTTCGCCCGGCGGTAATTCTGGAAGTGTTAAGCGATCTAAATTGGGAAGTTTCGCCAGGTGGTGAAGCCCTCTTTCGGTCGTTGCTGTCCCGCTTAAATGAAGCGTTTCGAGGTGAACCATCTTTCCCAAAAATGGCAGTGATTCATCGGTGACATTTGTATCACTCAGTTGAAGCGATCGAAGACGTTTCAGCTTCGAGAGTTGGATCACACCTTCGTCACCTATCGATGTACGGCTCACATCAAGTATTTCTAGATCCGCCACCTTTGCTAACGAACGAAAACAAGCATCTGTAATATTCGTTCCACTTAAGATAACTGCCCTCAGATCATTGAGCTCTGACAAATAAACGACCGACTGGTCTCCAATCTTTGTCTCGCCTAATTCCACGGACTCAAGCCCCGTTCCCCCGTAGAATCCATGCCTCCCAAAAATCCCTAGCCCCGCCGCTTCTAGCTCACGCTTGCTGACGTTGGCCTTTTGGTTTCGAACTTTCTCAACGAACCTCTTGATGCCTTCATCGGAAATGTTTGTCCCCGTCAAAACTAACTCACGTATGGGTGTTTCGGCGAGTCTTTCAAGTCCTCTGTCGGTGACTTTAATACCACTTAGATCTAAACGAGGTACAAATGGCAGCATGTTCAAGACTTGCAAATCGTTGTCGTCAACCGACTCTCTATTTTCAGCTGTAACGTAGAGCTCCAGTCCATTGAATTCCCAACCAACTTCACTCAGTCGTTGACGAAGGGCATCGATACCACTCGATTGTTGCAATCGATATCGCATCACCTTTATCACATGATTTTTCAGCCTGTCGTTGGCCGCAGACACGGCCTCCTCGAGTTCGGAGACGGCGTCTTCACCGACGAGACGACAAAACTCGACCAACAGAGGTTTCCATTCAGAATGCCGGCTCGTTCTGGCGTCTGGTGACTGTGCCGATAGCCTAAAAGTCGACCATGCCCCTACGATGAAAAGGCACAAGAAAAGCCGTGGAATCGCACCAATCGAAATAGACATCAATAAGGCTCCATGTCGATGATCGCCCGAAGATCGTAGAACCACCCGATCGCCAGAGTGAATCAGTTTAATACACTTCCGCTAGTGGCAGCTGCTTTAAAATCCTTCAAAACGGTTACAGCTCACTCAGCACTCAAAGCAATGCTAGCTCTGTCCGGAAAAGGTGCCAGGGCGAGACCCAGGCTTGAATCATGTCAAAATCAAGGGGTGTCTCGATCCGGAGTTTGGTTGCCACATCACGTTCAGTACGGGTACACCACAAATGCGGAAAAAGAAGTGATCAGAAACGATGGGGACTTTTTCATTGACTGAATAGTTGGACACAAAGTCCCAGAAGCTTGCTTTCCGCTTGACTCGGATCCAAAGGAGGAGTGAGCGAAGCTGTTCAATTTCGATTACGACAAAACGGGATGAAACACCCGGCGGAAAAGGGCTAGACACTTCCGGAAGAACTGCAGGAATGAATGTGAAATATCCAACTTTGATGGTTTCTATCCCGCAACGTAGCCGACCGGCGGGAGTTTTGGCAGATCTCCGGTCGTTGCATCGCCTGGAAGAACTCTCAAGACGGAATCAATCGGCTCATACCTACGGAAGCGAAGTGTGCGGAGCACTGTGCACTGGGATCCGTCTGCGCCGTCGCCGCCTCGGTCTCTGTGATTGCTGTGGCTGTTCTTGCGGATCATCACCGCAGGACGAATGGCTCGCTCTTTTGTGTGAGCCGCTCATGGCGATGGGACCGCCATGGCTCCCGTGGGTAGAATGGCCCGACGCCGCGGTTCTTCGCGTCTCTCGCCTTGTATCGATCGCGGCGACCGCTTGCGACAAACAATCGATCCCAGTCGAACTCGGCGCATCATATCGACGGAACTTGTATCGCACGTGTCAGCCTCGCAAGTAAAGACTCACTGCTGACGTCAAGGCAGCTTCCCAATCCATCGACGTTCACTTTGACGCGGACTTGTGGGTCGTTCACAAGTTGAGTTTATATCGCTGATGCAACGGAGCTGTCAGTCGGTCGCCCGGAACGTACAAAGCGTAAGTGCTCAAAATCTTTTCGGGTCCACGCTGCCGATCGACGGTTGGTACAATGCTCCGCTTTCGGTTTGCATTCGCCTCGAATGAGTCGAGTGCATCCGATTGGAGCCAACTCGATCGCGGTATTTCGGTGATCGCAACGGCTACTTGAAAGACTAATGGAGCGATCGAAATTCATGCAATGCCCGCGATGTGACACTGCGTTGCGACTAGAAGCAGTAGATGCCCCCAAGCATCCGCTGGCGGATCCAAAAGTGCTTCGGCGGTTCAAAATCCTCGACCTGCTCGCGTTCACGGCACTGGTCGCAATCCACTTCGCCGCATTCCCCGTTCTCGCCAATTCACGAGGTTCAGAGTGGCCCCTGGTCCTCAACTTTTCACCAACTGCAATCACCTGCCTTTTACACCTTCGCCTGAGTCTCGGGACGTCGACGGCAATGGCGGCCCACTACGTGATCTCTCTTGTTTGGTCGTATTTGTTTTCGCTTGGTCACCACGCCGCAGTTAATACGTACAACCCGATGCAGCGAAGCGGTGGTAGCGTCCAGGTTGATGTGTACGCGGCCGCCTGGGACGACGCATGCGGGATGGCAATCATGGGCTTCGCCTTCGCAGCTACCTACGGACTTATCTGCTACACTGCACTTAACGCTGGTCGACCGGGTCCCCAAAGAGGATCGCGTGACAAGGCCACGGTCACTGAATAATGGCGGCACGGACCGAGTCATACGAGTTGACCGTTTGGCGATGATCGTCACGATGCATCTCTAATGTGCAAGCACACATCGACGACGAATGCAAATTGCCGAAATAATTGATGTGCGTGCGTCGCCAGATCGATTGCCCGCCCAGTGCGTTGGACATTGCCAGGATTCCTTTGCCTTGTTCCTACGGAACTCCAGGGAAAACCGCAGTCGTTCGACGTGGGGCGGCCCCACCTACCCGAAGAGAAAGGGAGAGCGGGTACGGTTCCACGACGGATTGTTGCTCCGAACAGATCAACACTTTCAAAATAAGTTGGCAACGCGTTTACAATCGCAGGTGCGGCGGCAGGAATGATTGTTCTCCCGCACCGCGCCAAGTTGATAGTGACATTGCCAGACGGGGTCGCTTCCGATAGGGCCACGCCTCTTGAACCGGTGGTGAAAACTACTTGGATGCCGGGCGATTCGCCACAGGCAGCAAACTCTCTGGGGTTACAAGATCACGCTAATGACTCGGCGGATGGAACATTGCCACTTGGGGATCAACGGTCACGAGCGGACGATCTCGGCGTCGAAACCGAGCACTGTTCTGTTTGTGGAAGCAACGCGATTGTTAATAGCGATTACCGATGCACGGAATGCGGCTGGCCGATCTAATCCTTGCGAAATTCATGAGGGTGCTCAATCACCGGATCGCTTTAGGTCAGAAGTCAAGAATATGCCAATTTTCCGTCGCACGCGATCCTCACTCATTGTCCGAGACAGAGTGTAGTGGATGCGTCGGTATCCTTTTGCTGCCTTTGGCAATCACTGCCGTGTGATGGCTGCCCGATACGCAATCAGATACTGATACTTCCTAGTTACTGCCTGAGAAATCTTCAATTGACGTCATCGATTTAGATTTTGGTGAGAACCGGAAAGCTAAATTCGTTCGATCAGGTACGGGAAATCTGCCGACGCTGATAGCCGATTATCCGTTCTGGTTCAGTCCAAACAGAAGGGCTCTCAAGCTAAAGACGTCGAGATCCTTGAAAAAACCAAGAAGGTATCGACTGGGGGATGCCGCAATCGGAGGTCTGATCAGCGGCCCCGTTGGAGTTGTTGCTAGAGCGTTTACTGGCGCATCGGCGTGAGGAACGTCGTGTCAGTCACGCTAAATGATGGACGCCCGCTGCTCTGCTCTGCGGACAAGAAGGAGCCAGAGACTCTGAGGCCAGACGCGATTGACAATGCTACGGATTTCTCGAACCAGATTTAGCTGACGGACAATTATGTGGAGATCGCACAGCGGTAATTGTCGTAGCCGGTGTCCCAATCACTCTCGCCATCACGGTCAAGATGGCCGGACGTCTTCTGTTGCCATGGTCAGGTCCTATCGTGAAGATAGGACCTGATCATACTCATGGCGTAAGCGTTCTCTATCGCATCAACTCCATTGCCCCCACGCACTTTGCCAATCCCGCCCCAGACCGGAGTCCCGCAACATACCGATCCGTAATTGCTACAATGATTCAAAACCGTCCAACGATGTATTCGCGCCACCTGTAGAACGACCAATTTTTCGATCTGCCTGAGTCGCCTAGTAAAGGTGATTAAAGTAGTTTGCCTTTTGTGGCGACTACGTAACTTCAGAAATTATCCGATTCGTTCCCACCATTACGGACCAATGGACTTATTCCCCGACACATCGCTTCTAACTTTCTCGATTGAGCCAACCGCGTCCGATCACGATTCGTTTCAGTGCGATGTTTTCTTTGCCACTCCACATGGATTCGGTGATGCCAATACAAATGTGAACTCCCTGTGGGTTTCCAACTCGGTATTTGACGCGTTCGTATCTGACGTCGGAAAGCTTTGTGCGTCAAAGCAAGTTTACGCGGAACTTTCGGATTTGAGTGAGTGGTTTTCACTTCGGCTTTGTATGTTTAAAGAGAAATATGCAATACACGTGGCATTCCAAAATCAGAATGACATGTACGCCGACACGAAACTATCTTCTCAGGCCACGCTTACACATCAAAATATCAACGCACTTCGTATTACACTAATCGGTTTCCCGAGACCTTGGCGAGATCAGCGAGGGTAGCCATTAAGTGAACCAGAGAACGTAAGATGGCGTTCCTGCATGTGGAAAATCCTTCGCGTGTACCCAATTCCGCTTTCCCTTCCGCCAGGAAGTACGAAAACCAGGTGTCACATTAGCTTGCATCGGTCCAAAACATCGCCGATTAAGTATTTTTGGGCACTTGTACAAGCGTGTATAGAAACGCGCGATCGCAGCTACGATCAATTGGTATCCTCCATCTCGCGAGCCTGCGAGAGGGCTGACGCGACAAGCCCTGCCGGTACCGACACAATCCCTAGGCCAACGAGCAAAACCAAAAAGGTGAACACCTTCCCGCCGGCGGTGACTGCGTAAACGTCCCCGTATCCGACGGTTGTCAGCGTCGCAATCGCCCACCAAAGCGAATGGAACACGGAAGCAAAAACTTCCGGTTGGGCTTCGTTTTCAAAATGATAGATCCCAACCGCCGACAGGAACAACAAGATCCCGGTAGTGAATCCAAAGAGGATGAACTCCTCTTTGGCGATAACGAGCGCTCGATGGAACCTTGCGATAGCTTTATTGTATCGGGCCAACCTCAGCACTCGGATCAGTCGAAGGAGACGGAAGGCTCGAAGCGCACGGAGGTTGAAGCCTAGCGAAAGATAGAACGGAAGAATTGCGAGCAAGTCTACGACACCAAAGAAACTTCCAGCAAACTTGAGTCCTCCTAGGTACAAGCGGACGACGTACTTGATGGTGAAGACTGTCACAATGGCGACTTCGGCATACCGAAGCAATCGTCGCGCTACTGAGGTCGGGCAAAGTCTCGATCGAGAACAGAACCAGCGAGATGCAGATGAGCAATTGCATCAAAATGTCGAGATTCTGCTTATTCATCCTTAACAACGACGCAAGCCTCCTGGTCTTCGAACGCATCCCAGTGGCCGTTCTCATGAATAACTACGATAGGGATACCCCGTTTGCGATAATCTTCCAACTCAATCCTAGACTCTCGCCGCTATGACTTGAGTATGCCTGCCAAATGCCCGACGATGGGTTCAACGGGAAGCCCTTGCGTGTGCTTCGCTCCGACTTGGGGCGCGGGTATGTCGGTGACAATCCGCTTACTTGACATACAGTAATAGAATGGATTCTGGATGTCGTGTTGCAAGAACCGAATCGCATACTTGGCTAACTTTTCTTTCTCAGGTCGCCCCCATGCGAACCACACGATAGGCGGAATGATTTGCTCCGAAGCGCATATCGGGAGCGAGTGGTATCGCTCCATTTCCCCGATGCTCACCTTCGCGGCTTTCAGGTCCGGGTCAGTTAGATAGAAAAGATTCCATGACTGAATGAAGTCACCGGCGCGCGGCGAAAGCCCCGCGCGTTCGTAAGCTAAAAGAAAACACCGACGAACGGTTCGCGGAAGCCGCCCATGACTGGGATCATCAAGGTTCAGACGCGTGAGACAGTCTGTTTCGGTCGGCATCGCTGAGCCTGGGTTTTTCCCAATGACTGCGGCAACAGCACGATCACGCTTGCTGGGGTGAGTTGTCTCTTCGAGATAGATTCGAGTGTCGAACCGGAACCTGAAAGGTCCGACCTTCCTCATCATCGTAAAACAATCCATAGCTTGCACCACCTCCCATATTTCGATCTGTAAACTGGTTAGGATAGCAAATCAGCACAACACAGCGGAACCCAGCGATCAAACCACGCAGCTAGTCGTCAGTCGTTCACGCTATAAAGACTACACAACGGGCGACCATCGTTCCGTACGATTGAAAACTCACATCCGCCACTTCGATCTATACGATCGCAGGAAGTAGCCAACGGCAACGACGCCCTGCAAAGATCTCGCGGTGCCTACCAGTCGCAGGTAGAAGTGTCATCTGGTTGAACAAATATCGATTATCGGGATTGCTGGATCAACAACGGCGACTCGCCTTGATTCCTGAGGCAGCGGCTTGGATCGCGATTTGGATGCGGGACCGGGCCGATGGATTCACCCTAAACACTGATACGGCAGCGGTGGGCGGTCGGGCGAACTCTGAGTATGCAGTCCGGGCCTTTGGGAGGCCAGCCTATCGGAGCTGAATGCGATGGTCGTTTCACGAAGCTACCCTACGGTGGTCGATCGTTACACAAAATGTATCACGGCGAAGCGTTTCTGTCCGTCATCCAAAACAGATCTGACGATGGACTTCTCACGATGGACTGTCAGAATCAACGCTTTGCCCACGCCGGCAGTTGATGCTTCTGGTACTGATGCACAGCTTCGTACGGACCGATAGGTCGCAACATTTCGTCGCCACCCACACGCCGATCTTGCTAACACTTCCAGGTGCTACGATAATGCCCATTGATGATGGACAGCTTGAATGGATAGCACTCGAAAACATTGTGCGGCTTCAGATCGTCGCTAACAGTGAACCGACGAATATTGGTAGATGAAACCTACTCAGTCGGGTGATATGCTTCGTGTTGCCGTAATGCACCTGACTGAGTCGGGTTTAACTAATGTCGTTCCCCGACGGAAGCAAGACGTTGACTTTTCGAACTTCTCAATCGCAGTCACGCGAACGCTATCTCGCAATGTGCAACGCTGGCGAAGCATCGAAGTACGATACGTGGATCGACGCAATGGACCGCGCAGATCATGATGCGTGCGTCGCAGACCTCGAAGGCTACGTGCGGTTCTCTGGAGATATGGCGGTGCTTGACGTGGGAAGCGGTACTGGCGCACTTTGCCTTGCGTTAGTCCGGGTTCCGGGACTCGATATCACAGCGCTGGAACCTTCCCAGCCAATGATCGCACTGCTTCGAGCGAAATCTGAATTGAGCGATGTCACCACCGTTCAAGGCTTTTGTGACCACTCCGATGATGCGTCACTCTTCTGTTCAGGGACATTTAACCTCATTGCGTCACGTTTGTTGGTAAACAATCTTTTCGATCCTCTTGCCGCTTTTCGGAACTGGAACGATTGGCTTCGCCCTGGCGGTTGCGTGGTCATCATGGATGGACTCTTCGATCGTTGTGATTGGACCGGTGATTGGGCCGAATTCGTTGACGAACTTCCTCTCTCTGCTTGCCGTACAATCGCGACGGTTCCATATTTGCTTGAACAAGTTGGATTGGTGGTCGAGCATGTTGGCATGATGGATCATACGAATGCAATGCCGTCAACACGAACAAAACGCTATATGGTCGTGGCGCGCAAACCGGAAGAGGAACAATCCATGCACCCGAGTCGGGCGGTTTGAAAATGGAAGATCAACCGTGCGGACCGGGTGATCGGTGTTGTTGGCTAGAGACTTGGTGTATTCGATGAAGATCGCTGTCGCTCAATCACGGCCAATCGTCGGTCCGGTTGAAGGCAATATCGCTGGTCATCAGTCCCTGATCGATCTAGCCGTGCGAAACAACGTTCGCCTCATCGTCTTTCCGGAACTCTCTCTGACCGGCTACGAACCACCATTGGCGGCATCGCACGCAAGGTCCCATGAAGACACTTGCTTCGCCAGTTTACGGTCAACTGCGGTGCAACACGGCATATATATCGCTGTGGGCGTTCCCACGCTTGGTCATCGTCTACCGTGTATATCAACGCTGGTGTTTGAACCTAATTCGGAATTGCGGGTCTATTCAAAACAGCACCTGCACCCGGACGAAGAGCCATTCTTTGAGCCTGGTCCAGAATCCGATGCCGTAATACACACGAACCCCACCATTGCCTTGGCAATCTGCTACGAACTGTCTGTTCCGACGCACTCGCAGCGAGCAATTGAATCTGGTGCGACCGTCTAAATAGCGAGCGTCGCCAAGACTGCTCACGGAGTGGATATCGCGAACGAACGGTTATCCGAGATTGCCCGCGTTCATTCGACGGTGGTAATGATGGCAAATTGTCTTGGAATGCTGGATAGTGCAGAATGTGTCGGGAGGTCATCGGCTTGGAACCGCAACGGCACTTTGCTAAAGCGGCTTGAGGCGACTCATGAGGGCATAATCGTTGTAGACTACGACACTGAGGCCGCTGCCGTGGCTATCCTAAGCAACGCTGGGCGCCAATAACCATTCGATCACTTTAGATGAGAAGTCAAGAGTATAAGCTGCAAGCGAGCCGATCTTTCACGTTGGCTGCTCGGGTGCGTCCTTCCGCTTTACGCGTCCGGCATAGGGGCTCGTGGCGGAGTCGCTCGCGTCTTAGGTCTCGCCAGGACTTTCACGAATAGAATGGATCGCCGCTGCGGTACTTCGCACATTGTGCTTTGTGTCAATCACAACGTAAGCTTGCCACCAATCGTTTGCAGCCGGGCTCGGCGCAGCGTGTTTTGGGAAGTCGCATCGCACCTGTCGATGTCGAGATTTCTCGGTCTCCCCCTCCAGGTTTCAGCTTGGCTCGGACGGCGGCGTCTTTGGCCTCAAGCAGCTTGCGTAGTGCCACCGTCCTCTCGGGGCCGGGCTCGATCGAGTCACAGATCATCTCGGCTAGCTCGCCGAATGGCGGAGATGCTTCGCGGAGCGTGTCGGGTAGGTGGGCGTACTTGAACCAATCGAGCATCCGGTCTTTGTTGCCGCTTTTCATCGCTTGTTCCCTGGGAGTCAGTCGTCTCCCAGAACCTACGGATGGCGTAGGCGGTTACCATGAGCGCTTGCGATTAGTGGTCAGATCGTCACTACCGGCGAATTGAGGGATATCGGTAGATGAAGCCTACTCAGCCGGGTGATATAATCCGTGTTTCGGTACTACGCCTGACTGAAGCGGGTTCAACTTATATCGTTATCTGGCAAACTCAAGGCTACACCATAAATCAGGAACGAACGCAAATGAACGGATCGTTGGATATTTCCACTGACATATCTCAATCTCGATGGAACGCCGGCGGTTGGTTTGGCGGTGCGATTGGCAGTTCCGCATGGATGGTGATCATCGCCTGCTTCCTCATCGGATTCGACCAAACTGGTTTGGCGATCGTGCCGGTGATATGCTTTGCCATAACGATGACGGCCGCCGTGATGATTTGGTATTGCCGCGCACGCATAAGCGTAGCTTCCGGCATGTTGACATTAATTGGAGTCCTTACCTTCACGATTCCAATTACTTGGTTTTCGACATCACTCTTCGCGAATGACGCCGTGCGAGCGAGTATGAACTGGCCATCCTCTCCAATTGCAACACTGTTGGTGCTATTCACTGCTCCTGCGGTTGGCCTCTGGATGCTGTTTGTCGAAACGCGACGGACTTCCTAGAGCACGCCAACACTGCACTCTCAAGACGGCCCGATAACCAAGCCGTAAACCGGAGCGGCGAAGTCGGGCGATTTTGAAATGGAAAGTCTTTCGTCGCCGCCCGGTTACGGCCGTCGTTCTTGCTGCCTGAGGTTGCTCGGTTGATCGCCAAGCTTCGTGATACTTGTTCGCTCGCCGCCGCCGACCAATGCTGGGGAGCTCTCGCGACAAAGTCATTAGTGTGCGATTAGCGAAGATTAGTGTTCTTTCTAACTGGAACACTAATCGCCACTAATAAACACTAATCGTTGCGTGATCTTGCCAATGCCGGAATGCCAGTGCTGTCGCTTCGGCCGCAGGTCGTCGCTGGCTTGCAGATTCGCTCGGTCGATTGTTGCTCGGGCAAACTTCGGCCAGTATTCTAAGGTTAGCGACGTTCGTCCCCAGGGCGAGTCGTCCGCCACGCCAGCCCATCGCAAGAACCATGTGGAGCACATGAGTGGCGGCAACGTATTTTTGTGACCATAACATCCCGGGGCGCCACCGTGTGAACACCTACGTTTGCAGACAGAATATGATTGGGTGCGTCGCCGCTACCAAATTGGAAATGAAGATCAACGAGATTCCAGACCGATGGCACGCGTCACTTGACAACTACATCGCACAACATTCTTCACCTCCGGATTTTGACATCGGTTCAGTACCGTTTGATGACAATGTCAGTCTTCGGTTCCTCGACGGATCGACTGCCCATTTTTTCCGTGCCTTTGTGCTTCGAGATCCTACATACGACGAATTAGCTGTATTTACAGAACACTGTCTCCACCACATTTTCCCGCTTGCTGGAACTGAGGTGCGAATCACCAAGAACGATTCTGGGTGAGTTGGTGCGATATGTTTATGGAATTCTCACAGGGCATATCGTCGGTGCGGGAAATTCGGCGAACCTATCGATCGCTTTAGCTCAGAAGTCAAGAGGACAAGCGGCAAGCGAGCCGATTCTCCGCTGTACGCTATCCTCACTCCTTTTGTGAGGTCACCGATGCAGATCTTCGTGCCGGCCGCAGCGTCCGCTTGCTCATGCCGACTGCAACTGGGCTCGTCGCAGTGTGTTTTCGGAAGTCGCATCGCGTCTGTGCCTTTGAAGTAAACGCCAATCTCCTGACGTCGAGGATGTCCCTCTCATCGACCGGGTTTGAGTTCGACGCGGACTTGCCAGTCAGTCACCCGGAACGCATGGACCACGTAAGCGTTCGCAATCGATTCGCCCCCACGGTACCCACACACTTTGTCGATCCCGGTCCAGGTTGATGGATCGACCCCCGGATACGCAGCGGTCGCTACAATAGCTTGGGACTGTCCAACTTCATATCGTCGGGAACCTCAAAGCGACGAACCAAGTAACGCACCGTAGTCGGCGAGTTGGGTTTACATTTGTGTTCATGTCGCCCGCGCCGACGTGGTGACCACAATCCTTATCGCAAAGAAGAATCCAATGAGAATCTTGTACCGATCTGTTCTCGCACTGCTGACTCTTCTTTTAACGGTTTGTGTTGTCACAGCTGATGATCCAGTCGCCGGGACACCCCAGATGATCATCGATGCACGCATTGATGATAACACACCCAACGGGAAACTGTTTGTTGGGACCACAATGGACTGGATCCAGAATCACCAATCATGGAATCGCGAACGTACGATTGACCACGGTGGTCGGTCTGTGACGGCGTCGATTGATAGGGGACGGTCGGTGCTCGTCCTGCGGTCCAAGCGGTTTGCGGCTTCCTTCGACACACTTAAGTTCACTCGACTGAACGGCGACTCCATCGACTCATCCGCCATCAAGGACTTGCTTGCAAGAAAGCGAGCGGTAGTATTCTTGCATAAGGGGACTGCGATTCATCCGGCGATTGTGGGTTCACTTCATCCCGAAACGCTTGTTGTCACTCGGGTGAGTTACCCAGTAGATCCTTTGGTGATTGGCATTCCAGAAAAGCGATAACCATCGGTTGCAACGGAGATTGCGAGTTGATGTTTTCGAAGTGGTGAGTCGTTCACGCGGCCCTGCTGAACCGTAATTCGCCTGGAACCTTCTTGAGACGAAGCATGAATCGCACATTGATCTTCATCGCGTCCATTGTCGCTCCAACCGTTGCTCGGGCTGCGGACATAGGAACGACGTACGCCTTTACACCGGATCTCGCACTTGAAGGCAACCCAGCAATGGCCTCACTGGGCTTTCCAGGGATTATCGCTTTGAACATTACAATTGTCGCTGCGGTATCTCTCATGACGTACTATTGGTGGAGACATCCCGTTGATTGCAAGATGCCGTCAAACATGGATGACACATGGGCATTCGCGTCACTCAACTACTTCGGTGCAGAATATCCTAGGCGTACGTTTGCGTATAAGTTCATGACCAAGTTTCCGACCAATTGGCCACTTGCGATTCAAATGACCGGTTTAGTTTTGTCTTCCATTCTTGTGGTTGGCAGCTGCATGGCTATCTTTTCCTGGTTCGCGGTGCACGACTGGCATCTGCTCTGGTATCGCAAGGCGTATTTCGGTACTCATTTCGCATTTCCTTTCTTGCTCCTTTTGCCTGTGTTCCTTGCTGTAACTGCTATGTACTTCAAGGCTGAGCACGCTCGATTCCGTGCGGAACGGAACGGCGAATAACCATGGCATCGCTTTAGGTAAGAAGTTAAGGGGATAAGCGGCAAGCGAGCCGATTCTCCGCTGTACGCTATCCTCACTCCTTTCGTAAAGTCACCGATGCAAATCTTCATGCCGATCGCAGAGCCCGCTTGCTCATGTCGACTGCAAGTGGGCTCGTCGCAGCCTGTTTTCGGAAGTCGCATCGCGTCGGTGCCTTTGAAGTAAACGTCTACCTCCTGACGCCGAGGATGTCCTCACATCCAATGGCTTTCAGCTCGATACGGACTTCAGAGTCCTTGGCATCGCAGAGGTTGCATCGCTGATGCGAAAGGACCTGCCGTCAGTCACCCGGAACGTACGAACCACGCAAGCGTTCGCAACCGTTTCAATCCCACACTGCCGATCCGTGGTTGGTACAATGCTCCGTTGTCGGTTGTATTTGGTTCCATAGATTCGAGTGCATTTGAATTTATTCAACTCGTTCGCTGTTTCCCAGTGATTCCCAATGTTCCGCCTCAGAGGAGAACAGACCATGGGTATCGGCATTTCAGTCGGGTTATGCCTGTTCGTCGTTGCGTTGATAATCGTCGCCGCAAACAAGAAGAAGTGACACGGCGTTCATTTACAAGGCGACGGCTTTCAATGTCTCTCGGATGCGGTACCAAGACGATGGGTTGAGCCCGGACCCTGAGACTGCGGCCAAAGCGATTCGCCGAGCAAACTCGACCATTCAGATCGCGCTGTTGGGTCGATCGAATTGGCATCGACAGCGGCGGTTGCTCATGAGGCTCCGTGCACACTTCGTGTATCGGCTAAAACGGCAGTACGCCCATGGGGCTTCGGCTGCGCCTTGCGGATTAGATCATCGTCGTCGCCGGGGCCAGCGTCGCTCGGGTCGTTGCCTTCGAGTAGCGCATACTTCGGAGCATCCCACGCCATCTCGCCGGCGACAGGATCGTCCCAGGTGCCGAAGTAGTAGAGGCGACCGCAAACCTTCTTCGCCCATTGCCCGCATCGGTGGGCGTATAAAGGGAAGTCCTTTCGTGGCTTCACTGGTTTGGTGCGGCGACGGGCAAGAGACTTGAGAGACGACATCGATTGCTCCTCTGAGTGGAAAGGTCAGGAGCAATAGAAATTCCGCTTTTTTGAATTCAAGTCCGTTGGCAGGCGTGGTCGCGGGCGTGGTCACCGTTTGAAAAGCAGCACGCCCAGGAGGATTCGAACCTCCGACCGTCGGATTAGAAGAACAGCCAAATCACCGAGCCGGAAATGCAATAAAGCCCCGAAATCGCGGTATTTCCAAGCCTATCAACCGCAACGCAAAAACGCAAACGATCGCATCAAAATGCAGTACAAACAGTTTATCGGTATAAACCGGTAAGCATTCCGTCGCTCGCCATGCCACGCTTCAGTTTCTTGTTCCGGTATCGGCCACCGGTGCATCCAACGGTAGTAGCCAGTTCTAGACAGATACCTAACTTCAAAAACGAGTAACAGTGAGATCCAAAATACCTGACATCCAGGATCAACAGAGTTCGGATCGGATATACTCTCGCTCCGTTTCAATTTCTTGGAGATAGCACATAGTGGCAAAAAAAGAAAAAAAAGTTCATGTACCTAAAGACGCACTGGGCAGAGTGCATGTCGGGCATTCGTTCGCTGAATACGACATTCTAAGAGATGATCCATCGCTATTCGTTGTAACTCCTGCAATCCGCGCGGCAATTTCCGAAGAGCGAAAAAAGTGCTTTTTCGTGGGGCGACGGGGTACAGGTAAGACTGCGATCAGTTTCCGAGATATTTGCAATAGTTGTGTTCTGAGAAAATTCTCAGGCGGCGATTTCTTCCTGCAGGATTCCGTCTTTGAAGGACCGTCCTTCGATGACGTGAATGATCTTTTCGTGGCTGTTTAGTCGTCTCCATTTCTTCGATGCTGATTCAGCAAGCTTGAACATCATCGCTAAGCTCGCTCGGCGCGACCCGTTACCTTTTGTCTTGCGATGACGAAGGCGGATCGTCGCGAATGTGGATTTAATCGGATTCGTTGTCCTCAGATGGCTCCAGTGTTCGGCCGGAAAGTCGTAAAACGTTAGAAGCACCGACCGATCCTTTTTCAGGCAGGCACATGCCTGGGAGTACTTCGCTTGGTATTTTTCGCAGAACGCGTCGAACGCTTTCTCGGCATCGGCCTTGGTCTCTGCTTGCCAGATCTCATG